>CALRIY020000001.1:0-183343 GCA_943364975.1 Synechococcus sp. UW140
GATTTTCCTGACGATGCAGATCTCTGCACAGGATGGTCCGGCAAAACGAATTCTCAAATCCAATTCAACTCAGTTGATGGGGTGGAAATACTTCGACGGGAACAACATTAAAGCGAACATCAACGCTTCCGGTCCGTTCTGCGATTATCTGCAAACGAACAGTCCGGGACTCTACTGGCCGAAGGGGACGAACAAGACCGCCGTTTATACAGCTGGAATCTGGCTTATCGGCCTTCATCGACCTTCAGATTCCCTTCGAACAGCTGTGCAGGACTATTCAACGGAATTTCAGCCTGGTCCCATCCTCACCACATTCAATACGACGACCAACAGTATTAGTGCTATCGGCAATCCGGATCATCCGCGGTACCGGCTCTATAAGATTGAACGAAAGGATGCTGTTACCGGCACGAATCCCGATTACAATGACTGGCCGGGAGATCTCGGTGCGCCGTACAATGATGTGAACAAGAACGGACGATGGGACAAAGGGATCGACGCCCCCAAACTGTGGGGTGACCAGCAGTTATGGTCGGTGTACAATGATGGAAATTACTCCAACCACATAGCAACCGGTACGACGAAGCCGATGGGTGTGGAGATCCAGGCGACCTATTATGGTTTCGATCAAGAGTATTGGCTGAAAAATGTCATGTTCTTCCGCTGGAAGATCATCAACAAAAGCGATGCGGATTATGACAGCGTCTTTTTTGGAATATGGTCTGATACTGACATCGGCGATGGGAATGATGATTGCGTCGGTGTCGATACGGTCAAAGATCTTTCGTATGTCTACAATGGTGATAACAGTGATGATGGCGGTAACGGATACGGATCAAATCCCCCAGCCAATGGTTTTGTATTGCTGCAGGGACCCAAAAGACCCGGTTCTCTTTCAGATACAGCACATTTCGATGGAAATAGAATCGCCGGTTTCACGAATGTCAGACCGTACGCTTATCCAATGATCCTGGATACCTTTTGGGATGATTTTGAACCGCCGCTTGGCAGCCCTAATTTTCCAATAAGAAAATACAACGAATTGAACGGTCGGGTTGGCAAGACCGAAGCACCATATATCGACCCTATCACCGGAGATACTACTCGATTCGTCTTTGCCGGCGATCCGGTCACTGATTCCGGATGGACACAGACAAAATCTTATTCTCCCCGTGATGCTCGTTCAATTCTCTCTATTGGTCCATTCAATTTTGCTGCCGGCGACACACAGGAGATCGTTGCGGCGTTCGTCATCGCTCAGGGGACAGACCGGCTGAACAGCATCACTAAATTGCGGTTATACACCGATCTAACGCGGGAATTGTTCAAGGATAATTTTTCAGAGTATACACCGAAGACTCCAATTGCTCCTGTTCCAACAGCGAGCGACTTTTTGTTATACCAAAATTATCCGAACCCGTTCAACCCATCCACGCAGATCCGTTTCGATCTGCCGCTGAAGAGTCATGTCCGCATCACCATAGTGAACACACTCGGACAGACTGTGGATGAACTGATCGATACCGATTATGACCCAGGATTCCATTCATTCAAGTATACATCATCACTCAGCGCAGGAGTCTATTTCTGCGTCCTCAATACAATAACTCTCGGCGAGAAACCGATCCAGACACGGGCGGTGACGAAGATGGTGCTGCTCAAGTGATTATTCTCAAAGCATCACTCCCGTCGCTTTTGTCGGGAGTGATGCTAAATAATTTCTGCAGTGATCGTAGGACAAAAACCCCGAATTCGTAAGAACTTCGGGGTTTTTGATTTCAGTTTCTAAGGCGAAAAAATGGAGGGGAAACAAGAACCAGCGGCACTTCAATTTCGTGTGTTGAATGAGATCCTCAATAATGAGAAAATGATCATGGAAAGAACCGCAGCAGTGAGTGGATACAAAATTTCTATGATCATGTGCGAAGAGAGAAAAGCGGCCGTTCCGGTTCCAATGATAGATAACGAGAGCACCGTTCCTGTTACGATGGTCACTATACTTCCATAGCGAAATGAAACTGCTCCGATCAGAATGACCGCAAAAACAACCAATCCAATGGTGATCGTTCCGCTGTGCGAATAATGCTTATTCTCAATGATATTAACAATGGAACTGGCGACGGATTGGGTAAACAACGGAGTGGTGAAATGGTGTTCACTATAATTCCAAGTGATCAGAACCACTTTTCCGTTGAACACTCCTTGTGCACCGCTCAGGTCTTCGCTCGGTGCTTTTGCACCTCCGACGTGCATACCGATCGAAGCGGGGTCCTCAGTATAGTACATCCGGTCATCCGCAGTTTGGTCCGTTTCGTTGAATCCTCTGAACGCGGAATAATGAATATTGATACCGTTCATGGCAAAAACATTGTCCGAGAATGCTTCACCCGATCTATTGACGGGGATGCGGATGGAACCGAGGATGATCTCTCCTTCCTTCCTCATCGGTCGTACAGAATCCGCTATTCCGAAATATTTCCTCGCCGCAGCAAGCGCGATATCGGTCCTGTTCCGATACGGGTAATATCGGATGAGGTCTGAAGGATGGTAGAGACTATATCGTTCTATTTTTTTCACCGTGTATGGCGAAAGATTATTGTTCGCTATAGGATTTTGATAGAACCAGTAATCACCGGCAAAGGTAACAAACTGAAACGATTGAAGAATGTTCAACAATGAATCAAGCGCTTGGAGCCGTTTTTGTGTGATAGGAAAGATCCGCCCGGGCAGATCGACCACGACCACTTTCGCACCGGCTTCATGTACATCCTTTGCAATCGTGATCATATCCGAGATGTATTTGATCGGATTATTATCTTCCGTAAAAAATCCTATGAGTTCGATGTGTGTATTGGAACTTTTCGCGTCAGAGACAAAGTAATCCCTGAAGGCATCCCTATATTTCATTTCTATACGTCCATTCTTCAGGAAAACATCCTCATAGCCGCTGTAGATCTCGGCAAAATAGCTTAACAGAACAAAAGAATAAATGAATGCACCCCACACAACGAACCAGATCTTCTTCTTAAAAACCGGACTCAATTGTGTGGCGTAATACTGTTTCACCAGTCCGCCGGCTCCCAAGGAGTGGAATCGGACCAATGCCGGTGAAGGATCCGGCCGCTGGATCAAAATGAAGATCACACTTTGAACAAGATGATAGATCAAAAAGAGCGCTACGATGATTTGGCTCACAGTCACAGTGTGCATTGCGGCCTGCCGGTGCGCATACATCATTCCGGAGAATGAGGCGTACAGCGGCGCCAACACGATGATGAGCAGCGCGACGACACTAAGGCGTATAACGAACGGCTGATATTTTTTCATGAGAGTATGTATCCTTAATTTCTGAGCGGAACCTGACTGTTGAAGAACTGATGATCATTGAACGACTGTTGAAACCTGTCCGGCTCCGGACCGGATAACGTTTGGAACGAGAAAAGCAGTGAAAAACCGATCAGGAATGCTGCGATCACGGTAAGGATCGCAGATGGTATCGGGACAAGCATCTTTTGTGCGACATAGGGATGTTCACTATTATCAAGACGGAGGACGGAGAATTTTCGATCCATATCGGCGGGAAATGATTCATCAGCCAATGTGCTCACTGCATCATGGATCCTCTTCGTCTCTGCAAAGAACTCTCTGCACTCCTCGCACTCCGCCAAATGCATGAACATTTCCCGATGCTGCTCCTTCGGCAGTTCATTATCCATGAACTGACTGATCATTTCTTGAAGTGTTTCGTGATTCATGATATTTCTCCTTACAGATACGGTCTCAGCATTACATGCAATGCCTTCCGCGATTTGAATAATTTTGTTTTCACCGAACTCACTGATGTTCCCGTTACCGATGCGATCTCTTCGTAACTCAATCCTTCCGTTTCGCGAAGCAGGTACGCTTCGCGGTACGCCGGTTTCAATCGGCCGATGGCCAGAAGGATATTTTCTCCCAGTTCGGAATCCATGGATATTGTGAGGGGAGTTGACGGGTCAAAGACTTCGGTTTCATCATCAAGAGATTGCATCGGAACGATGTTATTCCTGCGCAGCACCATCAGCACTTCATTCCGGGCGACAGAAAAGAGCCAGCTCTTGAGTGTTGTACCCTGCTGAACGGAGTGGATCTTCGAGATCATCTTCAGGAATGTCTCCTGAGCCGCATCCTGCGCTGAAGCCGAATCCCTGAGCATCTTCAGACAAAAGGAATAGACCGCCTGTTTGTGACGGGTATACAGAACGGAACCGGCATGGAGATCGCCGTTCTTTAATTGTGCTGTTAATACTTCGTCTGATCTGAATATCGAATTCACACTTCCCGCTTCTATGATTGGTCTATTGCTAAGATGCACAAGAAAGCCGAAAGTTGCCGGAAAAACTGTGTAAATTCTCTTTTGTTTCTGCATGTGAAAATTTATATCTTCATCCCATTATGTTCACAGTGAGTTTTGCATTTATTGTTCTGCTGACGTTCATTATTCACTGCATCGATACCTCTTCCTACGCATTGAGAATGGCAGGAGTGAAATCCGGCAAGGTCGCCATCAGTGCTGCATTGTTCAATTTCCTCTTTCTGTTTTCCCGAACCGCCACGTCACTGCAGATTCCGCTTCTGACAAAATGGGTCGAAACGGAGATCCTCGCCGGTGGAAGTGTCGATATCTCCGCACAACTGCATGTATTGATCGGAGTCTCTACCGTCGGAACCGTTGCAGGAGCACTGTTGATCCCGGCGACACAACGGCTTCTGCATGTGATCGTCGGAAGGATCGCTTCGACACATTCCGTCATCCGTTCACTGCTCTATTATGTGACCGCAAAAGGACGGGCGGAACTACGGCACAGCAACGTGAAACAAGGTCTTCCGATATATTCATATCTGACTCTTCCTCTCCAGGGGCCATTCAAAGCGCTCGCCGCCAATACGATAGCGATCGCTTTCCTCACGATCAGCGGTTTTTCCGCCATCGTTGCCGCTACCATCACTCCGGAATTACGGGGCACATCGGTCAGTCTTTTCTCATTGCTGAATGGTATCTCCACCGTCATCTCGATCGTGTTGGTTGTGCCGGCAATCGCTATCTTTGTGGATGGGACGAAGGATGAAACGATCAACGAGTCATCGTTCCACAACTTTATTTCCTGGCTGGTCGTCAGCAGGATCGCGGGAACGCTGTTCGCACACGCTGCGCTCGGTCCGACCGCTCAACTCGCGAATTTTATCTCACACATTATCTGACCGGAACAATGGAACCGCTCATCTCGATCGTCATGTCAACCTACAACCGAAGCGGTATCATCCGTTATTCGATCGAAAGTGTACTGCGTCAAACGTATCCCAACTGGGAACTGATCGTGGTGGGTGACCACTGTACGGATGATACGCAGCACGTTGTTTCCTCTTTTCAGGACCCCCGGATCACCTACATTAATCTGCCTGCACATCACGGCGAACAGTCCGTTCCCAACAATGCAGGAGTTGAGCATTCCCGGGGCGAGCTGCTGGCCTTTCTGAACCACGATGATCTCTGGATGGACACACATTTGGATGGCTGCATACGCCGTCTTCTCGATACGGATGCCGATCTCGTGTACGGACTCGCCCTGAATGTTGAACCGAACGATCGGCTGATCCTTGTCAACGCAAATCTTCAACAGCGGTATACACCAATGACGATCGTTCCGGCATCCACCTGGTGTTTCAGACGTTCTCTCCACACGGAACTGAATGGATGGCGCTCCGGATATTTGCTCTATAATGCACCGTCGCAGGATTTTCTTTACCGAGCATGGAAAAAGAAGAAAAGAATGATCCTCTTCCCGGAATTGAGCACGGTCCTTATCCCTTCCGGTTTCCGAAAAAATTCGTATGTTGATTCGACAGACAAAGAACATTCAGTATATTCACAACGAATACGGAATCTTGACAAATTCCGCACAGACGTCCTGACCATCGTTTCACTGACTGAACAATCCAATTATCTCCGAACGTATTCGGTATTCTATTTGATGAAACGGCTGATCAAAAACGCTGTCAACGGATTGTTTGTTGAAGCTGGATTTCACCCCAACGCCGTACGGAATTTCTACCGTTTCGGAAAAAAAGGGGGATTCTTAATGTGGCTCAGAAAACATCGCGGTTTACCAATGAAGGATTCTTGATCATGAAGAACATTTATACTCCTGAAGAAGGAAATATCAGCGGAAGCACCAAGGACAAACACAATATCTCGGCGGATTGGGAGAGAACACAGTCGTTGATCGACGGTGTTGTGATCAAACGGATCGCCAATGTCCTGAAAGATAATGGTATCCTGACGGAGATCTTCCGTCAGGATTGGTTCGCCAGTCCGGCAACAATCGATCAGATCTTTCAAGTCATTTTGAATCCGGGGGAGATCTCCGGCTGGCACAGTCATCAGCATACCATCGACCGGCTTTTTATTTCGCTCGGATCGGTAAAGACCGTGCTGTTTGACGGCAGGACCGGATCTCCGACATACCGGATGGTGAATGAATTCCGAACGGGTGTGGCCGCGCCGACGCTCCTGATCGTTCCCCCCGGAGTGTGGCATGCCGTGCAGAACATCTCGTCTGAGCCTTCCCTGATTGTCAATATCACCGACAAGGCGTACCAGTATCAGGATCCGGACCATTGGCGGCTTCCGATCGATTCCGAAGAAATTCCTTATTCATTTACTGCAAAAGGCTCCACCAGGAAGATCTAGGCTCGTTGCTTCTTCCTCCCTTTCTCTCTATATTTCTTCCGATTCACATGAATCTTTACTCATCTTTCGGAGATTCCTTATGAAACGTCTGTCGATCCTTCTCGCCCTGCTTATCCTAGTTTCCTTCTCCAATGCTCAATTGAAAAAACGTGTCGCTGTCTCCTCCTTCGAAGATAAGACCGGCTCCGGGTATCATCATCTCGGTTCCGGCGTTGCCGATATGCTCACCACGGCGCTCGTGAAATCGGGAAAATTCTCCGTGATCGAACGCCAGGAACTGGAAAAAGTGCTGAGCGAACAGAAACTCGGCGAGAGCGGACTCGTCACCGCCGAGACCGCCCCGAAAGTGGGAAAACTGCTCGGCGTTGAACTGCTCGTGGTCGGCTCCGTCTCCGAATTCGGGACGAAAGAGAACAAAGTGTCCGGAGGACTCTCTTTCATCAGCGGAGGGATCAAAATGAAGACCTCGCGCGCCGTCGTGGATGTCCGCCTCGTCAACACCGTCACGGGCGAGATCGTTGCCGCCGAGACCAAAGAGGGTGATGAATCCTCCGCCGGCATCGCCTTCGATTATGAAGGGATCGATTTCAACAATATGGACAGCTGGGACGATACCGACATCGGAAAAGCATGCCGCGAAGCGGTGGACGGCGTCGTGGAACTGATCACCGAGAACATGGGAAAGATCCCCTTCACCGGTAAGATCCTGAAGATGAACAGCGACGGTACATTATTAATGAAACCCGGCTCCGAAGGGAACGTAAAGGTCGGGATGGAATTCGATATCTACCGCGTCGGTGAACCGATCAAAGATCCGGACACCGGACTCGATCTCGGAGCCGAAGAGACCAAGGTCGGCCGCGTAAAAGTGATCGAAGATGCGCTGAAAGGAAAAGCAGCCAAAGCGAAGATCACCGAGGGAAAAGATATCCAGTCGACCGATATTTTGCGGGAACCAAACTAAGTATAATTGACAATTGAAAATTGACAATGGACAATTGTTCGAGTAAAACTTGTTGGTTTTTTATTTTCAATTTTCCATTGTCAATTGTCAATTATTTTTGATGCTATGAGCGACATCATCCTCCGCACCACCGACCTCGGCAAACATTATAAGAACCGATGGGCCGCACAATCGATCAATCTTGAAGTACATCGGGGGGATGTTTTCGGCTTTCTCGGCCCGAACGGCGCCGGAAAAAGCACATCCATACGGATGATCCTCTCGCTGATCAAGCCCACCACCGGACGTGTGGAATTGTTCGGTCATGATCTTTTCCGGCAGCGGGAACTCGCTCTGCAGAAGGTCGCCGGCATCGTCGAAAAACCTGATTTCTATCTGTACCTCTCCGCATACCGCAACATGCAGATCGCCGGCTCGCTCACCCTCGGCAGAACTCCCGCAGACAAGAAGATCATGGAAACACTCGAGATCGTCGGTCTCGCCGACCGTGCGCTCGACAAAGTGAAAACCTTCTCCCATGGAATGAAACAGCGCCTCGGTATCGCTCAGGCGCTGCTCTGCGATCCCGAATTGATCATGCTGGATGAACCGACGAACGGACTCGATCCGCAGGGAATGAAAGAGGTCCGCGAGCTCATCACCCGTCTCACCAAAGAACGCGGACTCACCGTCTTCCTCTCGTCGCACCTGCTGAATGAAGTGGAACAGGTCGCCACGCGCATGGCCATCATCAACAATGGAAAGATGATCGTGCAGGGAGAAGTTGAGGATCTGCTGAAAGCCAACGCGAATAATATCCTTCTGAAGGTCGAGCCGGTAAAAAAATCACTCGGAATTCTGGGAAAACTTAAAATTGTGTCGGACATTCGATCCACGGAGGAAGGAATCCTTGTGAAAGCGGATCCCAAACATGTTCCGGCCCTCATCAAAGAATTGGTGAAGGCAAATTGCAGGGTGTTCTCAGCAGAACCGAAACGAAGTCTGGAAGAATACTTCCTGGAAAAAACGACGGTCTCTGAATGACGATCAACATAGATCTTGTAATCTTGTAATTTTGCAATCTTGTAATCTTGTAATTTCTATTTATTTCTTTGGCTTTTATGCTCAATCTTATTTACTGGGAACTCTTCAAGACCTACGCCAAATGGCGCACCTATATCGGATTCATTGCCACTACGGTGCTGATCCCGGTGATCATGTGGATCATCTGGATCGAAGGGGGTAAGTTCATCAATTATCAGCTGAAGACCCTGCAGTCGGAATTCCTCATCACCGGAAATCTGTTCAACGGCTGGGTGGTCGCACAGTTGATCATGAACGGACTTTGGGTCCACGTACCGACGCTGATCGCGCTTGTGGCCGGTGATCAGCTTGCCGGCGAAGCGACGAGCGGAACATTCCGGCTGACGCTCATCCGTCCCGTCTCTCGCACGCGCATTCTCAACGCAAAATATCTCGCGACCCTCATCTATACAGCATCTCTGGTGATCGTGATCGCCATCCTCTCTCTCGGTCTTGGCCAATGGATCTTCGGCACCGGCGATCTGATCGCATTCGATAAGGACGGTATCACGATCCTCCCGGAATCCGATCTGCTCATCCGGTTCCTCTTCGCGTATGGACTCGCTATCTGGTCCATGTTCGTTGTCGCTTCCCTCGCATTCTTCATCTCGTCTTTTGTGGAGAATGCCATCGGGCCGATCATCACCACCATGACAGTGATCGTCGTTTTCCTGATCATCTCGAACCTTCCGGTGGAATCGGTGGAGGGGATCAAACCGTGGTTCTTCACCACCCATATGAATGTTTGGCAGCAGGCGTTCCGCGATCCGTATGACTGGGATAGAATCTGGAATTCCGTCGCAGCGCTCGGCATCAACAGTCTCGTCTTCTGGGGAGCGACGATGTGGATCTTCAAGCGCAAAGATATTTTGACGTAAACAATCTCTGAATCTGTGGTTAACAATAAAGGAGCAGCATGAGCATTTCCAAGACCATTTCCGAAATGAGGACGGGATTCCTTCCCACATTTTGGATCGCCAACACCCTTGAACTTTTTGAACGTTTCGCTTTCTACGGCTCTAAAGCTGTCCTCACCGTCTATCTTGCCAACAGGGTCGGACTCGGCGTACAGGCGGCCGGAACACTCGCGGGACTCTTTTCCGGTCTTCTCTATTCCCTGCCGATCATCGCCGGAGTCTTTGTGGACCGGTATGGATTCAAAAAGACACTCTCTGCCTGTTTCGCTTTCTTCACGGTCGGATATTTTTTGATCGGACTTGCCGGATTGGAATTCGGACAAGCGATCGTGGAATCGATCGGAAAGACGACCTATGTCGTTGCGGTGCTTATCCTCACGGCGATCGGCGGCTCGCTGATCAAACCGTGCATCGTCGGAACGGTCGCGAAAACATCGAATGACAATGTACAGTCGCTCGGATATTCCATCTATTATACCCTCGTGAATATCGGCGGTGCGGTCGGACCGATCCTCGCGCTGCAGGTACGCGAAGGACTCGGCATCGAATACGTGCTGATCATGTCCTCTCTCACTTCATTCCTGCTGTTGATCGGCACGCTGCTGTTCTATAAAGAGCCTCCGAAAGCGGCCGATGCCAAACCGCAGGCGTCGCTCGGCAAAGTGTTCGCTGATATGCTCACCGTTTTCCGGAATGTGAAATTCATCTCCTTCCTCGTCATCTTCTCAGGATTCTGGATCATGTTCTGGCAGATATTCTACTCCTTCCCATTCTACATCACCGAAGTGCTGAAGTTCGCCCAGTTCGAGATCCTGGAGACCGTGGATGCGTGGACGATCATTCTCGTCAGCGTTCCGATTACGGCGATGGTAAAGAAGTGGAGTCCCATCACCGCGATGTCGCTCGGATTTGCCATCGCCAGTTTCTCCTGGATCCTTATGGCATTCTCCCCGACCATCACTGCGGCGGTGATCGCGATGATGCTCTTTGCGATCGGCGAAGCGACCCAGGCACCGCGCTTCTATGAATATGTCGCTTCCCTCGCCCCGAAGGAACAGGTGGGCACGTATATGGGATTCGCGTTCCTTCCTGTTGCCATCGGTTCGTTCATTGCCGGACCGCTCTCCGGCTGGCTCGTGAAGACCTATCTGCAGGATACGATGAACCCGACGATGATGTGGGGAATTCTCGCGGCGATCGGGTTCGGCTCCACCGTCTTAATGGTGTTATATAACATTTTTATTGTGAAAAGGAACGCATGAAGGGGTCACCGATGAAATACCTGTCACTGTTAATCATCATCAGTCTTATTTCTGTTGCGCCGTTAACGGCTCAACAATTGACGGCCGAGAGGATCCTCCTGAACGTAAAAGCGAATTTCGATGCGGTGAAGGATTATTCCGCGATGCTCACGGCGAAAGTGGAGATGGAGCGTCTGCGAGTTCCGGAGATGAAAGTAAAGATCTATTTCAAGCAGCCGAACAAGTTCAAAACGGAATCGAAGAACACCTCCTTCCTGCCGAAGAATATGTTCGATCTGAATCCGGGTGATCTGCTGAAGAAGTTCGACGCTTCGCTGATGGGAAAGGAAGAGGCAGACGGAAAGACACTCTACAAACTCCGGCTCGTAACAAAACCTGAAAAAGGGAAACAGGTCCGCGAGAGTTTTGTCTGGGTGGATGCCGCACAATGGACCATCACCAGACTTGAAGCATTCCCGACGGAAGGACGTAAGATCCAATTGAATGTGGAGAGTACGACGATCGATGGAAAATATATCCTTCCGTTACGGATCTCCGCCTCGTTCGATTTCGATCAGAATGCTGATTCACTCGCCGAGAAGATCTACAGTCCCAACCGCATGCCGAAAAAAGGGAGCGTCATACTGCAATATTCCGAATATGATGTGAACAAAGGGATCAGCGACGAGTTCTTTGAGCAGAAAGAAAAGAAGTGATATATCTGAATATGATGTTAACGAAAAAAGCCGCTCGATGAGCGGCTTTTCTTCTTTTAAAAATGACCGTTACACTAAGCGAAGTCGAAGTGTTACTATCAAATATCATTAGAACCCGTCTCAAAATGTATGGTCATTGCGAGGAGTCCTGTTTTCAGGGCGACGAAGCAATCTTCCCTTAGTTTTTAGATTGCTTCTCCATCATCTGAATGAACTTCGAGAATAGATAATCGCTGTCGTGCGGACCGGGTGAGGCTTCGGGGTGATACTGCACGCAGAAAACGGGATGATTCTTATGCTCGAACCCTTCCACCGTCTGATCGTTCAGATTGATATGGGTCAATTCCACCTGTGACTGGTCCATGGAGTTCCAATCCACCGCAAATCCGTGGTTCTGCGAGGTGATCTCAATGATATTCGTCTTCAGATTCTTTACCGGATGATTCCCGCCACGGTGACCGAATTTCAGTTTATAGGTCTTTCCTCCAACCGCAAGGGCAAGCAGCTGATGGCCGAGACAGATGCCGAAGATCGGCTTCTTCCCGATCAGTTTTTTGATATTCAGGATCGCGTATTTCACTGCATCGGGATCACCGGGACCGTTGGACAAGAATATCCCGTCCGGATTCATCGCCAGCACATCTTCCGCAGAACAACTTGCCGGCACAACGGTCAGATCGCATCCGTAGGTAGCAAGCCGGCGCAGGATATTCTGCTTCACGCCGTAATCAAGCACGACCACTTTGTACCGGGCATTCCGTGTCTCGCCATTCTTCGTCGTCAGTGCGAATGATGTCGTATCGACATCGCTCCATCGATATTGTTTCTCCGTTGTCACTTTTTTTGCAAGATCAAGACCGTTCATGTCCGGAGATGCTTTTGCTTTTGCGATCAAGGATGCATCATCCAGGTCGACGGTGGAGATCACGCCGCGCATCGCACCCTGCGTCCGCAGGATCTTCGTCAGCATCCGTGTGTCGAGTCCCTGGATCGCCAGGATATTGTTCTTCTTCAGCCAGTCGCCGAGGGATGAATTCGCTCGCCAGTTGCTGTGGAAATCGAAATACTCCTTCACGATGAATCCGCTCACCTGCGGTTTCACTGATTCCACGTCATCCGGATTCACTCCGTAATTTCCGATGAGCGGATAGGTCATGGTCACGATCTGTCCTGCGTAGGAGGGATCAGTGAGGATCTCCTGATATCCCGTCAGACTCGTATTGAAACAGACCTCGCCGGATGTTTCGCCTTCCGCACCAAAATGCTCTCCTGTGAAGACGGTGCCGTTCTCTAATGCAAGTTTTGCGATCATGTGTTCATTATTGTCACTCTGCGTGACGAAAAAATTCTTCTTGAGCTGCTGCGGTGAATGGTTCGGAGTAAAAATACGAAATATTTGTTGACAACCGAAATACAATTTTGTTAATTGTAGTAGTCTTAGAGGAGCGGTGCACACGAGTACTTGTGCGGAGAGTCGGAACAACTCGCCGAAGCACAACGAAAAGGTCAGCTGGTAGCACCGCCGAAAGATGGAACCTGTTCCCGTTCCATGCTTGGGATGCAAGAATACGACTTGCAGACTGTTGTTCCGGACCACACGGCCGGAACAATGCGCTATGACGAACTGCACAGAATTGTCGTTGACCGGTTCCAGCATCAGCACGGTCCATATCATTCCAACGCAGGGAGTCCTTATGCGCCTCTCTGCGTTTTTTCATTTTAAAGGAATGACATGAACATCGCACTGGTTGGGTACGGACATATGGGACGCGAGATCGAAACGATCGCCCGACTGCGCGGACATACCGTGACCGCCCGATTCTCCTCTTCCTCACCCCTTCCGCCGGCAGATCCGGCGCTGTTTGCATCACAGCATATCGACTGTTTTATCGATTTTTCCAACGCCGCCGCTGTATCCAATACAATTGAGGTGTGCTGTAGACTCGGCATTCCGCTGGTCGAAGGGACCACCGGATGGCAGGAACAAAAGGAAGAGCTGCTCCAAAAGGCCGCCTCCCTCAATGGGACCATTGTCTACGGGAATAATTTCTCTATCGGCGCTCAGATGTTCTTCCGCATCATCCGGGAAGCATCGAAACTGATGGATCAGTTCCCGGAATATGATGTCGCTGTTCATGAAACACACCATGTCAAAAAGAAAGATGCACCGAGCGGAACCGCCTTGAGCGCCGCACAGATCATACTGGATTATCTTCGCAGAAAAGAGCGCATCAACACCGATCTGCATGCATCACCGCTCCTCCCGCAAGAGATCTCAGTCACTAGCACCCGCATCGGGACCGTCTTCGGCGACCATTCCGTTCTCTTTCATGCACCGGCGGACGAGATCGAAGTGATCCACCGCGCCCATAATCGCAGCGGATTCGCGCTCGGTGCCGTTATTGCCGCGGAAATGACACAGGAATTCAAAGGGATCTTCTCGTTCGAGAATCTTGTCTTCGATAAATCACTCACTCATCATTAAAGGAATCATTATGTCCTCAACATTCACATTTCGCGGCGTTGCAACAGCTCTTGTCACACCGATGCTGTCCAACGGCGACATCGATGTCGACGCGCTCCGCCGTCTGGTGGAATTTCAGATCTCCGGCGGTGTGAACGGACTGGTTCCGGTCGGCACCACCGGCGAAAGCGCTACGCTCTCTCATCCGGAACATCACCATGTGATGGATATTGTCGCCGAGCAGACGAACGGCCGTGTGCCGATCATCGTCGGAGCAGGGAGTAATTCCACACGCGAAGCGATCTCGCTCACGCAGCATGCCCGTGCGATCGGCGCGAACGCCGTGCTTTCTGTCGCTCCGTACTATAACAAACCGACGCAGAAAGGATTCTTTGAACATTACCGCGCCATCGTGGAAGCGGTCGATATTCCCGTCTTTGTCTACAATGTTCCCGGCAGGACCGGAAGTAATATCAATGCCGAAACAACGCTACGCCTGGCAGAACTTCCGGGGATCGCAGGGATCAAGGAAGCATCCGGAAATATCCCGCAGGTGATGGAGATCCTCCGGCATCGTCCGAACAATTTTGTCCTCCTCTCCGGCGACGATGCTCTCACATTGCCGATGATGTCGCTCGGTGCGGACGGAGTCATTTCAGTTGCAGCCAACGAAGTCCCCGCGGAATTCTCGTTGATGGTGCAGCATTGTCTTGCCGGGGATTTTGTTCAGGCGCGGTCGATCCACGAACGGCTGCTCGACCTGATGAACCTGAACTTCATCGATTCCAATCCGATCCCCGCAAAAGCTGCCCTCGCTATGATGGGAATGATCACGGAAGCATACCGGCTGCCGCTGACTCCCATGTCTTTAGAACATAAATTCACACTCCGCCGTGCACTGGAAGAACTGTCCCTCGTGGAGCATGCATGAAGAACGATCGGATCGAACAGCTGCAACAGGCGGTCGAAAGGGAATTTGCAACTCCATCCAAGCATGGGATGAAGGTCTTCGCTTCCTTCCTCCCGCTGCTGGACAACGGCACAGTGCGGACAGTCGAAAGGATCGACGGCGTATGGAAAGTGAATGCATGGGTGAAGAAAGGGATCCTGCTTGGATTCCGGCTCGGGAAGATCTCTTCCATCCCGCGTTCCGCACCATTCCAATATTTTGACAAGCATACCTTCCCGTTGAAGAAGATAACACTGAAGGACAATATCCGTATCGTTCCCGGAGGGACATCCATCCGCAAAGGAGCATATCTCGCCTCCTCAGTGATCGTCATGCCTCCGGCTTTCATCAATGTCGGCGCACATGTCGGCGCCGGAACGCTTGTCGATTCTAACGTGCTTGTCGGTTCCTGTGCCTACGTGGGCGAGCGGGTGCATCTCAGCGCAGCGGTGCAATTGGGCGGGGTGTTGGAGCCGGTCGGATCGATGCCGGTGATCATTGAGGATGAGGTGGTCATCGGCGGCAACTGCGGGATCTTTGAAGGGACCATCGTGAAGCGGCGCGCCGTGATCGGCAGCGGCGTCATCCTGAATGCTTCCACCCCTGTCTATGATCTCGTCAATAGAACGGTCATTGGACGTGACCATCTGGGGTCCGTTATTATTCCGGAAGGTGCAGTTGTCGTTGCCGGTACGAGGGCGGTCTCTTCTCCATTCGCGAAGGAGCATGGCCTGGCCCTCTACACACCGCTCATCGTAAAGTACCGGGACGAGCGGACCGATGCGAAGACGGCGCTCGAACAGAGTCTCCGATAACTCAGGAGAGAAATACTGACATCATTCCTTTTGTCGCCCAGGATATTTTTGTATGTTTCATCAATTCAAAACCGATTGAAACAGACACGAGGATCACATGCAGACCATCTTCCTGCTCACCGCTTCCAATATTTTTATGACATTTGCCTGGTATGGGCATCTGAAATTCAAGGATGTTGCGCTGTGGAAAGTGATCCTGGCAAGCTGGGGAATTGCCTTCTTCGAATATTGTTTGATGGTCCCGGCCAATCGGTACGGACACGGTCCGTTCAACGCTGCTGAATTGAAGACGATCCAGGAAGTGATCACTCTCATCGTCTTTTCCCTTTTTTCCCTCCTCTATCTCAAAGAAGAGCTCCGCTGGAACTATCTTGTCGGATTTGCGCTGATCATTGCGGCGGCATTCTTCATCTTCAAGAAATGGTGAATCCCTCCGGAATAGGAAATTGTTCCCCTCTTCTACTATTCTGCGGGAATTCACCGATATTTTATCAGGATTGACCGAAATTGCCTCAACTCCGTCACCGATTCGTCGTAACTTCATGAAGTTCTTTGAAATCGACGATTTTTAAAGATTCTTAATATTCACCAGAAATATTGCGCCGATGGGTGAAACTTCTTTATATTGGAAACCGTAGAAACTAACTCAGTTTCCTACAATATAAATACGACCTAATCGTCAATCTATGCAGGAAATCTGCATTTTTTAATGGAACTTTGGAAACCATAAACACGTTCAAGGTTTCCAATGGTGAAATTTCAAAGGAGATAAAATTGTCCGATTTAGAATTACGACAAAGAATTCTGGATGCAGCGAAAGAACATTTCTTTGCAAACGGATTCAGTAAAATGACCATGGAAGAATTCGCCCATGGTATGGGAATGAGCAAGAAGACCATCTATAAATTCTTTACCAGTAAAGAGGAACTCGTTAAAGAGATCACCAAGGAAAAACTCCATCACATTCACAAGCAATGTGAGATCTTCCGGAATGACACATCCGTGGAATTCATTGACAGGATCATCCGGACGATCAATTATCTGACGGTGGAAATGCAGACGATGAAGCCGCAGTTCTCTCTGGATATCCAGCGCACGATGCCGGACCTCTGGAAAGAAGTGGACAGTTTCCGCACCGAAAAAGTGATGAACGATTTTGCACAGATGGTGAAACAAGGGGTCGATCTTGGAATCTTCCGTACCGATGTGAATGTGCAGGTGTTCGTGATGATGTACGCCGCAGCAATGCGCGCGATCATCAATCCGGAAGTACTCTCGAATCTGCCGATCAATCTCAGTCAGGCATATCAGGCTGCCGTTTCGATCTTCTTCGAGGGAATGATGACCGAAGAGGGCAGGAAAAAATATCAGAATAAAATACATGAACAAATGAAAGAAGAGGCGTTAGCACAATGACAATGAAACAACTATTTATCATCGCAGTGTTCACATTCGCCGTTCTGGCAAATGCTCAGCAAAAACTCTCCCTTACCGTAGACCAAGCCGTGCAGACGGGACTGGAGAACAGCAAAGGATTGAAATCATCACAGTTCAAAGTGATCGCAGCGGAAGCGAAGACCAGCGAAGCCGGTGCGCTCGGTCTCCCCTCCCTGAAGCTGAACGCCGTCTATACTCGGCTGAGCGATCTCCCATCGTCCACCCTGACGACACCGTTCGGTCAGTTCGAGATCTCACCGACCATTCTGGACAACTATACCGTCCGTGCAACCGTGCAGCAGCCGCTGTTCACCGGCGGCAAGATCTCCGGTGCGGGTGATATCGCCGACCATTCCTATGAAGCGGCCAAACAGGATTTCAGCAAGGATAAAGCCGAACTCATCTACGGCATCAAGAGCGCATACTGGAATCTCTACCGTGCGAACGAATTCAAAAAAATGGTGGATGAAAACGTTGCACAGATCCGTGCACACGCCGTGGATGCCGAGAATATGATGAAGCAGGGACTGCTGACCAACAACGATCTGCTGAAAGTGCAGGTGCAGCTCTCCGATGCGCTCGTCCGTCAGATCGATGCAAAGAATAATGTCACCCTCTCTATGCTCGGACTCAACAACATCCTCGGACTTCCGCTTTCGACGGAGATCGAGATCGCATCCACCCTTGAATCGAATCTCGTCTCCACGACGGAGATGAATTCACTGGTGAAGAAGGCGGTCGAGAACCGTCCCGAGATCCTCGGAATGAATGCACGGATTAAAGCGAGCGAATCGAATCTATCTATTGCCCGCTCCGGTTGGTACCCGCAAGTCTTCCTGGTCGGTAACTACAATTATCTCCGTCCGAACCAGCGCGTCTTCCCGTCCAAGGATGAGTTCAAGGGAACATGGGATGTGAGCATCTCCCTCTCCTACGATCTTTGGAATTGGAATACGTCTGGAAGCCAGTCCGCCCAGGCCGAAGCGCAGCTGTCACAGACAGAACAAGCGCTCTCACAGCTGAAGGACGGCGTATCGCTGGAAGTGACACAGAGCTACCTGGCGGTGAATCAGGCCAAAGAACGGGCCGATGTGGCAAAGAAAGGCGTAGAACAGGCAGAGGAGAATTACCGCGTGACCAACGAACGGTACAAGAAGGGATTGAACGTCAATTCCGATCTGCTCGATTCCGAGGTCGCCTTATTGAGCGCAAAATTGAACTATACACAGTCGCTGGTGGATTATGAACTGGCGGCGGCCCGGCTGACGAAATCGGTCGGAGAATAACACAAAACTCACTTATCAACTGAAGGAATCTGAACAATGACGAAGTATCGAATTATTTCCATCTCCATCGTGGTCCTCGGCGTCTCGCTGGGATTCATGATGAACAATCAGACAGCAAACAGCGACGGTGCACAGTCGGCTTCGGCGAAATCCGCCGGCATCTCGACCGCATATTCCGTCTCCGTCGTCACGGCAAGCAAACAATCCGTCACGGACAATTTCACACTGACAGGAACGATCGCCGCCAACTACGACGTCACCGTCATTTCCGAGACCCAGGGACGGGTCATCAAAGTGCTGGCGCAGGTCGGCGATTTCAAACCTGCCGGCTCGGTACTGGTCGAGGTTGATCCCGAACTGAAGGAGGCGAATTATAAGACCGCGTCCATGACCTACGAAAAGGCAAAGAAGGACCTGGAGCGTTTTGAATCGCTCTATAAAGAGAACTCCATCTCCGAATCGCAGATCGAACAGGCCCGCTGGAGCTTCCAGAATGCCGAGGCGCAGTATATCGTAGCCAAACGGCAGCTGAAGGATACCAAGATCACCACGCCGATCTCCGGCATTGTCACCGCGCGCAATGTGGACATCGGTTCCATGGTACAGGGGGCTCCGCAGTCCACCGTGATCGCAAACGTGGTCGATATCTCCAAACTGAAAGTGAAGATCAACGTGGCGGAGAAGGATGTCTTCAAACTGAAGGTCGGCGACAACGTAAAGATCACGACCGACATCTATCCTGATGCTGTTTTCGACGGAAAGATCGCGACCATCGCTGCCAAGGGGGATGAAGCACACACCTATCCTGTCGAGGTCCGTATCGACAACAGTACAAAATATCCGCTGAAAGCCGGAATGTTCGGCCGCGCGCAGTTCTCCATCAAGAGCGGTCAGAACAATATCATCGTTCCCCGCGAAGCGGTGATCGGCAGTCTGAAGAATGCCAAAGTGTATGTGGTGCAGAACAACGTCGCTTTGCTCCGCAGTGTTAAAGTGGGACGTGAGATCGGAACGAATGTCGAGATCGTCTCCGGACTGAAAGAAGGCGAGACCGTGATCGTGAACGGACAAAACAATCTGAAGGACAACGCCTCTGTTGTTGTCCGCAACAAATAATCCCCTGCATCGCAGGATTGACCAAGGAAGAAAACAATGACCATTACTGAATTATCCATAAAACGCCCTTCGATGATCGTGGTGATCTTCAGCGTGCTGGGGGTGCTAGGGCTGTTCAGCTATTCCCTGCTGAACTACGAACTCCTCCCGAAATTCTCACCGCCGGTGATCACCATTATGACGGTCTATCCGGGAGCGTCGCCGTATGAAGTGGAGAACAATGTCACCAAACCGATCGAGGACGCGATCTCCGGTATCGATAAGATCGATGCGATCCGCTCCACCTCATTCGAAGGACTGTCACTCATTATCGTCGAATTCAAGCAGTCTGCCAAAACGGATATCGTTCTGCAGGATGCATCCCGAAAGGTCGGGACCATCGTGGCCACGCTTCCCAGCGGAGCAAAACAGCCGACCCTCTCCAAGATCGCCATCGACGAAGTTCCCGTGCTCCGTATCGGTGTGACCAGTCAGATGGATTCACGGGAATTCTATCAGTTCATGAAGGACCGCATCCAGCCCCGCATTTCAAAAGTGCCGGGCGTTGCGCAGGTGGTGCTGAGCGGCGGCGAGGAACGCGAGATCAAAGTGAATCTCGATGCCAGCAAGATCCGTGATTACGGTCTCTCCATCCTGCAGGTCACTCAGGTGATCAAGAACGCAAACCTCGATTTCCCGACCGGGAAGATCAAGGACCACGACGGACAATTCATTATCCGTGTTGCCGGCAAGTTCTCCTCTATTGAGGATCTCCGGAATCTTGTGGTCGCACGTTCCCGGCAGGGAGGCGACATCCGGCTGAGTGATGTTGCCGAAGTGCAGGACGGCACCAAGGAATTCACCCAGATGAACCGGGTGAACGGCGTGACCTCCGTCGGTATCCAGCTGCTGAAACAGTCCGACGCGAACGCGGTGAACGTGAGTGCGCTTGTCCGAACTGAACTGCTCAAATTGCAGGAAGAATTCAAGGAACAGGGGATCAATTTCGATATCGCTCAGGACAGTTCGCTCTTCACGATCGATGCGGCCAACGCCGTCAAATTCGACCTCGTGTTGGCGATCCTTATGGTTGCAATCGTGATGCTGCTGTTCCTCCACAGTTTCCGGAACTCGCTCATTGTGCTGATCGCGATCCCATCCTCCATTGTGTCCACGTTCGTCTTCATGTATTTCATGGGATTCACGCTCAACCTGATGACGCTGCTCGGACTTTCGCTCGTCATCGGTATCCTGGTGGATGACTCCATCGTCGTGCTGGAGAATATCTATCACCATCTGGAAAAAGGTGAGGAAAAACGGACCGCAGCGCTCCGCGGACGCAATGAGATCGGCTTTGCCGCGCTCTCCATCACATTGGTGGACGTGGTGGTGTTCCTGCCGCTCTCCCTTGTCGGCGGTATCGTCGGCAATATCATGCGTGAGTTCGCCCTCGTCATCGTCGGCTCCACATTGATGAGCTTGTTCGTATCGTTCACCATCACCCCGCTGCTCGCATCGCGGTTCGCCAAAGTGGAACGGCTGTCGGATAAGACATTGCTGGGAAAATTCGCCCTCGGTTTCGAGAATTTCTATCACAAGTTCCAGGAACATTATCTGAACATGCTGAAATGGTCGCTGGGCCATAAACGGTGGGTCGGCGTGATCGCCCTGGTGATGTTCTTCGGTTCGTTCGCACTGCCTGCTCTGGGATTGATCGGCGTGGAATTCTTTGCACAGACCGACCGTGGCGAGTTCAGTGTCACGGTAGAACTCCCCCCGGGAGCGAACGTTGAACAGACCAACCAGCGCTCGCTGGAGGTGGAACAGATCATGTCGAAAATGCCGGAAGTGAAGAAAGTGTTCACCACCGTCGGCGTGTCGGCGGATGGATTCATCGGAACGACAAGCAATAATGTCGTTCAGTTCAACGTGGCATTGGTACCGAAGAACCAGCGTTCAATCTCTACCACACAGGTGGGATTGAATATCAAAGAGAAGATCAAAGAGATCCCCGGTTTGAAAGTGTACGTCAGTCCTATCGGCATCTTTGGTGCCGCTGATCAGGCACCGATCACCATCGCCGTTACCGGAACGGAAATGAACTCCGTTCAGGCCGGAGCCGATACGGTGAAGATGCTGCTGGAACGGATCAAAGGGACCGCCGACGTGCGTCTCTCCTCCGAAGCGGGAAAACCGGAACTGCAGGTGGATATCGACCGTGCCAAGATGGCGCAGTTCGGTCTCTCTGTGGCCGAGGTCGGCGCGACACTGCGCATCGCACTCGCCGGTGATGACGATTCAAAATACCGCGACGGGAACAATGAATACAGCATCAAGATCCATCTGGACGAGTTCGACCGTTCAACGAACGATGACCTCGGGAACATTACATTCATGAACAACCGCGGACAGCAGATCCAGCTGAAACAGTTCGCCAATATCTATCAGTCCGCCGGTCCTGCCCGCCTTCAGCGTCAGGACAGGATCAACGTTCTGTATGTGAACTCTCAGGCAGTGGACCGTCCGTCCGGAACGATCGTCCAGGATTTCCGCAAGGAACTGGCGAAATCCGCCTTACCGGCAGGAACGTCGCTCGTGTATCTTGGTCAGGAGAAGAACCAATCGGAAGGGTTCGGCAGCATGGGTCTCGCAATGCTCGCCGGTATCCTCTTCGTGTACCTGATCATGGTGGCGCTGTATGATTCGTATGTCTATCCGTTCGTGGTGCTCTTCTCGATACCGATGGCCATCATCGGTGCGTTCATCGCCCTGGCCATCTCCGGGAAAGCGCTCAGCATCTTTTCGATGCTCGGATTCATTATGCTGATCGGTTTGGTGGCGAAGAATGCCATTCTGCTGGTCGACAGGACGAATCAGACAAAATTGGAGAACGGACTCTCTACGTATGAGGCGTTGATCGAAGCAGGTCAATCACGTCTCCGTCCCATTCTGATGACGACACTGACAATGATCATGGGTATGCTCCCGATCGCCCTGTCGAAATCCGCCGGCGGCGAATGGAAGACCGGTCTGGCGTGGGTGCTGGTCGGCGGCTTGACCAGCTCGATGTTCCTCACGCTGCTGCTGGTTCCTGTTGTCTATATGAAAGTGGATGATTGGAAGAACCGTATTCCGGCATTCTTCAAACGGCCTTCCGGAGTCCTTGCCCGATTCCGCAAGAGCGGTGCAAACGGGCATCATCCTGCAGTGCCTGTGAATGGAACACTGGAAGTGTTGGACATCAAATAGTCCCGTACTATACGCCGGGACCCCAAACCCGGCAGCGATGCATGAACAACCCCGATTCATTGAGATCCCGGGGTTGTTCCTTTTTTAGATCAGGGTAAAATCATCTCAGAGATTTAACAATTCGATGAGATTGACGTAAGGTTAATTATTGATCTTATGTATTGATCAACTAATAGCTCACAAACTCGGCTCACTATGCCTTACCGAATGAATACAGCCCTCACCATTCTTCTTGTCTTCAATATCTTTACTGCATCATACGCTGGCGAACAACGGCGGAGCAAAGAGTTCGTCAGTACCATTTTTGACCAGAATGAGGAACTCACCTATTCTGTCTCCTGGATGTCCATCAACATCGGAACGATCACCATGACAATCGATTCGGGAATCGGGAACATCCGATCGGCATCGGCAGTGATCGATTCGAGAGATGGAATTCCTTTCGCCAATGTTCATGCAGTATTCAAAGGTGCAATGAGCAACCTCGGAATTCCTGTCTGGTTCATCGGATTCGACAAATCAAAGGATGGAGAGTGGAATGTTCTCCGATATGATTATGCAATTGAAGAAGGACGTGCCTTCATCCGTTCCGGTTCGGCACAATCTCCCGCAGTGAATCAGCTCCATTTGACAGCATCCGATACTGTCCCGATCGACCGAATGACACAGGATGGACTCTCTGTCTTCTATTTCGGCAGAAAACAGGTAACGAGCCGGGACACATTCTCCGTTACGACCATCGTTCAGGGAATTGCCGGAACGACCGTGATGAATTGTTCCGGCAAACGAACCAGTACCGAGATTAATGCCGTTGATTATCCGATCGACGTGATCGAAATGGATGGATTGGCAAAGTTTAAGGGAGTCTTCGGATTGAGCGGTGAATTCACTGGATGGTTCAGCAATGATCACGCCCGCGTTCCTATCCGGGCTAAACTCGGGGTGATCCTCGGGAATGTTAACCTTGAATTGGTGCGATGGAAACGCTCAGGATGGATCCCGCCCCGTTTCGAGAATGATATTACGAGTAATTAGTCCGGATTTTTCTCTTCACATGATGCATCCCCGGAATGCCGATGATCGGCACCATATTTTCGAATGACCGCGATACCGGGAAGGAATTTATTTATAGTGTTAATTGTTCTTTGAATGAGAAAGTACTTATATTTTTTTCATCATATTCTATGGAGGTAACATGTTACTGACAACCACAAGCAGCGTTGAGGGAAGAAAAGCATTGAAATATCACGGACTGGTCAGCGGGGAGGCGATTCTCGGCGCCAATATCTTCAAGGACCTGTTTGCCGGGATCCGGGATATTGTCGGCGGACGTTCCGCGGCATATGAAGAGGAACTCCGCCGTGCGAAGGATATCGCCGTCGAGGAAATGCAGATGCAGGCGCGCTCACTTGGAGCGAATGCCATCATCGGTGTCGATCTGGATTATGAGACGGTCGGGAACGGTTCGATGCTGATGGTGAGTGCGAGCGGAACAGCAGTAACGCTGGAGTAATGTATCACACTGCAGAACGATTGAACACCTTCCAGGTCTTAAAACCTGGAAGGTGTTTTTATTTTACATTCTTTTGAGAACCTCCACCGCTTTTTCCAACGCACGCGCCCGGTGGCTGAGCTGATTCTTCTCATCGATACTCATCTCGGCATACGTTCGCAAAAAGCCCTTCGGTACGAAGAGCGGATCATATCCGAAACCCTGATCACCGCGCGCTTCCTCCAGGATCATCCCTTCTACCGATCCTTCCACTGTCTGTTCGATCCCTTTCCCGACGATGGCGATCACGGTACGGAATTGTGCTTTCCTTCTCCGCTCCGCAACGCCGAGCATGGCCTTTTTCAATTTATCGCAATTATCCTGATATGTGGCATTCTCGCCTGCATACCGGGCGGAATAGACTCCCGGCCTCATGGCAAGATAAAAGACTTCCAGTCCGGTATCATCGGCAAGACTCAATATGCCGGTTGCCTGAAATGCTTCGCGGGCTTTTTTGAGTGCGTTGCCTTTCAGCGTCGGTGCATCCTCGATCGTCTTCGGTCCGTTCGGAACATCGCCAAGCGAGAGCACACTGAACGGAAGATCCCGCAAAAAATGCTTGATCTCATCCACTTTATGCCTGTTGTTGGTTGCCAGGAGCAGCTGCTGAGCCATAATATTTTTCCGATAAGGGTAGGTGAACTGTTCAGGAAGAGTGAATATATATTGTAGGGGAGCGGTGTATGGTCAGTACTTGATCTTATCCTGTTTCTGATCCCATTCACGGAATGCAGCAAGAGCTTCCTCCCGCATCAATTGGAAGGTCGGGATCGTCCGGTCCGCGATCTTTTTCGGAAGTTCTTCATACAGGAATTCATCGTCAAAACCGACCTTCGCAGCATCGGTCCTGCCGTTCGCATAGTAGATCTTGTCCGGCCGCGCCCAGTAGATGGCGCCGAGACACATCGGACACGGCTCACAGGAGGTATAGATCTCGCATCCCGTCAGCTGGAACGTTTTCAATTCCCTGCAGGCATTCCGGATGGCCACCACTTCCGCATGGGCGGTCGGATCGTTGGCGGACGTGACGCAGTTCGTACCGCGCGCGATGATCTTTCCCTCTTTCACGATCACACAGGCGAACGGTCCGCCTTTCCCTTCACGGATGTTCTGGATGGAGAGACGAATGGCTTCCCACATAAATTCTGCATTCATACTATACTCTTCTCGTTAAAGAACTATGAGCAAACACGGTTCATGTTTCATGATTCATGTTGAAGGGACAGGGAGGGATTACGCACTTGAATCATGAAGCGTGAAACGAACCGACTACCGTTTCAACTACCCTACCAACTGTTTGATCGCTTCCTGGATCGTTTCCACACCGATGATGGTGATCTCTTTGGATGATTTCATTTTCTTGGCGTTGGACTTCGGCACGATGATCGTTTTGAATCCGAGTTTGGCCGATTCCTGCACACGCTTGTCGCAATGGGCGATCGTGCGGATCTCTCCGCCGAGACCGATCTCGCCGATCGCTACCGTCTGCGAGTCGACCGGAATATCGCGCAGCGAGGAAACGATCGCCGCCGCAATGCCGAGATCCGCCGCCGGTTCATCGATCCGGATCCCCCCGGCGACATTGACGAACACATCATGCGCTCCGGTATTAATTCCCACACGCTTATCCAGGACCGCCAGCAGCATCTGCAGTCTGCGCAGATCGAATCCGGTGGAGGTCCGCTGCGGCATGCCGTAATTACTCGTGGAAACGAGCGCCTGCACTTCGATCAGGATCGGACGGGTCCCTTCAAGACTCGCAACGATGGAGGCGCCGCTCGAACCGTAGCTCCGTTCGGACAGGAATATTTCGGAAGGATTGAGCACTTCGCGCAGTCCGGTATCGTGCATCTCGAAGATACCGATCTCATTCGTGGAACCGAAACGGTTCTTGATGCCGCGCAGGATCCTGTAGGAATAATGTTTCTCCCCTTCGAACTGAAGCACAGCATCCACCATGTGTTCGATCACTCTTGGACCGGCGATGGCCCCTTCTTTGGTCACGTGACCGATCAAAATGATCGGGACATTCCTCGTCTTAGCGATCCGCGTCAATAATCCTGTCGATTCACGCACCTGTCCGACACTCCCCGGCGCGCTTTCCAGATTGGGATTGAACAGTGTCTGAATGGAATCCACGATCACCAGATCGGGCAGCGCCCGTTCGATCACATCGGTGATCGTCTCAAGATTCGTCTCCGCCAGCAGCTGGATGTTGTTCGTCGTTGTGCCGAGTCGCTCTGCCCGGAGCTTCACCTGTTTCGGGGATTCTTCCCCCGTAATATAGAGGATCACTTTATCTTTGAGATGGAGCGCAACCTGCATCATCAGCGTCGATTTCCCGATACCTGGATCTCCGCCGAGCAGGATCACACTGCCGCTGACGATCCCGCCGCCGAGCACACGGTCGAATTCCGCCAGTCCTGTTACGAACCGAACATCCGAGATGCTGTCCACTTCATTCAGCGGAATGGCGTTGAGTTTCGACGCTACTCCTCCGCTTTTGCGGACAAGCTTCAGCGGTGTCGGCGCTTCTTCAACAAAAGTGTTCCACTCATTGCAGTTCGGACACTTCCCCGTCCACCGCGCGGAGACATATCCGCAGGTTTGACAGACATATTTTGATGTTTGCTTGGACATATTGATTGAATATAACCACAAAGCGAGCGAGGCACAAAGATATTTTTCTCTGCGCCGTTGGCGAACCGGGAGGAAAAAACAAAAGGCATTCCGGAATGAAATGCCTTTTTGTCCGATCAGTATCGATCAGAAATACTCCTTCGGCTTATTGTACCATCCAAAGACTCAATTCCGGTACGTATGTGATAAGGATGAGCGCGATGAACAGAACGAAAATGAACGGCAGTGTTGCCATGGCAACTTCCCCGATCGATTTCTTGAACCGGAAACTCGCCATGAACAGATTCAGTCCGACCGGAGGAAGCAGATACGCGATCTCCAGATTCGCCAGGAAGATGATGCCGAGATGGATCGGATCGATGCCGTACTGTTTCGCCACCGGAACGATGAGCGGCACCACAACGATGGCCGAGAAGATCTCCATCATCATCCCGATGATGAAGAGGAACAGATTGAGGATGATCAGGAAGAAGACCTTGCTGGTCACCACCTGACTGATATATTCGAAGAGTTTCTGCGGCACCTGCTGGTCGATCAGATAGCTCGTCAATCCCATCGCACAGCCGAGGATCATCAGGATCGCCCCCACCAGCACCATGCTCTCTTTCATCACTCTCGGAACATCGGTAAAGAACTTCAGATCCTTATAGATGAAGACTTCCACAATAAACACATAGAACGCCGTGACCGCCGCTGCTTCGGTTGCCGTGAACAATCCACCGTAAATACCGAAGATGATGAAGAACGGCAGCGGGATCTCCCAGGCGATCGCTTTGATCGCCGCCCACGCTTTCTTTGCGTCGAACGGATGACGCGGAACGTGTGACTTCCCGCCCTGCTGGATGCTGTAGAGCGCAACGCAGAGCATCAGGATCACTCCCGGCACCACTCCTGCTTTGAAGAGCGCATCCACCGAGACTTCGGCGAACGTGCCGTAGAGAATGATCGGCAGGGACGGAGGGAACAGGAGTCCTAAACTTCCGGAGGTGGTCACCAGGCCGAGCGCAAATTTTTCCGAGTATTTTTCAGAGATCAGGATCGGGTACACAAGTCCCCCCAGCGCCACGATGGTCACTCCAGAGCCGCCGGTAAATGCCGTGAAGACCGCGCAGCTGAGCAGCACGACGATCGCGAGTCCGCCGGGCATCCAACCGATCAATGCCTGAGCCAGTGCAACGATGCGGATAGGCGCTTTGCTCTCCGCCAGGAAATATCCGGCGACGGTAAAGAGAGGAATGGCAAGCAGGACGGGCTGACTGGCAAGCCGGTAGAGTTCGATGATCACCGCTGCCGTGTCGATGCCGTCACTGGAAAAACCGTACAGCGAGATCGCACCGATGATCGTAAAGAGCGGCGTACCGATCAGGACAAGGGCGAGAAGTCCGAGAGCAATGTAAATGACCGGCATCAGTGTGTCCCTTCTGCTGTGGTCCAGATCCCGTTCTTCATTTCAACACTCCAATTCAGCGCGCGGACAAAGAACCGGAAGGCAAGCAGTGCATATCCGACCGGGATGATGATGATGAAATACCAGCTGGGAAGATCAAGGATCAGGACCGCATTGGACTCGATCTCCAGCTGCACGAACGAGATCGACGCCTGCATCAGGAAATAACAGACGATGCCGGCAAAGATGCTGGTGATGACAAAGAAGATCTTCCGCGGCTTTTCCGAAACGGTCTTGCTGATGAATTCGATGCGGAGATGGCGGCCCTCACCTGTGGCGATGACTGCGCCGAAATATCCGACCCAGAGCACGAGATGACGGAGGAAGATGTCCCCCCATTCGATACTCGAATCAAAGAAATTGCGGAGGATCACCTGGCCGAACGCCATCACGATCATCACCCCGAGAAGACCGACCAGCAGCCAGCCGGAGATCCGTTCGAGCCATTTATCAAGAAGGAGGATTGGTTTCATAATATTTTGGAATACGGTGACGGCGGCCGATATCGTGGCCAGCGTGTTTATTTATTTGTTCTTCGCACGATAATCGGATAATGCTTTTTCAACACGGTTCAGCAGGTCCTCGGAATATAATTTCCCCGCCAGCGAACGGCGCGCTTTGCGGCCGATCTCGTCGTATGATTTGACCTCCGCGGCATCCGGCTTATTGAAGGTCATTTTGTTCTTTTTCAGGATGTCGAGCGATTTGATATTGTCCTTGCGGCTCTGTTCGGTCAGTTTGCGCATGAAGGCCTTCCCGTGCTTCAGCAGGATCTGCTGCAGATCGGCCGGGATCTTGTCGAAATCGCGCTTGGAGATGACGACGGCGCCGGAGGCATTGGTAAGCGGCAGGTCCATCAGATGACTGGTGGCGGTATTCCACTGCAGCGAAACGATCGCCAGCGGCGATGCATATGCACCGGTGATGAGTCCGGTCTGCAGCGATGTTACCACATCGGTGATGGAGAGCTGGATCGGATTGATGCCGATCGTCTTGAATGTTGCATCAGCCACGGGATCCCCTTCCCACTCCCACATCTTCACGTTGTGCAGATCGCTGATCTTCGAGACCGGTGACTTTGAGATAATATACACGGAACCGACCTCCGCCCAGCCGAGAAGAACGAATCCGCCGTTCTCGAATTCCTTGTTGAATTCGCCGTCGAACGCGGTCAAAATATGATCTACTTCCCCGGTATTCTTGAAGAGGAACGGTGCATCGAGCACCCGGGCGGACTTTGCGATCTCGCCGATGCCGAATCCGGTGATGCCGGCGCTGTTGAACTGACCGAGGCGGATCTTCCGCATCACATCCTTTTCATCCCCCGCCACGCCGCCGGCGTAGATACGGAATCCGAGTCTGCCGTTGCTCTCTTTCTTGACGGCCGCATCATACTCGCGCATGATGTTGATCCAGGTGCTCCCTTCCGGCGCAAGCGTGGCAAATTTAATGACGAATTCCTGTGCAAAGGTGACGGAGGAGAGCAAGAGAATGAGTGTGAGTATTTTTTTCATAGGTCGGACCGGCCGGTGCTTTCGTTGATAAAGTGATTGGGACAAAAGGTCATTTAGAAGAAAAGATCATCGATCTTTTCGGAAAGTTTCTTTGCCTTCCGTTTTGCGATGGCGTTCACCAAGCGCTGTTCGGGTAGCGAATCAAGCGGGGTCTCTTCGATCACGGTGAGCAGTTTTTGGAACAATTCCCTGTCCTGCATCTGCACGCAGTAACTTTTCGCCATATACAGATGCGGCAGAACGAACTGATTCTTGCCGATCTCAAAACATTTTTCGAAATGATATTTTGCGCTGTCCGGTTTTCCCCCGAGATTCTTCGGTGTGGTGGCAAGGATCGCCGCAAAATAGAGATGTGCGCTGCCGTAGAAATAATTCTCGTCGTGCTGCAGGACGAATTCCATCATCGCATTCACTTTCGGAAGGTCGCCGAGCACCGCAGGATCCGATATGCTGATGTTGATCAGATTTCCCCACGCATTCGCCGTCCAAAAGATCATCGGCACGTCATCGTTGCTGAATCCTTCCATGCTCTTTTTGAACGAAGCACGGTCCTGATCGAACGCGTCCGCAAACTTCTTATTCTTCTTGAGTGATCTCAGTCCGTAATCGCGAGCGCGTGCATAGAGCACCTTTGCCCGTTCCGCATCGACATCTTCCACAAATCCGAGCGTGTATCCCGTATAACCCTGAGTCAACAGGAACGCCAGATGATCGTCATCTTTATCCTTCGCGCGGTACAATGCTTCGAGCAATGTCAGATTTCCCGGAATGGCGCTTTCCGCGAACGCAAGATCCGATTCTTCGAAGATCGCGATGAGGCCGTGATCAACGATGTTGGCGGTCGCATTCACGGCGACGGTATTCACCACGCCGCACGACCAATGTAGGGCTGAGAGGAGCAGAAGCAGGAAGAAAGAGAGTCGAGTCATATCAAGAAAATAAATAAATGTTCCCCTATATCCAAGATGCAATCATTGGCATAAAATGAAAAAATCTTAAGGAAACAGCAGTTTTTTGATAACAGAGGGACTTGCTTCCTTGTCTGTAATCGGGTACTTTTATCATTGTCATCACTATCGAAACAATTGGAAAAAATGAAATGATCGATCGCCTTTTGTATCATCCCGTACGGATCATGATCTTTATGGTCCTCACTCTGCCGTTATGGTCACAGCAACCGCCCCTCCGCTCCGGTCCAATGGTTGGGTACGGTGAAATGACCGAGGTCCTGTTATGGGTGCAAACAACACGCGCAGCAACCGTTCAGTATCAATATTGGGATGTTTCTTCACCGAATATCAGGATGAAAAGCGCTGTCGGAACGCCGTCCGCTGCAGACATGTCTATCGTGAAGAATGTTATCACCGGGCTGACACCGGGAAAAAAGTATGAATACGAATTGATGCTGGACGGCAAAACGGTGAAGCGACCCTATCCTCTCCGGTTTCAGACACAGCCGCTGTGGCAATGGCGGACCGAACCGCCGGAATTTTCCGTTGCATTCGGTTCGTGCGTCTTTGTGAATGAAAAAGAATTGGACCGGCCGGGAAAACCGTACGGCACCAATTACAACATCTTCTCAACGATCGTTTCCAGCAAGCCCGATCTTTTCCTCTGGGTCGGCGACAACACCTATCTGCGGGAAGCGGACTGGGACTCACGGTCCGGCGTGATCCACCGATATTCGCACACCCGCTCTCTTCCAGAGATGCAGCCGCTGCTCGGCAGCGTTCACCATTACGCTACGTGGGATGACCATGATTTCGGACCGAATAACGCTGACCGCACCTATCGGCTGAAAGAGGTCACTTTGGAAGCATTCCAACAGTTCTGGGGGAATCAGACCTACGGTGCAGACGGTACGAAAGGGATCTTCAGCCGGTTTACCTGGGGTGATGCGGAATTCTTCCTGCTGGACGACCGCTATCACCGATCTCCGAACGATGCGCCGGACGATGAAAACAAGACGATGTTCGGAAAGGAACAGCTTCAGTGGCTGAAGGATTGTCTTGTCTCCAGCAGCGCTCCGTTCAAATTCATCGTCAACGGGAATCAGGTGCTGAATGCCGACGGAGAGTATTATGAGGCAATGCCGCAATTCACCAGGGAATACGCCGAACTAGTTTCGTATATTAAAACGAACAGGATCCCGGGGATCATCTTTTTGAGCGGCGACCGGCATCATACGGAACTCATCGTTCATACGGACAGTACGTTCTATCCCCTGTACGATTTCACCAGCTCTCCCCTCACCTCCGGATTGAACCATCCGCTGTCCGAGAAGGAGCAGAAGAATCCTTCACGGGTGGCCGGAACGCTGGTGAATGATCAGCATAATTTCGGCATGCTGCGGTTCAGCGGTCCCCGTACGGACCGGACCGTTACCCTGGAATGTATCGATCTGACCGGTACAGTCCGCTGGTCTCGTCCGATCAAAGCGAACGATCTCAAAGTGAAATAACAGTGAACGGATTGGGAAAATTGATATGAAAGAACCGAAAGCGAAGATCCTGATCGTGGAAGATGAGAAGAAGATCTCGGCCGTCATCCGCAAAGGACTGGAGGAAGAGAAATATTCCGTGGACGATGCCTTCGACGGCGAGAAGGGGGAACAGCACGCGCTAAAGGGTGAACATGACCTGATCATCCTCGATATCATGCTCCCGAAGAAGGACGGCATCCAGATCCTGAGCGCCATCCGAACAGCAAATATCGACATACCGGTACTGATGCTGACGGCAAAAGGGACTGTCGAGGACCGCGTGAAAGGTCTCGACACCGGAGCGGATGATTATCTGGTGAAACCGTTCGCCATTTCGGAACTGCTGGCACGTGTCCGTTCGCTGCTGCGACGGAAGAAGGATGCGGAAAAATCCGCCACCACACTCACCATTGCCGATCTGACGCTGGATCTCGTTGCGCGGAAAGTGATCCGCGGCGGCAAAGTGATCGATCTTACCTCCAAGGAGTTCTCGTTGCTGGAGTATTTCATCCGGAACAAGAACAAGACGCTGAACCGGAGCACCATCACCGAACACATCTGGAACTACAATTTCGACACCGGAACGAACATCATCGATGTCTATATCAATCACCTCCGCTCGAAGATCGACGGCGGATTCTCCGTGAAACTGCTCCACACCATCCGCGGTGTGGGCTACGTGCTGAAGGACCAGTAGATGCCGATGAAGAATCTCCGCCGGTCCATCCGTTTCAAACTGACGCTCTATTATTCCCTGATCGTCGGCGGCACCCTGCTCGGTTTCGCTCTTGCCTCCTACTATTTTACGGAACAGAATCTCCTCTCCAGTCTGGACCGCTCTCTCTACAATGAAGTGGTCTGGCTGAAGAATTTCATTGAACCGCGCGCCAGCAAAGTGAAACTGAAGAAACAGCGTATCGTCCCGAAGCAGCAGGCGGCGAACGAGAAGAAGTCCCCCACGAACGTCATCCGGAAATCGGATGAGGTGGAGATCGCCAATGTCGATTCCACCGAAGTGGAATTCGACGCCATCTGGAATCAGATCTATGAACATACGCTCCTCACGCCGAAGAAACAGATCATCCAGATCAAGGACCGGAACGGCGACATCCTGTACAAGTCCGGACTGGGAAAGGAGGAGATCACCTTCGATGATGTCCCGCTGGATATCACGAAACTGGTGACGATCTGGAATGCCAAAGGACAGCCGCTGCGCCTTGCCGTCAGTCAGGACCGGACGATGAAGGTATTCGTGGCGTATCCCATCTCCGAGATCAATGAAGTGTTGAGCAATCTCTTCTCCATCTTCATCTTCCTCATCCCGGTCGCCATCGTGATTTCGGTCGGCGGCGGTTGGTTCCTTGCAACCCGCTCGCTGAAACCGGTGGACGATATAGCACGGACCGCCAGAGCCATCACCGCGCATAATCTGGACCAGCGGATCCAGTTCACGGGAGTGGACGATGAACTCGGCAGACTTGTGGCCACCTTTAACGAGATGATCAGCCGCCTGCAGCTCTCCTTCACGCAGATCCAGCAATTCTCCAGCGATGCTTCGCATGAACTGCGCACCCCGCTGACGATCATGCGGGGCGAGATCGAACTGGCGCTCCGCTCGAAGAAACAATCCTCCGAAGAGTACCGGAAGGTCCTCTCCAGCGCTCTCGAAGAGACGATGCATATGACATCCATCATCGAGAACCTCCTTACCCTCGCTAAAGCGGATCGCGGGCTGACAAATTTTTCAACGGAAGATGTCTGGCTACGCTCCATCGTTGAAGAACTGATCGAGGACAGCGAGATCCTTGCCGAAAGCAAAAAGATCACTGTCCGCACCGGCATGCTGGATGACGCACTCATCGTCGGCGATTCTGTCCGTCTGCGCCAGCTGTTGCTGAACCTGATCGACAACGCCATCAAATACACTCCGGAGAACGGCTCGGTGGAGATATCCCTTGTGCGCGGACACCGGTTCGCGAAGATCCACATCAAGGATTCCGGCGTCGGCATACCGGACGAGGACCAGGCGAAGATCTTCGACCGCTTCTACCGTGTGGATAAAGCACGCTCACGCGATATGGGGGGAAGCGGACTCGGACTTTCGATCTCCAAATGGATCGCCGATATTCACGGCGGCACCATCAGTGTGGAAAGCGAAGTGGGAAAAGGAAGTATCTTCACCGTCACGTTCCCGCTGAAGCCGCAGTCATCGGATGTGTAGAATATCTTCTCACGTTGTTTCAATGCTTCGTCGTTCGTCACTGCGACCCACCCGCAAACTACCGTCGATCTGAACTGCTATTTTCTGCCCTATCCGCATTGCATCTTGCACTGTGATTGACTATTTTTTTCGCATCACTAAAACAGGAGTGTGAATGTCATCCGATCCTCATAAACAAACTCTCGCCCGGCGCCTGACGCTGACCAACGCAGTGATGGTCGTGATCGGTTCGGTGATCGGTTCGGGAATCTTTTTGACACCGCAGAATGTCGCGGCCAATGTGGATGTGCCCGGACTGATGATCGGTGTGTGGATCCTCACCGGACTCCTGACGCTGGCCGGTGCATTGACGAACGCCGAAGTGGCGAGTCTCATCCCGGAGGCGGGCGGACAGTATGTCTTCTTCCGCGTCACGTTCGGACAGTTGACCGCATTCCTCTACGGCTGGACGACATTCATCGTCTATCAGACCGGCTCCATCGCAGCGATCGCCGTCGCTTTCGCAAAGTATCTCGGCTATTTCGTCGATCTTCCGCATCTCGGACCGGAACTGGAAGCGTGGCAGCTGCCGCTTCTCGGAAGCATCTTTCCGCTGAAGAATATCGGCATTACCATGGTGGCGATCGGAGCGATCATCACCGTTACCACGATCAATTATTTCGGGGTGCAGTTCGGCGGCATCATTCAGAATATCTTCACCATCATGAAAGTGGTCGCCATCGGCGCCATCATCGTCCTGGCATTCGGCTCCGGCAAAGGGAGCGTCGACAACTTCTTCCCGCTCTGGGGAATGCCCTCGTCCGGCTCATTGATGGCTGCGGTCGGCGTCGCCATGATCGCAACGCTCTGGTCGTATGACGGATGGAACTCACTGACCTACCTCGCCGGCGAAGTGATGGAGCCGCAGAAGAACATCCCGCGCGCGCTCATCATCGGAACGCTCGCGGTCATTTTGATCTATGTAACAACGAATCTTGCCTATCTGTACATCCTTCCGATCCATGAGATCGCACAGTCCAAACTGGTCGCCGCAGATGTGATGAACAGGGTCTTTTACGGCTGGGGAGGCGCGATCATCTCCGCCATGGTGATGGTCTCCACATTCGGTACAGTGAATGCCACCTCTATGACCACCGCACGCGTGTTCTATGCGATGGCGAAGGATAAGATGTTCTTCAAAAGCATGGGGGAAGTTCATCCGAAGTTCCGCACCCCGAATAAATCGCTCCTGGTGCAGTGCCTCTGGGCGTGCATTCTCTGTCTGACCGGAACCTACGATCAGATCTTCACCTATGTGATCTTTGCGGGATGGATCTTCTACGCTCTCGGCGGCGTTGCGGTCTTCATCCTGCGTGCAAAACAGCCGAATGCTGTCCGTACGTACAAGGTTCCGCTGTATCCGGTGATCCCTGTGGTCTTCATCCTGGTGGCGACATGGTTCGTGTATAACACGATCGTGGAGCAGACGACCGATTCGATGGTGGGATTGTTCCTGGTAGCGGCGGGGATTCCGTTCTATCTCTATTGGAATAAGCAGATGACGAAAGCGTAACAGCAGTAATTTCCATCAACAAAAAACCCGTTCGCTTTTTGAACGGGTTTTTTGTTTTAAAGATCCTAAGAACGAACTCATGCCATAACTACAAGTCAAGGCATGAGTTGATCAATTTTTATTTGTTCGGGAGTTCAACTCCCGAACAGAATTCTGTGCGACGGTTACACTGTGCACACTACGTACAATCAGCAAGATTTAAAAATCCCCGCCGAGCGAGAAGTAGTATTTCGGAATGGAGAAGGCGTCACCGTTATAGGACCACGCTACATCGATCTTCAGCGGCATACCGAAAATGAACATCCGTACTCCCATACCGGTACCGACCAGCAGATCGCCTGTAACATATTTACCGGTCGCATCTTTGGTGAATCCTTTATACTGCGATTCCTTCGTCCATGACGAACCGATATCCAGGAACGTTGCGCCGGTGACATTCCCGAGCGCGATCGGCAGTCCGCCGGTGACCAGATACTGGATGAACGGATAGCGGAGTTCAAAATTCGCCAGTCCGAATTTCGTGCCGTTGCGGATATTATAGTTGAATCCTCTCATCGGGAGGGCCGGCGTGAGGAAAGCAAAATCTTCGATGTTCACGATCGGAATGCCGCCGTTCTCGAACTCGCGGTTGATCCATCCGTCCGTTCCGCCGATGAAGAAGCGCTGAGCGTTCTTTCCGGTGCTGATTCCGCCGGAGAACCGCGCCGCAAAGGAATACGTGCGCCAGAACTTGAAATACGTCCGGTAATCGGCCGTGTAGGTCTGGAAATCGAGCGAATTGCTGCCGAATTTTGGACTGAACACAGCATTGATATTATAGCGGGAGCCGTTATTCGGCGACGTATATCCCCACAGGGTATTGTCGTGCACCAGACTGATCGACGGTGTGTAGAGTTCCCTCCGCTGATTACCGAAGGAGGAAAATTCCAGGTTTTCCCGCAGCAGATTCATCCACGAAAGACCGAATTCCATACGGTAATATCTATCTATCGGCATCGATGCCGATGCGGAGATCCCCCATGTGCGGAACCGGTAGAGCGAAACACCCATCGGATCATCCAGATAGAGGAAGCGCGCGCTGTGGTGCCCCTGCACGCCGTAATCGATGAATGTGGGGAGGTAGAAATACGCGAGCACATAATCACTGTTCTTCAGATCGAGCAGCAGATTCGTGAGGAAATAGATCTGATGGTCACCGAGCATGTCGCTGAAGGACATCATCGTCGTCCCCTGCACGCCGTAGAACGTGCTGAATGCCGCGTTCCCGTACACGATGTCCGGCGAGAAGTTCAGTTTGTATTTGTTGACGATGAAGTTGCTGTCGTCATCCATATTGCCGGAGATGGTGAACGATTTTGCATTCATCGTCGGAACGATCTCGATCTCCTTCTCTTTGGAACCTTCGTCCGTAAAGACATAATTGTTGAAATCGATCTTCACATTGTCGCCGTAGATACTCGTCGTATCGGTCTTCTTCTCCATCACCGGCACCGGTGCGGCGGCGACCAGCGAGTCCGCTCCTTTTGCAGCGGCACGTTTCCGTTTCACATATTCTGTCGGCTCCAGCGTGGTCAGACCCATGTTCCGTTCGAACGGCGTCTTCAGAAGGAAGATGTCGAATCCGGCTTTGTCCAGTGCGGAGAATGCCATCTTGTTCCCGTCGCCGGAGAGAGACAATTGATACACCCCGGTGATGGAGTTGGTGATGGGCCGGTCCTGACCGGTGGCAAGGTTCCGTTCATACACATTCCCGTTCCCGTTCCGGTCCGAGACGTAGAGCAGCTTCGTTCCGTCCGGCGACACCACGGGAGAGGTCTCGTCACTCTCCTCGTCATTCGTAATGCGTGTGACCGCACCGCTCTCCAGATCGATGGAATAGACATCGAGCTGGCGGTAATTGAAATGGACCATCCGGAAATTTGCCGGTAGCATGTTCGCAGCAAGATTGTCCCGGCGGTCGGACACAAAATAGATCTTCTTCCCGTCCGGCGACCAGACGGGATCGGAATCCGAGAACGGATCGTCCGTGACATTCTTCAGCTGCTTCGTTGCGAGGTCATAAGTATAGATGTCCGACCGGTTCGATGTGTTGCCGACGAAGACGAGTTTATCCCCTTTGCGGGACCAGTCCACCGTGAAGATCCCTTCGAGTTCCAGTTCGATCTTCTCCTCATCGCCGCCGTTCACATCGATCAGATAGATCGCATCGCGTTCACCGCTCTTTGCGGCAAGTGCGATCCTTTTGCCGTCCGGAGACCAGCTCATACCGGGAGTGAGCAGATGCAGTTCCTCAAAATTCTTCGTCCGCTGTCCGTCCACCACTTTGGTGATCTTATTGTCGATGGTGGACATGACGAAGACATCGAAATAATCATCCCGGTCCGAAATGAACGCGATCTTGTCCCCTTGCGGCGACAGCGCCGGACTGGTATTATAGAAATTATTCTCCTTCACATGATTCGTCAGCCGTGCCGCAAAATCCTCCGGATCCTCCCGTTTTGCAACATCCGGCCAGTAGAGCACTTTCTGTTCCTTCTGCCAGCGGTCCGACAGCTCCTCCACCGTCAGCCCGATAGCGCTCTTGAATCCCGCATCGACATTCCTCAATCCTTTGATCCGGTGGAGGATCTCCGAGATCTTCGGTTCGCCGTATTTGTTCGCGATATAATAGAAGACGGATTGACCGCCGCGATAGGCGAAATATCCGCCGAGAAATTCGATGGGGGGAAGATAGGTGTTGATGGTGGCATCGCGCATGAACATATCCGAATTCGTGTCCCACTTCAGCGCTTCGTATTCGGCGAAGCCTTCGCTGATCCACATCGGAAGCTGGATCCGGATGTTGTTCGAGATGATGGACTGGATTGAGCCGCCGTAGAACATATCGTTCATCACGGCATGGACGAGTTCATGATGGATCACGTGACGGAACTGACGGTAGCTCCCTTCGAACGGAAGGACCACTCTGTTCTTGAACAATTCGGTCACTCCGCCGATCCCCTCCTCCATATATTCCCCGACGACATTCGTCTGCTGGAAATCATTGTGGGAATTATAGACCATGATGGAGATGCGGTTGTTCAGCTGGTACCGCATCGTCTTACTGATGGAAGCGTAGGCCGATTCCGCGGCGAAGGCGGTGAAATTGGCGATCTCTTTTCCGCCGTCATAGAAATAGATATCGAAATGACTGGTCTGAATGAACGACCAGTTGAAGGGTTTATACTGGACCTTGTTCTTCCCGAAATTCCCGTCCTGTGCGGACAGGAAGGAACAAAGGAACAGCATCAGCGCGATCATTTTTTTCATATCCACCTCGGTATGTATATCTCTCTCAACAAAATACGACCTTGCGGCAAATAATCAATGCCTTTTGTCACCCGGCAGGTCTGCCGGTGCCATTATATCAACAATCATCAAGGATTGTTAATTCCGCGGACGTCTCCCTTTTTTCCGCCGGGTCTCGCGTTCTTTTACGTTATCATCGGCATCAGCAAGGACAAAATCGATCTGCCGGCGTTCGGGGGTCACTTTGGCGACCTTCACCGTGATGGCATCGCCGAGACGGAGCCGTTTCCCTTTTCTCTCGCCGACGAGGGAATACTGTTTCTCATCGAACACATAATAGTCATCGTCCAGGTCGCGGACGTGGAGCATTCCCTCCACGAGCATATTGTCCAGTTCCACGAATACGCCGTATTGGATCACTCCGGAGATGATGCCGGGGAATTCCGCGCCGATGTGCTGTCGCATATATTCCACCTGCATCACTTTCACGGAATCGCGTTCCGCTTCCGCTGCGACCTTCTCCCGTTCCGAACAATGCTTGCACATCGCCGGTAGTTCCTTCTTCATCGTATTCTTCCGCTTCTCGCTCATGCCGTTGGTATAATCCCACAGCAGACGGTGAACGAGCAGGTCGGGATATCGGCGGATGGGAGAGGTGAAATGCGAATAATGCTCGAACGCCAGTCCGAAATGACCGATGTTATCCGTGGAGTAGACCGCCTTCGCCATGCTCCTCAGCGCCACTTCGTTGATCAGATTCTCCTCTTTCGTCCCCTGGATCTCCAGCAGCAGCTGCTGCAGATCCTTGGCGGACATGGATTGGGAGATGTTCAGTTTATATCCGAACTTGCGGACGAACTCTTCCAGCGTCCTGAGTTTCTCCTTGTCCGGAAGATCATGGATGCGGTAGACAAACGGAAGGATCTCTCCATCTTTCTGCAGCGTTTCAATATGCTTCGCCACGGTCTGATTCGCCAGCAGCATGCACTCTTCCACCAGCTGATTGCTCTTCAGCCGTTTCTTGATGAAGATATCGACCGGTTTTCCTTTCTCATCGTATTTGAACTTTGCTTCCGGCGAATCGAAATCGATGCTGCCGTTCTTCATCCTCGCCTTGCGCAGGATCTTTGCGGCGTCCCAGAGGGTGTTCAGTTCCTCGGTGTATTCCCCCTTCTTCGTATCGAGGATCGTCTCCACCTCTTCATTCGTGAAGCGGCGTTTGGAATTGATGACGCTCCGTGCAAACTCGTATTTCCGCACGCGGCCTTTTTCCGTGACATGCATGAACACGGAATAGGTGAGCCGGTCCTTATGCGGTACGAGACTGCAGATGTTGTTCGATAATTTCTCCGGGAGCATCGGCACCACCTGATTGGCGAGATAAACACTGGTCCCTCTGAGATATGCTTCCTGATCGAGAACGCTTCCTTCGGTGACATACGCGCTGACATCCGCGATGTGTACACCGATGCGGAACGATCCCCCTTCCAGCCGTTCGATGGAAAGTGCGTCGTCAAAATCCTTCGCATCATGCGGATCGATCGTGAGGATGGCGACATTGCGCAGGTCCAGACGCTTGTCGAGCTCCGCTTTCGGTATCTCGGCGGGGATCTGTGCGGCGGCATGTTCCACCTCTTTCGGGAAGGTGGTCGGAAGATGATAGGCCTGGATGACCGAACGAAGTTCCACGAACGGGTCGCCGGCGATACCGAGCGTCGAAATGATCCTTCCTTCCGGATTCTTGAACGGATCGTCCCACTCCAGCAGTTCTACAAGCACTTTATCCCCGGATTCGGCTCCGCCGAGATTCTCCGGAGCGATGTAGAAGTCCCGTTTCACCGTCGGATCATCCGGCAGGACAAAATAGAAACTTTTGCTCTTCTGCAGTGTACCGCCGAACTGTGTGTGCTTGCGGGTCACGATGCCGAGCACTTCACCGGTGCTTGGTGCAGCCGGTTCCTTCTTGTTCTTTTTCGAGACGAACGCCGCCACTTCGACCACATCACCGTTGAACGCGGTGAAGAGCGATTCTTTATTGATAATGATCTCGCCGAGATCGGTCGTCACAACACCGTTCCCGCGTTTATCCACTTTCAGCGTCCCCTGCAGTCTGTTGGAAGAGGAAGCGATGTGATACCCTTTGTTCTTCGTCCACCGCAGTTCCCCTTTCTCCACCATAGCATGCAGCACGGTGCGGAGTTCCTGGAATTCGCGGTCCCCTTCCATCCGGAGGATACGCCGGAGCTGTCGGGATTTGAATCCCTCCTTGTTCCGTTTGGAAAGATAGGCGAGGATCTCGTCGCGCAGTTGAGTGTTTTTCGTGGTCATGATGTTGGTCAGAAAGTGAAGCGGTAAAAGAGGCGGGCGCCGATGATGGCGCGCGCCTGGACTGAATAGTCGTAGTTCTCTGTTTTTCGTTCGACCTCGAGCATGAAGTTCCGGTTCTGTTTTCCCAGGACCGGGATCTGTACGCTCAGGTTGGTGTTGTTGATGTCGGTGAAGACCTTGCCGCCGACGTTGACGACGGCATTCAGGAATTCACCGGTGATATTGATATCCGTTTCAGCGGATGTGACGCCCCGCAGTTCGAAGCGTTTCACGAAGGGGATATTATTCTCCTTCACGAAATCCATCACCACGCCGGAGAGCAAACTGTTGATGAACGTTCCGCCGATCGCTTCGGTCAATTGATTGCCGATCTTGTTCCGGTCCACCATGGAGAGTTCCTCGCGGAACTGTCCCGGCGAATTCGTATTCGAGGTGAGAAGGAATGCGATGGCATCATTCTCCACGTCACCCTGACGCGGGATCTCCCGTCCGCTCTTGTCCACGATCGCCAGCCCGATCCGCAGATTCGGTTTCATCCGGTTGCCGGTGATCATCAGCGAAACGACCACATTTTCCATGTCGGCAAGATCGTCGCAGACGCCGGTCTCCGGGTTGGGATTCGAACAATGAGTCCCTTCGTACTTTGCAATGATATTGAGCTGGGGATTCTGCGGATCGCCGACGAATGTGAGCGAACCGGTCGCTTTGAACTCCTTATAGAATTTGTAATTCGAACCGTCGCCGACATTGATCGTCCCTGTCAGCTGTTGACTGACCTCATCCTTCTTCAGCACCATCTTCCCGTCCAGCTTGGCGAAGAGTTCCTCGTACGCCGTGATCTCCTGGTTGAACACCATGCGGATGGAGACGTCCCCTTCTGTCTGTATGGTCAATTCATATCCGAAACCGTCCATGAAGGTGCGTTCGCCGCTCTTCGGTTTCGCGGGAGAGGTGAGCACCTGGGAGATCGCGCGAACGATCGCTGTATCGATCACGACACGCGCAGTATCGTTCACGTAGGTCACATCGTCGAACCGGGCAGTGGCAAATGATACGGACTGCTGTGTGGGGGGAAACGTGATGGAAGCTTCCTGCACCAGCACATCGCCGACCACGCGTGAACGTTCAAATGTTCCTTCGAATTTTAATCCGTTCCTCCCTGTACTGGTGATGAGCCGGCCGTAGAACGATTTGTTCTCGCGCTGGGAAGCTTCGTTCAGCACCAGCAACTCGCCGTTCATCGTCAGATGATATTCTGCCGGTGCAAAGCCGGCCATGGTGATATAACCGCCGACATCCATCGTGCCATCGCTGTAGTCGCGCTGATGGTTGTTGATCTTCAGGTCCGGGAATGTCATACGCTGATCCGCCAGCGCAATGCTCCCTGCTAACTGATATTCGATACCGGTCATTTCCAGCCGGAAAGAACCATCCTTGATCCGGATCCCTCCCACCAGGAGCGGATCCTTCAATGAACCGGTGATCGTGATGGTGCCGTCCGCTGTTCCCGTCAGGCGGTCGATCTCCGGTATGAAGATGTCAAACAACGTTACGGGAAGATTTCCGGCAACGATCTTCAGGTCCATCCCGGGAATATCTGTCCGCTCTTCCAGCGGGAGGAACGCCAGATCGATCGGAACGATCCCTTCCACATGGAAGACCTTTGCTGAATCTGCCTTCTTTTCGTCGTTTAATTCAATGGAAATTCCGGCCTTTTTCTCGGCATATTTCAGCACGGCGGAGAGATCGCCGAAACTGCTGTTCCGATAGGAGATCCCGGTCCCCTCCAATTCCGCATCAATGACAGGATTAGCTGCCGTTCCGCCGATGGTGACGGAGGCATCCACCGTCCCTCCAAGCGCGAAGACCTGTTCCTGAAACGCAGGGGAGGTATTCACGAAGAAGAGGTCGGACATGGCGAAACGCTTGATGGAGGCGTTCAGAGAAATATCGCCGCCGAAATCTATCTTCCCGTTCAATACGATCTCCTCGTCTCCGCGGATGAAACGGGCTGAATCGACCATCAATCCTTCCCTGGACTCGGTGACAACGAACGGCTCGGCATTGCGGAGTGAATATCCCTGGTATTTTGCATCAAAACGGGAGAGCGAAAATGTATTCTTCAGATCGGAGACCTCGATCGATCCCTCAAGAGCCGCACTGATCGTGGTGTCGATATCCGTGGCGCCGGCGAATGTTCCGGACCGATCATTGAAATCAAGATCCAGTTTCATCATCCGGAAAGCGGTCTCATTCACCTTCATCTCATCTGCCGAATACGCAAGATCGATCTTGAGCGGATCAATGTCAGAGATCAATCGGTTGAGCACGAGATTCTCGAGTGAATAGCGGAGGCTGGCATTCCGCAGCCGGATGAAAGCGGACGTATCGGCATAACTTCCAGACGATATCCTCATTGAACCGGATGAAGAGGATGCCACTGTGTCACTATAGAGCATTCCGGTGGCGGAACCGATCACCTCAAGTTCCGGAAAACGGAAGAAGACCGAGATCGGCTTGAGATTCTTCAGATGCAGGTCGTACGCAATGGAACTGTTCCGCAGCGGATACAATAGGACAGAATCAGCCCCGGCATTCGCCATTCCGGTATCCACGATCCCCATTTGATAATGGTACACCTTCATCAATCCCGCAACATGGGTCTGGATGCCGTTCACGACATCCTCAAAATTGAACCTCCCTTTCATCTCCCCGTCCACAATGGGTGAGCGGACGATCAATTGGTCGCCGTTCGTTGAATCCTTCAGCCATTGGAGCATGATCGAAGCACTGTCGATGGCGGATCCCCGGAACGATGACTGGAAGAGATCGACCTTCGTATCAGACATATTGTCAAACAATGTGAGACCTTTTCCGCTTCGCTCAAGATCGAACGACAGGTCGGATGCATAATAATCGTCCTGCAGGATCGGTGCAAGGTCCAATCCCCGCACCTTTGCGGAGACGGCGTAGACCGGCGAATCATGATCCTCAAAGTCGATCGAAGTGCTGGCGGTGACATTCCCGTCCGGCGAGCGGAGGGAAATTTCCCCGTTGATCCTGTGATCTTCCGCTTTCAATGCCACGGTGGCGGTATTGACCGGAATATTCCTGAACATCGATGAATCGATCTGAACGCTCGCTTCCGCCGTCAGACGGTCCATGCTCACACCGTTCCCTTCGATGAAGATCCGTGCATTCAGGCGGGAAGCCAGTTCATTCGTCGCAAAGATCTTCTCGAGATTCACGTCGCTTCCGGCAAGCAGTCCTTTATAATGGACATTCTCTTCCGTAATGACCATTTGTCCGTCCACCGTCACCGTCCCGGCTGCCGATCTGATCTTGGAGATAGCGAGAAAATCGAGCGGTTTTCCGACGAATTGAAAATCCATGGTCACGGGACCGACCGATGCATAGTCCGGAATCTTGTACGAAGGCATCAGTACAGGCAGATCGGAAGGATCGATCACGCTGTTCGTGGAGACGATATTGAGCCGTAATTCATCGGGCAGATGGATATTCGTCACCGACCCGGTCAGCATGACAGACGAATTGCCGAAAGCAGTGTTCAGGCTCTTCACGGAGAGATTCTCAAAATTCCCGTCCATCTCGCTGCTGATCCGGACCGTTCCTTCGAGAAAATTGAGGGAAGGGATGAAATACTGCGCATCCCGCGAACTGACGGTGGAAGGACGGAGCATCACGGCAACATGTCCGGAACGGAGGTCGGCGGCGGAACCGATCGTGAAAGCATCGATATTCTCCAATGAGACCGCCGCGGAGATCCGGGAATTGGGAGTGATCACGGTCAGATCGGACAGGGAGCTCTTCTGTTTGGTATGACGGAAGATTCCCGAAAGCTTTGTCAGGGTAAAACGGTCGCCGGAACTGAACGAGAGCCGGTCCACCGTCACATCCATCAACCGTTCTGAGTACATCCCTTTCAAATCGATCTCGAGCGATTCCAGCTTCATATTCGCGTAATTGATGCTCTCGCGGCCGTTCACAGCCAGGGATGCACTGTCTTCCTGATCAGTGGAATCGATCATCCGGAACGTTCCGTTGATGATCCGCAGTCTGCCGGCCGAGACCATCAGTGACGATTCGGAGGAGTCATCCGATGAAGGATTCAAGGAAAGGTGCGAGACATTCCATTCTCCGTTCTTCCAGCGGATCAGTGTTACGGAAGGATTCTCCAGTGTCACAGAATCGATCGAGATATGGTTGCTCAGAAGATCGAAGATATTGTACTGCACGGTGAGTTTCCCCGCTTCCACGAACGGTGCACCGGCGATATACATCATCACCGTATCCACGGAGAATCCGCTCACAAGATTCCCGTTGATCTCTCCGATGTAGATATCCGCGTTGAGTTCCTTTTCCAGGAAAGTATAGAGCGTGGAACGGACGGTCGTGCGGAACATAGAAGTCTGCGAGAACACTGCGGCGCCGGCGATCAGAAGAACGATCGTCAGGAGCGAGTACTTCACAATGTTTCGAGCACGGGTGGTCATCAGTTATTTTTTAGCGAAACGATGAAGGATCGTATCAACGATGGAGGTGGTGGAGCGGTCCGGAACGAATTCGATCGTGCGGACGGAACCGCCGGCGGATTCAACAACATCGCGGCCAACGATCGTTTCGATGGTATAGTCCGCCCCTTTCACAAGGATATCCGGCACAAGGAGAGTAATGATGTCGATCGGCGTATCCTCATCGAACAGACAGACGGCATCCACGCTGGCAAGTCCGGCCAGAACAAATGCCCGGTCGTCCTGACGGACAATCGGACGCAGTTCCCCTTTGATCCGTTTCACGGAAGCATCGCTGTTGAGTCCGACGATCAGGATATCCCCCTGCCCCTTTGCGTTGGCAAGATACTCCACATGTCCGCGGTGAAGGATGTCGAAGACGCCGTTCGTGAACACGACCTTCTTTCCCTCTTCCTTCCAGCGGAGACGCTGCTGCTTCATTTCATGCTGCGAGTAGACTCTTCCCATTATGAATTCTGCTCCAGAACTGCGTTCTTCAATTCCTTCGGATCGATCGGGATGATCCCAACCTCTCCGCAGACGATGCCGCCGGCGATATTTGCCAGGACGGAAGCTTCGCCGATGGTGCCGCCGGCCGCCAGTATTGTGGTCAGTGTGGCGATGACTGTATCCCCGGCACCGGAGACATCCGCCACGTTCCGGGCATGGGTCGGGATGTGTGTGATCTTCCCGTTCCGTTCGAAGAGACTCATCCCTTTCTCGCTTCTGGTAAGAAGGATATTTTCGGCGTTCAGTTTCTCCAGCAATGCTTTCCCCGCGGTAATGACATCATCGTCCGTCTTCAATTTGGCCCCGAGCGCCTCTTCCGTCTCCTTTTTATTCGGTTTGAAGACGGTGACATTCCGGTATTCGAAGAAATGATTGAACTTCGGATCGATGGTGATGGTCTTCGAATGTTTGTTGGCGAGCGGGATGATGCGAAGGATAAGTTCCTTTGTTACCACACCTTTGTTGTAATCCTCGATCACGATCCCGTCGATCGATGTGATATTCTTCTCCAGCACTTCCATGATCTTCTGCTGGATGGACGCATCGACATCCTTCTTCTCTTCGCTGTCGATCCGGACCACATGCTGCTGATGGGCAATCACACGTGTCTTCACCGTGGTGGGACGGGAAGGATCGACAACGATCCCGTCGGACGATGTCCTTTCCTGTTCAAGGATCGTGCAGAAGTCCTTTCCGCTGAAATCATTGCCGACAACTCCTATCAGCAGCGCTTGAGCGCCGAGTGAGGTGATGTTATGTGCAACATTGGCGGCGCCGCCGAGACGTGACGATTCACTTTCTACTTCCACCACCGGCACCGGTGCTTCAGGCGAGATCCGGTGGACATTTCCCCAGATATACCGGTCGATCATCACATCACCGACCACGGCGATGCGTTTATTCTTGATATTATCGAGCAATTCTTCGATTCTTTGGAGGGTCATCTTAATCCACTCATTCTAAAAATGTGCATTTATAATAAGAATATAGCCAATAAACCACCGAGTATCAATTTTGGCATTGGGTCAATTTGTATAAACAATATCGTCATGCCCCAATGGGGTGGCTTTGCCACTGACGTATGTCAGCATCTTTCTATACATTTTAAGATGCCGAAACGAGTCCCAAAGGGTTCACTTTGTGATTCGGCATGACGTTAGTTCAAATTGACCCCTACCTCAATTTTGCAGGGCCCGTTTAAAATACGAAATCCCGCTTATTCAGCGGGATTTCGGCGGAACTGAATCGGTGTATTCTTACTTCACTAAGAGCATCTTCTTGGTCTCGGAGAAACCGGTGGAAGTTCTGAGTGTGTAGAAATACATTCCTGCAGAAAGATTGCTTGCATTGAAATCAACATCGTAGGAACCGGCGGAGTAATTGCCCGATGCCAGAACGGAGATCTCTTTACCAAGCACATCATACACTGAGAGTGTGACATTCGCGGCACTCTTCAATGTGAATTTCATCTTTGTGGAGGGGTTGAATGGGTTCGGATAGTTCTGCGACAGCGTATAATCGCTTGCAACGATTCCCTCTTCGCGGCGGACCGATGTTTGGCCCTTCACAAAGCGCTGAACCGAATACATGCCGGTCTTCGAACCGAACATTGCGACATAGACGGTATCACCGTTCTTGGTGGTTGCAACACCGCGCGGACGGACCGCTGCGCTGTCTGTACCGTTCACAAGGAACGTTCCTGCCCATTTGATGCTGTCTTTGATCTTATCGTCTGCCGGATTCCAGAGATACCATGTATGCGACGAGTAGGATGTTTTCACGCCGGGATAACGGTTCGGCATATCGTTGCCTGAACCGGCAGCTGCCCAGAGCCAGTCTGTTTTGCCGTGACGGTTGATGGATTCACAGTCGAATCCTTTCAACACTGTGTCTGCGGTATAGCCGAACAGAGGATCACCGGTATAGCGGATGACCGCATGAGCGGTATATCCTGCATAATACACTTTGTCACCGGCTTTGGATGCGGCAATAGCGCGGCAGAAGAACCGGCTTGTGTCGGTCACGTTCCCCTGCTTGGTGAACGAAGCATCAAACATCTGGATCGGTCCGGTATTCTGAAGAACGAATGCCGTGAACACATTTCCGATCGTATCATAAGCGACCTGAACACCGGAAGAGTTCGGAAGGATCGCCAATTTTGCCATGGCTGCACCGGTCTTGGAATTGATGCGGTACAATGTTCCGCCGTAGGAGTAGAGGATGTTTCCATCCTTATCAATGTTGATACCGCGCTGGTTCGTGGCGGTATAAAGCGTATCATTGATTCCCGGGCCGCTCATAATGGACAGCGGTGAGAACGATGCTTTGGTTCCGTTCGCATTATAGACTCTGATACCGGTAACGGCTTTATTCCCGCCGGTGGCAAGAGCAACGCTGTCCCCTTTGATCAGGGAGAACGGAATGACCCATACTTTTCCTTCAAGATCGACGGTGACACCGTGAGTCTGAACGGCTTTAAGCAGTGTGTCGGACGGGAATGTGTTGTCGTAATTGTATTGTCCGAACGAGATGGACACACAAAAGACGATTGCTAGAACAAGAAGAAGATTTTTCTTCATGAGGACCTCCGGTTAATTATAGGAACGGTTGATTATGGATTGTGTTGCTATTGTCCGTGATATGGTGCTGATAGTTTCCCAAGCATATCGATCTTGTAGACGCCCGGGCTTCCAATATCTTTTACCGCATACAGGTATGAATCATTTCCCCACGCAAAGTACTTGCACGGCGAACCGAACAAACCGTTGTACAGGGTCTGGAATGACTTGTCGGCCGCGACAACATAGATGCCGGCCGTCGCATCGGTACCAACATACACATTTCCCGAATTATCGCATGTGACGGCATACACTTTCTTCTGTTTGCTGCCGAGCGCTGCGGTGAGATCGAAGAATTTTTCCGGTGTCCCCAGCGTACTGTCTGCATTGACAGGGATCCTATAAACGGCATTGATCGAATCCGAACTTTCGTTTGCCACATAGAGAGCGCCGCTGTAGAAACGGACGGAACGGATGACACCGGTCAGCGAACCGCTCAGATTGAACTGGGTCACTCGTTTCAGCGAGTCGATCCTGAGAAGACCGCCGTTGGCTGTCGAGCCGCCGGCCCACATCACCCGTTTGCTGTCATAATCAAAATCATCGACGATGATCGGCAGCTGGGATGCCGGGAATGATGCGGAAAAGATGTTCATTGCTCCCGAACCGCTGTTGCGGGATACGACCAAACGGGCACGCCGTGCAGCGTAAAGTGAATCGCCTTTCACTTTCATCCCTGAGAACAGTGCTTCCGCAGCCAAAGGAGCCGAAGCTCTCAACGCAAATTGCGTCTGAACACCGGCCGGAGTGACCTTATAGATTCCGTCGCTGGAGCCTGCCTTCGTCACAACAGAGACGAACAGATCCCCCGCTTTGTTGGTGGTGACCGCCGCCGGAGTCACTTTGCTCGTGTCGATGGCAGTGACCAGCGAAAAGGCGGAACGGATGCTCACATACTTCAGGTCGGAGAACTTATCGGACCCTGTGATGAACACCCGCACTTTGATCGAATCCTGGATCATGTTCGGTGCAAGGATCTTCAGCTGTGTTGCGGTGGCGGAAGAGATGGTCACTTTCGTACTGTTGAAATAGACATTCAGTTTCGATGTATCGGTGGTGAACCCGGTTCCGTTGACGAGGATCGTCGTGACTCCTCCAAGCACATACGGCGCACCTTCCGGCACGACCGAAGTGATCACAGGAGTGCCGACAGAGTTCACATACTTCTCATCGTAGATGCTCTGGGGCGGATCGTCCTCACAACCGGGCAGCAGTGCAAAACAAAATACTCCGACAAGCAGGACGAATAGATTTTTTTTCTTAAGCATAATTCAATCTCGCAGTATTTGAAGTGGTCTCAAAAACGGTGTCTGTTCAAAATTGTCACACTGAGCGGAGTCGAAGTGTGACAATTCCAGTTAATCATGCCTCGTCTCCGCTCGGCATGACAATGAAGTGGTATTATGAAGACCACTTCTAGAAGTAGACCTGAAGTGCGAATCTGTTAACGTTGCCGAACACGCCGAACGGTGTATATGCATAATCCACACCGAGTCCGATCCCTTCAATGGTCTGCTGAACGCCCAGACCCGCCGTAAATCCTTTTTCATCATACCCGATCATATACCCTGCGCGCAGCGCGAAGGTCTTCATAAAGACGTATTCTCCGCCGAGGTTGACGGTCTCGGGATAATCCCTCGAATTGATCGCATCCACCGACACCAGGAACGGGTCGGCATCCTTGGATTCGGAGATCAGATCCATTGCATTCATCGAAAGTCCGATCCGGAATGTGAGGGGAAGCTGAAAATTCTCCCGCTGGAACTTGGTCTCTTTGGAAAAGTTCTTCACCGTCACGGCAAAGTTCAGGCTCTTCAATCCGGTCTTATACAGCATACCGAAATCGAACGAGAGCACTTCCACTTTATTCTGTGATGCGATGGGGTTGTTCGTGCCGGGCGTGGTCACGCTGATCCCTTCACCGAGATCCTGAACATTGTACGCGATCCGTCCGCCGATGGAGAAACGGTCGCTGAGCGATTTACCGTATCCGATGCCGGCGGAGAATGCGACCGGCGAGAATGTGCCGACATCCATATATCCTTCCGCATTGCTCGCGCGGATCGTCCGGATGATATCGCCGTAATCGACGCTCTGCACCGTCACCCCGAAGACACCGTAATCATTATTCGGTGTACCGAAGGCGGCGCTGCCGTACATGTGGTTGATGTCGGCGATCCACTGCGTGCTTCCGAACGAAGCGTGGAACGTCTGACCCATCCGTGCTAAGCCTGCCGGATTGAAAAAGAGTGATGACGAATTTCCTTCAACGGAGGTCAGCGCCTCTCCCATGGCGACGGCTCTGGGATCGGTCGCTACATTGAGGAATTTCATACCGGTCTGCGCCAGTTTCTTATTCTGCGCATTCCCGATAAGGACGCCGACGAACAAAAGGGTAAGAAGAAGTTTTTTCATAGGGACCTGCAGGTTGTTAGCGTATCACATCTATACCGTTGACACGCATCGTGATGTTCTTGATTGCCACTTCGATCTTTTTGGTGGTCGGCAGCGCATTCTGCGGCGTGCCGGCGGTAAAATTGTTCCATTGCAGCGATACATTGAACCGGAGCAGCTTGCTGCTGGAATCCGGATTGACGCTCAACGTAATCACATTCGCAGCATTCCCCGTGAACGGTTTAACGCTGAACGAGACCGAATCACCGCTTGTGGCCACCGTTCCGCCGAGGATGCCGAACTGATGCGCGGCTTTGCTTCCGCCCGTCAGCAGGATGGAATCAGGAGCCGACGTGATCGCCGCATCGAACGTGACCGTTCCGCCGGACGCGGTGGTGATATTATGGATCTGATAGATCTGCGGACTGAAGGTGAATGTCACCGTCGAATCTTTGATCGCATTCGTGGAGAAAGAGAACCCGCGGTCGAATTGAGCAAAATCTGTTATGCTCGCCGGCTTGGTCCACTTTGTGGTGTTGGCGTCACCACCCGGCGTCCAGATCGCATCATATTTGTCCGAACCTGTCACTTGATCGCACGAGAAAAAAAGTGCGGAGAGTGCCAGGAGAGAGAGAGAGAAGAATATTCGTTTCATGATAGATTCCCGATCCTTATCGAATGACGACAAATTTTAAAATTTCTTTTTCACCGAACGGCGTAGTGATGACGGCGATATAGACACCGCTGGCGATGATCTGATTGGAGGATGTGGTCAGATCGTAATCCTCGGACCCTGTCTCCGTTGCCGGCGTGGTCCCGTGTTCGATCGTTTTGATGAGTTCACCCAGTTCCGAATAGATGCGGATAGTGCATTGGCCGGGGATATTCACGAACGAGATTTTATCCGGTTCGCCCGGGAAGAGAAGGCCCCCTTTCCCGTTGATGGAATACGGATTCGGCACGACACGGATCTTCCCTTTCACTTCCGCAAGATTTTTCGCGGGTGCAGTGCGACGGTATGCGGGGATATAGGTCTGCGTATAATAGCGGCTGCTCTTCAGCGCACCGGGAGGTGTTCCGGCGGCGCCGGTGTTGGCGGACGGATCACCGACTGCCGAGAGATAATAATAGTGAGCGACGTTCTGCGCTGCCGTTGTATCCGAATAGCTCGATCCGGTCACTTCGGCGATCTTATAATATGTGCTGTCATGCCGGCCAACGGCTCTCCAGATTTCCCACTTTACAACAGCGGGATCGGAGGGATTATCCGTATTCGGCGTCCAGTTCAGAATGATCTTACCGGCGCCGGAATTCACATTAAATGTCTTCGGCGGAGGGGGCGGCATTGGAACTCCCCAGCCGCTCTTGAAGTTTGCAATAGCCCGGCGGAATGTTGCGAAGAGCGAATCACGTCCCGTATAGACCGAATCATTCTTTTGCGCGGCGGTGATGGCTCCCGATTTGAATTTCCGTCCGACGGAGATCGCCGCTTCCCTGCTCAATCCTGCCGCTGCTTCCGCGATGACGATGCGGACACTCTGTCCGGGTGCGATCGTGTACGGTCCGTATCCCGTTGCGAAGGACAGACCGCCGGAGGTGCCGAGCGAAGGATCGCCGGTCGGTCCGACCTTATCGGCGTGTCGCGGAACGACATGTCCTCTGGACATCATCGTATATTCACCAACCATCGCGGAGGGATTGTATTGATCGTTGTTGCGCGAATAAACACCGTCCGATTCCTCATACGATGTCGTGGTGGGTTGTTTCACATCGTCCGTTGAATCGGTGGCGGATTTCGCGGCATGGACCGTTCCCCAGCCGACAAATTGTGATGCACCGAGACGACCGGTGGTATCGGTCTTGTCATAATACGGAATGAAGATCGGTCCGCCGATATTGTCATACTGCGTGAAGCTCGGATAGCGGCCATGCCAGGAGTAACTGGCGCGGATATCATTGTCCTTGTTTCCGGGAAAAAATGTTGATGCGATAGTTGTGTCGCCGCGGACATCGTTCATCGTATTGATGCCCCATCCTGTCGCATTACCGATCACATACCGCGTATCGGAATTCACTGAGAGACGATTCTGAAAATAGAAATACACGCCGGTCAGCGTAACGGGAGCGCGGAGCGTCCCTTTTTCATCGATGATGCCGGTATTAGTGAACGTATAATCGAAGGTGATATAATTGTCATGATACTGCTGACTGAATGCAATGATCTTACGCTGCATCGTCAGTCCAATCGAAGTATTGACAACGTTGTCGATCATCCGGTCCCACGGCATTGTCTTGTCGATCGGGTGAGCATCGACCAATTTCCCGTAGGTACTCGTCTCATCTACTTTTACTGCGGTCGGCTCATATTTGCTGACCATATTGAACTTCGTCGGAAAGAACTCGCCGGCTCCTGTCACGCGTGTGCCGACATGGATCACTTTATTGGTATAGGTCCCTTTCGCATCGGTAAAATTCGTGGTGCCGATCCACAATCCTTTTGCCGCCTGCATGTCCTGATACTGATACAATGCCGGCCACTGCAGACCGTACTGCTGCGCTGCGACCCATCCTTCTTCCCGTTCGCTGCCGTAGTTGGAGAACCAGTTGTGAATGGAACCGACGCTCATCCATGCTTTCTGTTCCGCCACCTGAGAGAATGCAGATGTGGTGAGCAGGACTGAAACGAATAACATTCTCAAGAGTAACTTCATTGAATCCTCGCTTAGATTAAAAATCAAAACTGACCTTAAGACCCCAGAAGATATCGCGCGGGTTCAGGAATGTGAAAAAGTCCATGTTGGGCATATCGATATACGATTTATCCTCCATGATCTTGGAGATCTTCGATGCGCTCGCTTCGGCCCATGCCGTTCCGTTGTATTCCATATATCGGCCGGTGGCTTTATCCCAATACACTGCCGTCTTCTGGATCTGTCCGACCGGAATCGTTGCGATGTTGCCCACCGCTTCGATCGGAGTGAATGCAGCCCCTTCTTTGCGGACATCACCCGGTTTATCGTCGCCGGAGATGTTGATATAGCCCATCCGCTCATCGTACATCTCGGCTTTCAGGTGGAGCGATTTCATGTAATTATTGTAGTCGCTCGCATCGTAGAATCCATATCCGGAAAAGTTCTTGATGTTGAAGACGTTCGACATATCCACAAAGAGCTGGATATTCGTGCTTCCCATTCTGAAGTTCTTGCTGAAGCGCATGTCCACGGACCAGAGATCGCGGTACTGTGCGTTGTTCCGCACATCGGCCGGTGCTCCGCTGCCGCCGAACCAGGTGAAGTATGAACCGTTCGTCCAGCTTCCTGTCAGATTCAGTCTCCAATCGTTCAGCAGACCGACGCCGGCATATTCCGGACCGTATTCTTCCGGCGTGAAGAGGTCCACGCTCGCGCGGGCGTACGGACGCGGCACCGGTTTCGTCTGATAGATATCCGCTGCTTTGTTGTCCCGTTCATAGATCTTCTGCTTGTTCTTATCCTCATTCTGCTGACGGTATCCGAACCGGCCGGTGGAACTCGCCATATACGTATAGTTCAGGAATCCCGTGACCCACTCTCCGCGATTCTTGTTCAGCGTGATCTCGAATCCGCGGATATCCTCGTACGAGTTCGGAACGGAGATCGCGTAGGTCGTCCCTTTACTGCTGATGTAGGTGACCGTTGTTGCCTGGTCCGTCACGTTCTTATAATATCCTGCAACGCGGATCAGATATTCCTCGAACAATCCATGCTCATACCCGAGTTCGTACGCCACTGTTTTCGGAAGCGGGTTGTTCGGGTTTGCCAAACGGGAAATCGTGTTGAACCGCGGATCGACACGGACGAGGAAGAGGTTCTCCGGTGTCGGCATGGAACGGAAATGTCCGTAATTGAAGAAAAGTTTTGAATACTCGGTCACCGGGAACGCAACACCGAGACGCGGGCTGAGATTGAGCACTTCTTTGACCGGTTCTTTGGAAAGACTGACATCGATATCCGTGGAACCGCTCTGCACCTGATCCAGCCGGTCATCGAACGGCGTGAGCACATACCACTCTCCGCCCGGATTGGAATAATCCAATCTGAGACCGAGGTTCGCGATCATTCCTTCATACTCGAATTTATTCTGCGCATACAAAGCAAGACGGAGCGGCTTCGTATCCCATTTGGACTGTGTGAAGTTACCGGTGAAATAATCCTTCAAGCCGTAATTGACCTTGCTGCGGGAAAGGACGACTTCAGCACCGGATTTCAATTGATTATACTGATCGAGCTGGCTGGTCAGATCCACTTTTGCAGTATACGTGGAGAGCTCGCTGGAATCGCGGGAGTTGCTGAATCCGATCCCGTTCGTCAGAAATGTTCTGCCGGCAGTCGTCTCGGAGAATCCGTACGGCGCTTCATCCACATAGTAACTGTTCCCGAAGAGATTGGATTTCGCTGTGTTCCGTGCGGGACCGGGATTGGTGTTATAGGAGAATGACTGGGCATGCAGACTTGCTTCATAATATGTTGCGGGAGAGATGACGTGTGTCAGTTTTCCGCCGAAGCTGTTCATCTTTACTGTGGAAGGAGCAAAATAATCGGGACTGTAGATGCGAACGTCGATGTAACTGACCCGGTCCAGCACACTGGCAATACCGGATGAGGATTGGAACAGTCCCGGAAGACCGGAATTATTATCATTCGTACCGGTCTGTTCGCCGATGATCCCCTGCAGCATCAGTTTCATGCCGCTGGCAATATCCGATGTGACGCGGATCTGTCCGTTGTAATCATTATAGGAATCGGTGGAGAGCGGAATAAGATACATGCTCTTCGTATTGCGGTAGGAGGCGAAGAACCGGAGATTGCCGAGCATTTCGCTGACGAACGGCACGGGACCGCCGAATCCTGCGTCAATATTATAGTCCGGCTTTACGATATCCCCTTGACGGCGGAACTGGTAAAGGAATAAACGCTGTGCTGCTTCGGGGGTGAGATCATTCGTCGGATCATTATCTTTTAATGTTGCCTGCGAGACGGCGTTCCACCCTTCGAATCCGATATACTGACGCTGCGTGTACGTATCCCACGCGCCGCTGTTCGTGCCGGTCCACGCCACTGCGGGATCGAGCCGCGAGCGGATCCAGAATGAGTTGGGATTGTAGACGGAAGGACCGAAATGTTTTTGCGCCGGAGGACTGTAGCGGACGGTCGCGGAGAGAGAGTATGCGTTCGTTCCCCCTTCTTTTGTCACCACGTTCACGATACCGGAACGAATGTTGCCGTACTCTGCGTTGAATCCGCCGGTTTGCACCTGAACATCCTGCACCGAGCTTAAACTGATGCCGCTGTACGGCGTGTTATCCCGTTCATTACGGAGCGTCAGACCGTCCACAATGAATGCCGTCTGGTCTGCATCGCCGCCGCGGATGACCAATCCACCCTGCACGCCGGCCTGCAGTCCGACCACCGCGCTGATGGATGCGACCGGAAGACTTTGAATTTCTTTATCGGTGATGTTCGCACGTGTCGACGCGACATCTTTCTGCACCACCGGACGTTCCGCAACGATCACAACCTCTTCTCCTTGAACGACTTCCTGCGAGAGAGCATAATTCAATTCCGTCGACTGATCGATATCCACACGGACATTCGTCTTGACGATGCTCGCGTATCCCAGCGATGAAGCGCGGACGGAATACTGTCCGGGCGGGATGTTCAGAATGAAGAAATTTCCTTCGATATCGGTGGAAGCGCCGAGGGTCGTGCCGACCAGGACGATATTCACGCCGACTAGAGGCTCGCCGGTCTGATTGTCTTTCACCTTTCCGGAGATCTTGCCGACGGTACCGGCCAGAAGATGCGACGAAAGAAGAAGAAGGATGGTTGAGAGGGTAGCAAGTCGTTTCACTGATGTATTCTCCTTTTTGACAAGGAATTGATTTTCGTGGGAAGATTGTACGCCTGCAGCGGAACGGAGACCACAGCGACACCAAATCTCGTGCTCATCATCAAACGATATCTTATCTGACAGGCAATTTTAGCAACATTACCCCACGAATGCAACTAAAATATCTTTATGCAAGCGTTGCATATTTATACATTTGGCGTTTTTCCTCCCGATCTGCCGCGGTCTAAGTGATCGTGACAATATTGGCAGAATTCAACATTTACGATCGTCAACGTTCGAGAAGAGAGTGCTGATGGAGGAGTTTTCGAAAAAAATGCATGAAATGTATCCGGAATAGACAAATGAAAACCTTGAGGTAAATTATTGAATGTCCCCTGAAACCTTCGCAAGGTTTCATAAAACAAAAACACCTTCCAGGTCATGCATTTATACCTTGCGAAGGTTTCGAAAGTTTTTGCTTGTAACCTTCGCAAGGTTTCCTGAAATGCAAAACACCTTCCAGGTCTTGAAGACCTGGAAGGTGTTTAATATTCTTTTCTATGTGTCTACTTGTCCGCCGCCCTGAGCGAAGCCGAAGGGTTTGGCGGATGTGTTTAAGATCTATTTCATCAGGACCATCTTATTCGTCTTCATGAACGCCGATTCGCCGTTGGCGGTCACCTGAACACGATAGAAATAGACTCCCGTTGAAAGGAGCGATCCGGCGTCATTCCGTCCATCCCATTCCGCATTATATGTGCCGATGGATTGGAACTCGTTCCGCAGTGTGCGGATGCGCTGTCCGAGCACATTATAGATCTCCAGCGTCACATGTCCGCTGTGTCCGAGCACGTAGCGGATCTGCGTGGAGGGATTGAACGGATTCGGATAGTTCTGCATCAGTTCATACTCCATCGCGACGAGCGGGATTCCCTGCGTGTTCTGCTCCACGAATGAATTCTTTCCGGCGATCAGGCGGAAGTTCCGGCGTGTTTCGTTCTTCATCATGCTGAACTGGTATTGATAATTACCGGTCAGCAGAATGGCCCGTTCGGTCGTCTTATCAATAAGATAGAGCGAGAAATCGTTCGGCAGATCGCCGAATTTGTTCAGTGCGAGATCCACTTTGGACTGTGCTTTTGCGGTGATCACTTCAAAGTCCCAGAACAATCCCTCTTCCTCTTCTGCACGGATATCCACGGCATATGTCCCCGGCTGCTGTTTCCATTCCCTGTTCGGGAAACGGACGATCACATAATCGGTCGGAGTTGCCGGAGGTTCGGAGATATCATTCGCATCATACTCCGTCTTAGCTCCCGGAGCGACCCCCGCGAAATTATCATTGTCACTGTTCTTTCCGGACGTGGCGGAAATGCCGACGCGCCATTCACCCGGACGCATCGTGATGGTCTCATTCTCATTCTTTCCCAGTCCGGATTTCGGCAGCGTCGTGATATCCTGCGGATTGATATAGATGGTGATGCTGTCCTTCGTCAGATTCTTCACGAAATATCCGGTGAACGGCGCCATGGCGAGCGATTCCGCCTTGAAGGTAGTGCCGTCGAATCCCCAGATCACGTTCTGCACGGAGTCGTGGATGGAATTCTTCCAGCTGACCCTGTACGGGAACGGGTTGCCGACGATGGAATATCCCGGTCCGATGGTGATGGGATAATAACTCTGCACCGGAACGATCGTGGCGGTGCCGGGATTCAGATCGAACTCTCCGCGGGTGATCAGCCAGTATGCTTCTCCCCGCTTGAAGGTGTTGAACTTGTCGCTCGGGAATTCGGCATACTTTGCGGCCACCGGGTCGTACCGGCCGAAGAGACGCCAGACGAGTGGATTCGGATTTCCCAGTTCTTTCAGGACCGATTTCATGTCGCCGTTCTCCAGATCGTACGGAATGCTGACCAGACGATACTGTTCATTCGGGGTCTTCGCCGGCATCTTCACTTCATAATCTTCCGTGATGCTCAGAACGTTCAGTACGAATGCAAGATTATCCTTCGCGGCAATATTCGGAGGAATGGAATCGGATTTCGTATCAACGCGCCATGCATCGGCATCACCTGTCAGCAGGATCTTTCCTTTGCCGATCTTGCTCAGTGCGATCAGCACCGGCTGCGTGATGCTGTTCTGTCCGAGGGTCCGTCCCTTTGCTGTCGTCGTGGCGAACGGTACCGCCGTCCCTGAAACGGTGATACTGCTGCTGCCGAAGAAAACAAGCGTATCCACATCGGTCAGGAACGGATGCTCCTTGTCCGTGAACGTTGTAACAAGCGGTGCGAACGGTGAGAAATAGGACGAAGACGAATCCACACCAATGTCGTTGTTCAGGGATAATCCGGTTTTCCACGCCGTGGTATCGGTCAGCAGCGAATTGAGCGCCGCGTTGCTTCCTTCCTGTGCGGAATTCGCCAGCGCGATCACCAATCCGCCGTTCTTGACGAATGCCGAGACCGAATCGATCTCTGCGCGGGAATAATTCTTTTGCGGCGTAACGAGCAGCAGCACATCATTGCCGCGCGGCTGAAGCACTTCCCCGCTGAAATTCACCTGGATGCCGCTGTTGGATAGATACGCGAACAACACTCCCATACCGTCCACCGTGTCGGTGAGCGGTGCGGTGGAACTGTGTCCGATATCCACCATCATCCTCTTCTTCACGGTCAGCGTAGCGATCGATGATCCGTTCAGTATGAACGTGACGGAAGGACTCCGGAAATCGTTCGTCATGAACGTGATCCCGGTACCGTGTCCGCCGACCGATTTCGGCAGATAGGTGAAGGAGATCGTATCGGCGCTGCCGGCAGGGATCATCGATGTTCCGGCCGTATCAACGATGAAATTCGGATCGGGCGGTAGATTGAACTTCGCCGGTGCGTGGAAGAACAGCGGCACGACACCCCTGTTCCTGATGACGGCGCTGACGGTCTTGGAACCGCCGAATGTGACGGAACCGAAATCAAAATTTGTCTGCGATACTTCCGCGAACGGGAATCCGGTGACTGTCACAACAGCAGTGTCAAAGAGTGAAACCGTACCGTCACTCAACCGGACAATGAAGGTATCCTTGCCGAGATCGGCAGCAACCGGTTTCCATGAGAACGTACCGTTGCTCTGAATGACGGCGCTCGCCGGCGCTTTCACAAATGAGAATTGGAGCGGATCATTATCCGGATCGACCGCTGAATATTTGAAATTGACGGTCGAATCGACGAACGTCACAAAATCAGGAAGTGCGGAAATGAACTGCGGCATTCTGTTGACATTCAGAACGGTGATCCTCACCGTATCGGTCCGGACGAACATTTGGTCCTGAAGCTGCACCGCCACCGTGTGAATGCCGGACTGCTCAAAGGTCGGAGTCCACGTCAGCACACCGCCGGCCGAAATGGACAAACCTGCCGGGGCCGATTGCGTGATTGAATATGTCAACGGATCATTCTCGTTATCCGCAGCAGCATAGGTCAACGTTAATGTCTGCATCTCATTGACCGTCGTATCATTCGGGACGGAGGTAAAGAACGGCGGAGTGTTGACGATCTTCACGACAAAATACGATGTATCGAGCACGCCGATTTTCAAATCGTCCATCTTAATGACCAAACGATGAGTTCCGGTCTGCCCGACCGACGGGATCCAGGTGAATTGTCCGGATGGAGAGATGGTTGCACCGATTGGAAGCTCCGCACCGGTGAAATTCAGCGGGTCATTATCCGGATCCTGTCCGGCAAACAGAAATGACGTCGTCAATCCCGGTTCCGTGAACGTTGTCTCGGCGATCACCGAAGTGAAGAGCGGCGGACGGTTCACGTTGTTCACCGAAACTGTGACCTGTTTTGTAACGATCGCGCCGTCGGCATCCCTGATCCCCAGTGAAATATTAAATACGCCGGATTGATTAAATGTCGGCCTCCACACGAGCAGACCGGAAACGGAATCGACCGTCATGCCGGGCGGAAAATTCTGCACAAAGAACCGGACGATGCCCCCATCCGGATCCACTGCATCATTGTCGAATACGAGCTGCTGGTCCTCATTGATGAGCGTATCTCTCAACACTTTTGTGAAGAACGGCAGCTGATTATTATTGAGCACCGTGATCTGCACGGGATCATCGCTGAGGCTTCCCGGTATTTCCGAAGCGCGCACGATGAACGGATGAACGCCCGATTGCACCGCTGTCGGCGTCCACGTGAACAGACCTGTCATGGAGTCGATCTTCATTCCGGGCGATGCATTCACCAGGGAGAATTTCACAATACCGCCGTCCGGATCGAATGCGTCGATATCGAAACTGATCGGCTGCAGTTCCTGAATACTCGTATCGTTGAGCGTCCGTGTGAACTGCGGCATTCTGTTCATCTCGTTCACCATAACACTGGTCAGTCTCGCTGCATCCCCCCCTTTCCCGTCCGATGCTACTACGGTAAAGAGATGTGTTCCGGCCTGGGTGAATGAAGGTTTCCACGTGAAGATGCCGTTCACAGAATCGATGCTCATACCGGGTGACGCATTCTGCAGGAAGAATTTGATCTGGTCAACATCAGGATCCGACGCATTGTAATCGAACGATAACAACTGATTCTCAAAGATCGCCGTATCGCCCATGACCTTCGTGAACTGCACAGGTTTGTTCAATGCATTGGCGATCGTGATCTTTCCGTTCCGCAAAGTCGCGGAGGGCTGGATCGGACTTGCCTCATTGTTCTGGTATTCCTGGAATATCAGCGGTGTGAATTGTCCGGGCCCGGATGGCGCTTTATGATGGAAGCGGAGTTTTGCAAAGATACCGCTGCCGCCGAGCGGAGTTGCGGAAGATAATGCAATGCGGATGACGGATGCCGAATCGTTCACGGCCGGCGTCATTCCGGCGCTGAGCGTTCCTGCGGTGATAAGCTGAGAGAACCGGACTCTCGTCGTATCATATCCGATCTTCATCTGTGTGGAGAGGATACCGAGTCCGGAAATATCCGTCACGCTGATCGGCACATCGACCGAATCACCGACACGCACGATGGTATCGGGGAGCGACGCAAGAAAATCATTCACGGAGATGAGCAGATTCCCGTCGAATCCCTGAACGTCAAAAGCAGAAAGAGTGAATGTACCGCGTGATCTCGCTTTGACCGTTCCTTTTATCGAATCGACTTTTGCCACCGCAGTATCGGACGAATACCATTTATACGGTCCGGTACCGCCTGTTGCAAAATAAGTGAGTGTATCCCCTTTGGTGAGCACCTGCTGGTTCGGGTTGACATTGATGACCGGTCCGCCGATGGGATTGAAGAATCCGTTGTCAATCGCTGCGGTGATGTTCTCATTGAACAGGACATTCTGCAGATCGAGATTGGAACTTTGAACGGCGAACCGTTTCACCTGGAAACGGACATAGGCGATCACCCCTTGTCCCGTCAGTGTATCGGATCCCGCCATGGCGACATCGATGCTGGAACTGCCGAAGTTCACCGTCGGCGTTCCCCATGATTGCGCAAGAGTGCCGGCGGTAAGAACAGCTTTCGGAACAAGCGTATTGGGATTGAAATTCAATCTCCACTGCGCGGAGATGATGCCAAGCGAAGTGACATCGGAGATACGGATCGGCAGATCGAATGTAAGATTCTGCACGAAGAAGGTATCCGGAATGGAGATCGCGAGCGAATTGAGCGCCGGCGAATTGATCTGGAACAGCCCCGATTGATCCTGCAGCCCGAATGAATCAGTCACTTTTGCGTACGTCTGACCGACCTTCTTCGCTTTCACTTTTCCCAGCGCATCGATCGACGCAACCGCCGTATCGCCGACAGTCCAGAAGAGGGGCGGCTGCACGTCGCCGTTCACGGAGAACATGATCGAATCGCCGACCACTTTATTCTGCGGAGGATTCTTCGGGATGATGAAGATATCCATCGCACGGAAGGAACCGTTGTCCATCTGAACGGTCGGGAATCCTTCATTAAGTATAGCGCCGGTCAGTTCGACCGGTTCGGTGAGCGAGGCCGGTGCGGCTTCATTCACATAGAGCATGATATAGACCAGCACACCGGTGCCGGTGACCGGCGACGAGTTTGCAAAGATTAGTTTCTTCAGCGTACCGTTGTACAGCACGCTCTGAACTCCGCCGAGCATCGTTCCGACCGTGTCATATCCGACCATGGTGATGACATTGGTCGGGGGAACCGTAAATTCGCCTGAGATCACCGAGTCTGCTGTCGTCAAAACATCATCGCAATAGACAGGAACCTTGTATATCTGTCCGCGTTTGCCAAGTGAATCCGGCAGACGGAAATGAACATTCCCGATCTGCGCAGCCAGATGCTGTGCACAGAGCAACACTGCAAGGGCACTATAAAAGAGAAATGATTTTTTCATTGCATCATTGTTTTAACGATCGTTATTTCAAGAAGAGCATCTTTCTCGTGCTGACAAACAAGGTCTTTCCGTTCGACTGAGCGGTGATCTTATAAAGATAGACGCCGCTCGAGACCATGGATTGACGTTCATCCATCCCGTTCCACACAACAGAATGGTATCCCGCTTCCTGTTCCGCATCCACCAGCCGTCTCACTTCCTGACCGAGCATGTTGAAGACCGTGATGGTCACTCTGCTTTGGTTCGGAAGCTGATAATTGATGGTCGTTGCAGGATTGAACGGATTTGGATAATTTTGCTCCAACGCAAAGATCGTCGGCAGTGATGCGGACGGTTTTACATCCAGCGTAATGGCGGGAATATCGTTGGCATAATCCTTCTCATTCAGGACGAATTTTTTCATGGTGAACAAAACGGTCGTTCCCGCAACGCTCTTCCGACGCAGTTCGAATGTCAGCCGTGCGATCTCACCGGCGGTGTTCAGCGGTTTCGTCCCGGCCAGCGCAAGATTGGCCCGCTGTTTCGGGAAGAATGTGGAGACCATCATGCTGTCGGTCAGAACGGATGTGTTCAGACTCTTCGCAAGCACAACGGTGGAATCGAATCCGAGACTCATCGTGATACCGTATACATTGGAAGGCTTGTTGACGGAAACGATCAGATCATATTCGCCGTCATTCTTCGACGGAACGACTTTAAATGCAAACGCAGACATTACCGCATCAGCACCGGTTCGTTTTTCGAGACCGTTCGGGAATGTATTGATCAATCCCACCACATATTGAAGGATATACGACGCATCACTCGAAGAGATGGTCGAATCACCGCTCACGTTTCCGATACGCGCCTGGAACGGCGAGAGCGTGATCGCGCCGACCTGATCGCGCAGAATCAATCCGGCATCGAACGAGGAGATCGTCCCGTTCCCGCTCACATCGCCGAGCCGGTTCACATGGACGAACAATGTATCGCGCATCGACAACGTACTGTCGCTGATCTCCACAACGAACATGTACGGACCGTTCGCATTCGATTCGGGGATCCATTCGAAATATCCGGAATCCGAGATCGTTGCGCCGGGAGGATTGTTCAGCAGCGTAAAGAAGAACGGCTGTGCATCCGGATCGAATCCCTGATATTGATACCGCAATGTATCAAACCGGGCGATGACAGTATCTTTCAGCATTGCCATGAATCCGGGAGGATTGTTGGAGTTCAGCACGGTGATAACGGCGGTATCCAGAACGACCGACGAATAATCCGTCACCATCACGATCACTGTTTCCGCACCGGCCTGAACGAAGGACGGCGTCCACTCCAGCAATCCGGCCGGCGAGATGTTCATTCCCGGAACCGGTTTGAAGAACATGAAGGACATCGAATCCAGGTCGGGATCGGATGCGGCATAATTGAATTGAAGGAACTGATTCTCGGAGATCGTGGTATCATTTAGTACCGAGGTGAACACCGGCAGACGGTTCATGTTCAGGACGATGAAGATCACACTCTTACTGTCATACGCACCGAGGGAATCTTTTGCTTTGAAGACGGGATTGTAACTTCCCGCCTGCGAATAATCGGGGGTCCAGTCAAAGATACCGCTCACGGAGTCGACGGTCATTCCGGGAGGAGGATTGAAGACATAATATTTGATCGGACCGCCGTCCGCATCCGTCGCTGTCAAACCGAACGTCATGTTCTGCGCTTCCACAATATAGAGCGTATCCGGCAGCGGTGTCGTAATGACCGGCGCAAGATTCACATTGCTCACGGTGATCGTAAAGGAATGCGTGACCGATCCTTGAGGACGATGATCCGTTGCGACGATCGTGACGGGATATGTTCCCTGCTGTGTGTTGTCCGGAGTCCACGTGATCGCGCCGGAGATGGAATCCAGCAGAAGTCCCGCCGGCTGACCGGACTGCACATAGAACTTCACAGGATCGGAATCCGGATCGTTGGCGGAAATTCCGGCGAAATACAATGCACCTTCCACAACGGTCGTATCGTTCGGCACCGCGGTAAAGACCGGTGCCCGGTTCGAATCGAGCACGGCAATGATCGTCTGCCGGAAATCGCTCGCGCCGTTCGAATCATAGACAGAATAGACGATGCTGTAGTAGCCGTTCTGCCAAAAATCGGGGGTCCATTCCACCAGTCCGAGCGCCGTATCGAATGTCATTCCGGTGGGAGTGAAATTGATCGTGTAATGCAGCGGGTCCGAATCGGGGTCCGTTGCATCAACATCGAATGACAATGTTTGTCCCTCCATAATGAACGTGGTATCCGGCACGCCGGAGGTGATCAAAGGATCCCTGTTCGTGTTGAACACGGCAAAGATCAGGGAATCGTTTGTGAATGCACCGAGTGTATCGGTGACGGTGACAAAGACAGTGTAGAATCCCGCCTGCGTGAAATCGGGTGTCCACTCCAAAAGACCGGAGACCGGAGCGATGGTCATGCCGGACGGCTGATTGAACAGTGAAAAGTGGAATGAATCACCGTCAGCATCAGATCCGCTGAACGGCAGCGAGAAGACCTGATTCTCAACAATATAGACAGTATCTGGATATCCCGGCACAAGCACGGGCGCCTGATTCAGATTGTTCACCTGCAGTTGGAATTGATAGGCAATGTCGCCGAACGCCCTGTGGTCCGTTGCCACCAGATCTATAATATAGAGACCCGAATCATACTGCGCAGGTGTGTACGTGATAACACCGCTCATGGAATCCAACGCAAATCCTGCTGGAGCCCCCCCCTGCACAAAATAACGCACAGCATCACCATCGGCATCGCCGGCGGTGATCAGCGCCGTATAGGGAACGGTCTCATAGATCGTCGTGTCATTCGGGACCGTGACAAACTGAGGAACCTGGTTCGAATCGACAACAAAGAATTTCAGCAATTGAGGAACGGACATTTCGGAGACATCATGCACTTCCAGATCGAATTGATAACTCCCCGCCTGAGTGAATGAGGGAGTCCAATTGATATCGCCGGTGACCGAGTCGACCGTCATACCGGATGGTGCACCGTTCAGAACGAAGTGAACAGGGGCCAGGTCCGGATCAGCGCCGTCGGCGATGAAGGTGAACGGACTCCCTTCCACCACGATAAATGAATCCGGGAATGCCGATGTGAAATACGGATCCTGGTTGACATTGTTCACCGTGACGGTGAACTGATATTGTGTATTCAGCCCGTTCCCGTCATTTGCCGTGACCTCAAAGAGATAATTATTGGCACTGAACATGGAAGGATTGAACGTGAAGACTCCGGTGATGGAATCCAACGATGCTTCGGAGCCGGGTGCCGGATTCATCGTCAGAAAATAATGGACCGTGTGTCCGTTGGCATCGGTGGCGATGACGGTGCGGGAATACACATCCCCTTCTTTGATCGTCGTGTCGTTCGGCACCTGGACGAAGACCGGTGCATAATTCGGTATCGGATCGAGTGTGAGCATGCCGGGAATGAGCGAACCATTCACGGTCTCGTTCACTAAAAATTTTGTGTACTGCAGCGGCGAGGATTGGGATGAGACAACCGTATTTTTCGCTACGAATTTCAATTTGAGGAAGACCTGTTCCGTCATCAGACCGATCGGTGTTGATGCGGCGATTCCGATCTTGATCGTATCCAGCACCTGGTTCGATGCGCTGGACATCCCGTCGGTGAGTGTCCCCAGTTTATCGATCCCGACGAACTTGAACAGCGTCGTATCGTACGGAAGGAAGATATCCGCGGACATCAGTGACAGCGGCGAATGGAAGTTCGAATAGAACAGCGGTACGACCGCTGTATCGCCTTCCATGAATGATATCGTACCGATCCGCGACGTGTATGGATATGCATTCACGACGTAAGAGATGAAATCGCTCAGCGCATCGGTGGCGGTGATGGAAACAGCCGGAGAGGGCTGAAGAACGATCACTTTAGCGACCGAATCATTCACCACTGTCACCGACACGGCCGGATAACTTGAACTCCAGGAGTACGGCGCAACACCGCCCGTGGCAGTGATGAAGACCGTATCACCGACGGCAAGGGTCGGCGGCAGTCCGTTGATCGTTGGTGCAGCATATGTTGCCGACAGTCCGAAGAGCATCAGAAAAAAGAGAGTAGAGAAAAATTTCATGCGTGTTGTTATTCCCCCGAAGAACTGTTATGGAATGTTCCGGTCAAACGTCCACCGGACGGACCGGAACCGATCTGTACATAAACCCTGAATCAGTAACATTGTAACACCTTCAAATATTGAAGGTCCCCTCGTGCCTGCTCTTTTATTTTATCAACATCATTTTCTTGATGGACGTGAACTGCTCCTTACCGTTGTTCGACGCGGAGATCCGGTAAAAATAGATACCGCTCGATACCGGTCTCCCATCATTATCCGTTCCGTTCCAGTGCAGCAAATACGCACCGGGCTGCTGTTCCTTATTGACCAGTCTATTCACTTCCTGTCCGAGCATATTATAGATCGTTATGCTCACCACGCTCTGCACCGGTATCCGGTATTCAATGGTCGTTGCCGGATTGAACGGGTTCGGATAATTCTGTCCTAATCCGAACGTCGTAGGAATTTCGGCAAAGTCATCTACTTTCAATATGATGGAGCCCACATCAGCCGTGACATCCTGTTCGTTCAGAATGAATTTTCTTACGGTGAAGAGGATCTCCTGTTTGGCCTTATCCGGGTCGGTGACCACAAAGGAGAATCGTGCGATATTCCCTTTAGAATTGAGCGGTTTCACGCCTGCCATCGCCACATTTGCCCCTCCGGACGGCAGATGGCTGAACATGAACATACTGTCGGATTCCGGCGTTTTCACCATTGTGACCGGCTTCACGATTGTAGAATCAAAATCCAGACTGAAGTTCAAACCGTACACATTGGAGGGTCTATTCAGCCGGATGATCAGATCATACTCATTGGCTCCCTTCCCTTTTTCGATCACAAACGAGAATGCTGCAGCAATATCAGCATCAAGAGCCTGTTTTCCTAATCCCGGAAAACCGGAGATCAGTCCGACAACATAACGTAAAATATATGAAGCGTCAAGAGCGCTGACAGTGGTGTCACCGCTCACGTTGGCCGAGGTCCGTTGAATGCTGTTCAGCGGGAATGCCGACGGATTCACCAGATACTGCAGCACCATCGAACCGTCGAACGCTGAGATCTGTCCGTTGCCGCTCACATCACCGAACAGGATCCCTGAGCGGGTGAAGAGGAACGGTTTGTACTTCACAGCCCACGTCCCTCCGAAGGCGATCTTGTTCCCGGTTCCGCCGTTCTGATCCGGTCCGGAGTTCACGAGCGGGCCATTCTGCGCCCCCCAGAAATTGTTCCGCGCATCGACCGTATCTCCTGCACCGATGAAGGAGGTGTACAATCCTCCCGTGGTGTTCTGATAGATATTGTTATAATTGATCACCGGGGAAGATGCGCCGCCGATATAGATGCCGTATTGATTGTGATGATGGAAATCCGTTCCGCTGATGACCGCATCGGCATTGCCAAGATACATACCGTCCGACTGACCGTAGGAGATCGAACAGGAATCCATCACGAAATGGTTTCCGTTCGATTCGATCATTTCGACGTTGTTCATTCCGCCGAACTTGACGATGGTGTGTTTGAAGGAGGACTGGACCGCATCGCTGTACAGATAGATCTGCCTCCAGTTGCCGGGCTGCGGGATGGTCGTCACGGAATCCTTGTTCGTATCACCGCCGAACACATCATCCTTCCACGATGTGAAGACGATCTTATTGTTTGCTGTGCCGCTGCAGTTCAGGACGCCGTCCACCACCAGCTGCGGCGAACCGAACTCGTTGGAGAATTTGATGATGGAACCGGCAAAGACGTTCAGCGTGCTGCCGTTCGGCACGGAGAGATCACCGCGTGCCGCGATCACGTTCGTAGAATATCCTTCGGGATAGACCTGGCCGAGCGTTCCGTAGACCGAACCTTCGACCGCCAGTGTCCCTTCGTACAGATTCCCGGCATAGAAATTACCGCCGTACACATTTCCTGCGCTGTTGCCGGATCCGGCAAGACTCAACTGGCCGGTCAGTCCCACCGCATATTTATTTCCCGTGATGGAATCATCGAACACATACGCACGCGACGTGATCAAGCCGACACCGCCATTGTTGCGGATCTTGTTCCCGGCGATCAGCAGCAGAGTATCGATTGAATTGTTCAGCGCGGTAAAATAGATCCCCGCTGCTCCGTTATTCAGGACGGTATTTCCGATGACGGTGGCATTCACCGGATTCGAAGCGATGTACATTCCGTTCGACAGATTTCCCGACAGGACGCAATTGGTCACCTCAAGCACTTTCGCGTTGATATCCTTAAACACACCGCTGAAGCCGTTGTTCAGAAATCTGGAATTCCGCAGCCGGACCGCATTGTTCGCATTATTATAGATGATCATTCCGTACTCACCGTTGTTCCTGGACGTGGTACTGTCGATGGTCAACGATGTGGATGATACGCTCATGCCGCTGGACTTGGAACGTTCAACGGTATTATTACTGAACATTATTGGGGCGAGATTGATCTCGAACCAGACTGTTTCGTTCACGTTACGTCCGCCGTACCGGAACTCCGTGAAACGGACCACCGAATTCCCGCTGCCGTCCCGGAATCCGACCCGGTTCCAGTCCCCTGGAGCCGGTGCAGCGGTATCACTGACCGCATTGGTCTTGCCGCCCGCTGTTGCATCCCTCCAGCTCGTGAAGATGACCGGACTCGTCGGTGTTCCCCGTGAATAGACCGGACCGTTGAATTCAATACTGTAATAACTGTTTGAAACGGACTGGATCTTGATCACCGTGCCGGAATCGATACTGAGGAATTTTCCGCTCGGCACGCTGGCATTGCTTTGGAGGACATAGGCGCGATTGGAACCCATAGCCGCCGGAAATACATTCTTCAGTGAATCACTGAAAGAACTATACAGGATGACAGCGTTATTGTAAGTATTCTGTGCGATCGTATTGCCGTCCACATTATTATTATCCACATAGGAATTTCCGATCCTGCCGTAGCATCCGATCGGGAATCGGTTCTTGATGATCTCGTTGTCGATGAAGCGGGCGGCGGAAGAAGCGATGCCGTCCAATCCGTTGTCCACAATGAAATTTCCGATGAACTGGATATCGTTCCTCGTCAGCGTTGAGGATGTCGTATAGATGCCGTATTCCGTATTGTGTGCGATGGAATCACCGAGGAATGTCTGCGGAATAGAGGAATCATCCACGCCGATGCCGCTTCCGATGCACCAGCGGATGATGGAATTGGAGACCTCCCGGAATCCGGACGCATGAACAGCACGCAGCCCGATATTATTGATCACCTGAATCACGCTGTTTCTCACTGTGACATCGGAGCGCGGAGAAGAGCCTTCGGCATAGATGGCATGGGAGCCGCAGGAATCGATGGCGGAATTGGTGATGGTAAATACCGAATTGTTCGAACGGATCCCAATTGTGGAAGACTTCCGCACGGTGATATTGCTCAGAGAATTCTGCAGTGTCCTATAATAGAGGTACAGCATGCCGTAATTACTTCTGCCGCCGTATTTGAAGACGCAGAAATTGAGTTGGGAATTGTCCGAATTTCCGCGGAGCTGAAGATACTGCCAGTCATTCGGGGCCGGTTTTGAGAAGTCGTTCGGCATGAGCGTTTTGCCGCCGACACTGGAATCTCGCCACGATGTAAAATAGATCGGGGTTGCATTTGTTCCATTGGCGATCAATGTACCATCCACATTGAAATGGAGTCCGTCGGCGAACTTCATGACCACGCCTTGTTCGATCACCAGCGTATCGCCGGAGGCGACACCGCCGCCGGTGCTGTTCTCCGTCAACACATAAGCACCCGGAACCATTCCGTCCGGGAAGAGTCCCTTCAACGTGTCGCGCATCGATTCTCTGCTGAGATGCAGCGCAATGGCATTGTTCACTTTGTTTCCGGAGATCGTGTTCCCGGAATATGTACTCCCCAGCGCTCCCAGCTGCCCGATCGGATAATTATTGGAGGTGATGACATTGTTCAGAAAATGGGCTTTGGAAGAGATGATGCCGTCCTCGCCGTTGTTGCGGATGGTGTCGGCGGTGAATTGGATCTTCGTATCGATATTGTGGATGAACAATCCGCTGTACTGATTGAATTCCGAAACAGTGTTAATGAAGGACTGTGCACCGGACGCATAATAATTATAGACTCCCTGTCCTTTGTTCCGCGCAATGTAGCAGCCGTTCAATATTTCGATCGTCGCTGCATTGCTGCCGCCGTCCGCATGGATCCCGTTCAGGTTGTTATCGGTCACGCTCAGCCGGTATCCGGCAAACCGTCCCGTTGCATCGATCACCGTGCCGTAATTGCATCCCTGAAGTTTCGAATCGCTCACGGTCAAATGTCCGTACGACTGCAGTATTCCGTACCGGTTATTCCCGGAGAGAACGCTGCTGTCCAGGAATGCATTGCTGCAATTATAGAAACGGATCCCGTCCGAACTGCTGTTGATGGAAAGGATATTCGATAGGACCGACGGATTGACCGCGTTCACATACAGGTTACCGCTGTTCCCGCTGCCGCCGTACTGGAACAAACAGTGACGGATCACCGAGGAAGTATTTGCGCCGGCATTAAGCTCAACCCGGTTCCAGTCCCCTTTTCCCGGCTGTGTTGCAAAACCGTCGCCGTTGCTGTCCCCGCCGTAGACATCATCCTTCTCCGACGTGAAGATGATCGCGGAATCCTTCGTCCCTCCGTCCGCCGTCAGCGAGCCGGTCACATACATGTAGACGCCGGGCGCAAATTTCACCACCACGTTCGGCTTGATCGTGAGCGCGGATGAGACCGTGATGTTGTTCTTGATCCAGTATACACCCGAGTTCCACACCGTTGTAACAGTGATGTTGGCGGTGACGTTGGTGACGGACAATGTGGGAGTGCCGGAGAGCCACGGGGTGTAATCGACATTATCCGTAACGCCGTTCCCGAGTCCGCCGGGATTATTGAATCGATGGAACGGGCCGGAGGGCGAACCCCAGAAATTCTTTTCCGCTTTCACAATGCCGGTGCCGGACTGGGAGAATCCGAGCGAGGTATTATTATAGATATTATTATCGGAGATGAGCGGCTGCGTTCCATTGAGGGAGTAGAACATCTGGATACCGGTATTGTTCTTCCGGATATCGTTGAAGCGGATCGTCGGTGCGGCGGAATTGTCGATCAGGATGCCGATCCCGTTCGTATCGATCACCGTACGGAAGACGGTCGGTGTCGAATTATTCGGGATCCTCAGCCCTCCCTGGGTATTGTTGGCAATGAGACAGGAATCCATCGTGAAGTTCGACAGCAGATCGCTGAACACGCCGTATCCCAGATTATACCGGATGATGCAATTGGTGATCGCCGGGGATGAGGCGCGCGTATTGATGCCGTGCAGAAAACTGTAGGTGATGGTACTGCCGGTGACAGGGATGTTGAATGCGCCGGTGCTGTAAAAGATATTCGATGCAGTCGGACCGCCGCCGCCGTGACTGACGGTGCAGTTCGAAAAGACCGAACCGACATTTGAAGGATTCTTGAACTCAATACCGTACCAAAATCCGGGACTAGGAGATGCGGTGTTTGCGCTGTAGGTCACTCCTATCGAGATCAGTTTTCCTGCTACGATCAGTCCTGTTGCAGGATTGAACTGAACCACTGTCCCTGGTTCAATGGTCAGCGATATACCGCTTGTCACTGTCACAGTTCCGGTGACGACAATTGGACTGCTTGCGGCGGTCCATAGCGTGTCGGAGGTGATGACACCGGAAACCGTTCCGGCCGCGGATACCGATACCGGTACAGCCATGAGAATGATAAATACAGCCGGTACAATGAAGAATGAAATTCGACGCAAACGATTCATAACAATCGTCCTTTCCTACTGCCCCCAGCATGAGTCAAACGGTCCCCAAAACTTTTCATGTCCCTAAAGTAATGGAAATGGTCCAGTGATTTTGTTAGTGCTATCACATCGTGTGATGTGCGGTACATTGCCAGAGTCGAATTTCGACGAGAGACAGGATTATGCACTGACAAACTCTGAAATTTCGGTGAATATTTCAATTACGAAATGATGAAATCTTTGGCGATCTGATGCAGCAGGGGGGCTTCACGGTCCTTGCCGGAAACGATCGGGTCCTGGACGCGCCAATCGATCTTCAGCGCAGGATCATCGAACCGGATGGCCCGTTCGTGGGGTTTGGAGTAGTAATTCGTGCATTTGTAGTGGAAGACAGCACGGTCCGAAAGCACCGAGAAACCATGGGCGAATCCGGGAGGGATCCATAATTGCGCACTGTTCTCATCGGACAGCTCCACGGCAAAATACTGACCGAAGGTCGGCGAGCCGAACCGGATATCGACGGCTACATCGATCACTTTCCCGGAGAGCACCTTGCACAATTTTCCCTGGGCGAATTCCCCGATCTGATAATGCAGGCCGCGAATCGTTCCTTTAATGGATTCCGAGACATTGTCCTGTACGAACTCCGCATCGCCGCAGATCTCGGCATACCGTTTTTTGCTGAACGCTTCATAGAAATATCCGCGTTCATCCCGCAGTACGTTCGGCTGGATGACGGTCACGCCGCTGAGGGGACTGTTCTGAAATTCCATATTATTCTTCGTTCAAAATTCGTTCTAGATAGGTACGGTACGCGGACCGCGGAATGGCGTTGATGGTCCTTTCGAACTGTTCCTTGTTGATGAATCCCATCAGGAACGCGATCTCTTCAAGACACGCCACTTTCAATCCCTGCCGGTCCTCGATCACACCGAAGAAATTGGAGGCCTGCAGCAGCGCTTCGGGTGTGCCGGTGTCGAGCCACGCAACGCCTCGTCCGATCTTCTCCACCTGCAGTGAGCCGGCGCGGAGATAGGTGTTGTTGACATCGGTGATCTCCAATTCGCCGCGGGGGGAAGGTGTGATGTTCTTGGAGATCTCAACAACTGAATTATCATACACGTAGAGTCCGGGGACAGCGTAATTCGATTTCGGCTGCTTCGGTTTCTCTTCGATCGAGATCGCCTTACCGCTCTTGTCGAACTCCACCACGCCGTACCGGTCCGGATCGTTGACGCGGTATCCGAAAATGGTGGCACCGCTCTTCCGTTTCAATGCATTGTAGAAGAAATCAAGCTGACCGTAGAAGATATTATCGCCGAGTACCAGCGAGACCGGATCGCTGCCGATGAACTGTTCTCCGAGAATGAATGACTCTGCGATTCCGTTCGGAGCGGACTGCAGCACGTAACTGATATTCACACCGAGCTGGGAACCGTCGCCGAACAGCGTCTGATACATCGGGATGGTCTCTTTGTTCGAGACGATCAGAATGTCCCTGATGCCGCCGAGCATCAGAATGGAAAGAGGATAATAGATGAGCGGTTTATCGTAGATGATCGTCAGCTGTTTGCTGTACACTTTGGTGATGGGATACAGCCGCGTACCTGAACCGCCGGCAAGAACAATGCCTTTCATGGGATTTCCTTCGTCTCAATTTTGTGGAATGAATATACGGAACTTTTCCGGAGAAGAAAACGGAGAACGCCGGAGAGCGGTCTTCGTCAGGGAAGCACGTATGTGGAACGGATGTGGAGGATCACCCGCCCGATCAGCAGCCGCATCTGTTCAAGATGTTCTTCGATCTGAGCAGCATTCTGCTGTTTGGCGAATTCTTCCATTGCGATACAGGCTTGTCGGACCGGCTCAACGCCGATATTTGCAGAGGAACCTTTCAGTTTATGCGAATTTTCATAGATGGTGCGGAAATCCTTCTCCCGGAAGGCCGAAGCGACGCTCTGTTCGAATTGAGTGAGGTCGTCAAGATAGAGCGTGAACAATTCCACCAGAAGACTTTCATCTCCGATCTCCATGATCTGGTCGATCCGCACCGGATCGATCACAATTGCTTCCGTTCCCCGGTTAGCCGGATGACCGGAAAGATCCGGAGATGCAGCGGTGATCCATTTCGATATCATGGATTGGATATCCTGCTGCTTGATCGGTTTCGGCAGATAATCATCCATTCCGGATGCGAGACAACGCTCCCGGTCCCCCTGGATCGCATTGGCAGTGACGGCGATGATGATCGTATGCCGAAGTTCACCTTCCATCGTCCGGATGTTTTTCGTTGCATCCAGTCCGTCCATCACCGGCATTTGAACATCCATCAGCACCAGATCGTACGGCTGACGCTTCACGGCATCCACTGCCTGCTGACCGTCGCTGACCACATCGACGGAACATGCAAGGCGCTCAAGCATCTTTGCCGCCACCTTCTGGTTGATGATATTATCATCGACGACCAGAACTTTCAGCGGCGGAGAAGCCTGCGAAGGATGCTGGAAGGTCTGCTCCATTTAGTTGCTCTTTCCGATCGTTTCGTAATAACGGCGGATCAGCTCGAGATAATCCTTGCTGTATCCCGATTCCTGCGCGCGCTGAAGGTCCTTCTGTAATTGAGTGCCGTCCGATTCCAGCGAAAGCTGAGCCGGATTCCTTTTTGCCGATGCGGTGCCGGTCGTTGCTTTTCGTTTCTGTTCGTAGTCCCGCTCGCGCATGGAGCGCTGCGCCTGCAGCAAGCGCGAGAGGATGCGCTCCTGCTGCTGAACGGTGTTGGGATCGACCTGGTTCTGCCGGAGCTGTTCCACCACTTCCTTCATCTCTTCGGTGATCTTGCTGAGATCGCCCATCACTTTGTTCTTTTCCGGAGAACCCTGTGATTCTTTCTGGAGCTGTTCCAAAGATTTGCGGACTGCTTCCTGCTGACGGGCAAGCCGGCCCATCTCCTGCATCTGCTGCTGCGATCCCCCCTGCTGTTCACCCATCTGCTGGGTCTGTGCATTGATCTGCTGCTGCTGCATCGCCATTCCGCGGAGCTGCTGCATCAATGAACCTCCCCCTTGTCCTCCCTGCTGCTGCATCTGCTGCATGGCACCCTGCATCTGCGTTGCGGCTTTGTTCAGGGAGGCCATGGCTTCATTCTGCTGTGCGCTGGTGAGCGGACCGTTACGCTGTTCGATGCCGGACATCGACTGCTGCATCTGCGCCATCGCCCGTCCGATCTGCTTTCCCATCTCCGGTGTGACGACGAACGACTGTTCCGACAGTTCGGTGAGTGCGTTGGCGACATTGTTCAGATCGCTCTGAAGATTCTGCTGCTGCTGCGCCATCTCGCGGAACTGCTGCGAATTCGGATCGAGCGTGCGGGACTGGTTCTTCAATGCTTCCTGTTTCTGGGAGATCTGCAGCAGGTCCTGCATCGCCTTGCGCAGTGCGCTCATCGTCTGCTGCATCTGATTGTTCAGAAGCTGTTCCTGAAGTTCGGAGAGCTGTTCCTGCATCTCGCTGATACCGCTGCTCGCCTGCTGCTGCGACGTCATCGCACGCTCCATCTGAAGATTGCGCAGCTCCTGCGAACTCTGTTTCATCGCTTTCTGCATGTCGCGGTTGTTCGCGGCAGACTGGGCGTCCTCCATCTTGTTGGAGGGCATCTCTTTCGGGAACTCCTCCATCTTCTTCTCAAGATCGTTCAATTCCTTTTTCAGCTCCGACAGCTGCTTCTCGATCTCATCCTGTTTTTGCGCGAGCTCCGTTGCTTTCTGCGAATCGTTCTGTTTCAGCTGCTTCGTCTGCTGTTTCACCTGTTCCTGCGCTTCGCTCATCTGCTGCGTCCGCTTCAGCAGTTCATCCACTTTCTGTTCGATCTGGATCCGTTTGAGCAGTTTCATCGTCCGCTCGATGCTCTCGCGGAATTGCTCCTCGTTGAACTGCGCCTGTTCCATCGCTTCCCGCATCTGTTCCGGGGAAACATTCTGCATCGCCTCCTGCATCCGTTTCATCGCCTTTTGGAATTCCGGGGAATTCAGTTCGCTCAGGGTCTTCTGCAGTTCCAGATATTTTTCCAGCGTCTCTCTGGACAAGGTGTTGTTCCGCTGGAGATTCTGCGTCATTTCGTCGATGGACTTGTTCACGTCATCCACTTTCTTCTGGATCTCCTCGTACTTCTTCATCACCTCTTCGGCCTTCTTCTGCTTCTGCCAATCCATCTGCTGATTCCTCTTCAAGTCATCGGAAAGTTCCTGCAGATCCCTCTTCAATTCCTGCGATTCTTTCAGCGATTCTTCAAGCAGTTTGCCCGCATCATCATGCGTCTTTTCGGCATCGGAGAAGACCTCTTCCAGCGACGGGAGCCTGATCAAATACGTCTGCGAACGGGCTGATTTCGGTCCGCTGACAATATCATTATCCTGCACTTCAGCATAGTATTCCACCACATCTTCCGGGACAAGCCCGAGCAGAGAAAGGTCCCACGAATAATCCAGCATTCCATCCCGGATCGTCAGCGTATCGAACGGAATGATCGAACCGACCTCCTTTTCCCCGGCGGAATATTTCGATTCGACCAGCCGGAATTTCAGCTGCAGCTGACTGATGCCGAAATCATCCGAAACCTTGAATTCCATCGGGAGCATCATCGCTTCCGTCACATCGATGTTCTTTCCCGGCGAGAGGATGCTGACCGTCGGAAATTCATCCGTCATCAATTCGATCCTGTATTCGATGATATTCTGATTCGTGTTTCCCTTTTCATCTTCCAGCTCAACGAAATAGGATGAGGAACCCTGCAGCGTCAGTTCCGCGGAGTATCGTTCTCCGTTCTTTTTCAGCGGAAGATCGGAGCCATCCTTGAACACGACCGCTCCCTGCGCGATCTCTTTGCTGGGAAGGATGCTCCAGCTAACACGTGTTCCCGGCAGTGCCAGGATATCGCCGATATTCTCTTCGAGTGTCTCGCGTTTCAATTTTGTGTACGGGGGCGGGATGATGGAGACGGTCATCGAGCGAACGAACGGGCGGTCTTCCACCGTGATATTGAACCGGTCGCTTTTGATCTCTCCGGCTATCAGCTGATACCCTGTGGTCTGTTTCAATACGGGGAAAGTGTAGCGGAATGTTCCGGTTGAATCCGGTCTTAAAACAATATTCTCGGAAACATCGATCCCTTCCTCCGAATACGAAAGAATCAATTCGGACGGGAGCGGTGCCGGACTTTCACCGGAGGAAAGAGATGCCTGCACAGTGACTGTTTCCCCTTTGACGATATCGACATTTCCGGGGGTGACATTGATATAGAATGCTGCGACGGGAGTGAACTCCTGATCGTAATTGAACATTCTGTTCGCAGCATCGTGGAATGGTGTTCCCGGAATTACGGCGAGTGCTGCAACTGTTGTTGACACCGTTCCGATCGTTTTGACAAGACTCTGCAGCTGCGTGAACGAAACGGTATTGGAAAAATTGATCCCTGTTGTCGATTTGCCAAAATGCTCCAGCGCCACTTCCACCAGCTCCGGCGAACCGCTGAAATCCCCGTTCTTGATCATGTCGGAGAGATCAAGGGCATTCTCCAATCGGTCGGAGATCTTTTCGAACTTCGCTCCGATCATCCTGGCCACTTCCCTGTCCGTATGCGGTTTGAGGATGCCAAGGAACCGGAGAAGAGGTTTCCACATCAACATGATCCCGAACAGCGTGGAAAGGATGATGTGTGTATAGACGAGGATCGTTCTGGTCTGCGAGCTGAAATCGGCGATCGACTCAACAAAGATGAATAACGTACCGAGCAGTCCAACAACGGAGAATGTTTTCATCGCCGCTGTGAGCAGTTCCTGCCGATAGAGCGTCTTCCGGGTCTTGTCGATCCGCGCTTTGATCTGATTGACGATATGTTGGGTTTGGTCGGTCAAGATTTTGATGTGTACGGTTAAACACCCGTGGATAAATCCACGGGATGAAACCACCTGTTATTGGGTCAGACTCCAGACAATGATGTTGGTGCCGAAGCGGAGCGCTTCTTCCCGCTTTTCGGGCGGATCCTTATGGATATCGGGATCGGCCCAGGCGTCGCTCGGATTCGATTCCACAGTATAATAGACAACGAGCCTACCTTTGTGGAAGATCCCGAATCCCTGCGGCGGCTTATCGTCATGTTCATGCGATTTCGGTACACCGTTCGGAAATTTATAAAAACAGGAATAGAGTCCGTAACTGTACGGAAGCTCCACAAATTCAAATTCGGGGAAGACCTTCTTCATTTCACGGCGGACCGCTTTGTCCATGCCGTAATCGTCATCAATATAGAGGAAGCCCCCGCTCTCCAGATACCGGCGAAGTTTTTTCGCTTCAAAATCAGAGAAATTCACATTCCCGTGTCCAGTCATAAAGATAAAGGGATATGCCGTGAAATTGTCATTAGAAATCTCTACAAATTCGTATTTCGGATCGGCATCGATCCCTGCATTTTGACGGATGAATTTAAGGAGATTCACTTCGGACGAGGGGTCGTTGTACCAGTCCCCTCCGCCGGAATACTTCAGGCGTGCGATACGGAATTGCGACTCAATGCGCTTGTTCTGCGGATACGAGGTTTCGCACACAAAGACACAAAGAAGAGCAAAAGAAATGAAAGGAAATTGCGAAAAACGGAACATAATGCCACTAAGATAGAGAAATGGTGCGGGAAAGACAATGCATACTTGGGTAACTATTCCTATTCCATTGTTTCGGGAGGAACATTTGCCAAGTCTTAAAGACTTGGCAAATGTATTTTTTGATGTTGATGAGCCCACTTGACAAGATGGACGATAATACTATATTATTGAGAGATGAAATTGATGCCATTATATTATTTTTCCGCAGTACACCGCAAACGACGGCAGAGCACGGACCGGACCGTCCGTGCACGAAACGCCGCAGAAATCCCGACAACGATCGCACTTTCCCCGCGTTTGCCGCGGACCATATAACTGTACACCCGCCTGCGAGCGCAGGTTAACGCTCTATACTAATTCAATTAAATTTCGATTTCAAAACGATCTGTCATTCCCGATAGGAGCATTCGGGAATGACAATATTATTATTGGATATTCTCATGAACACTCAAGAATACATCTCACTTGAAGAACAATACGGCGCGCACAATTATCATCCGTTGGATGTGGTCATCACGAAAGCCGAAGGAGTTTGGGTAACAGATGTAGAGGGAAAGCGGTATCTGGACTGTCTTGCGGCATATTCCGCCGTCAATCAGGGACACTGCCATCCGACAATCTATCGAGCATTTTTGGAACAGGCGAAGAATGTCACACTCACAAGCCGTGCATTCCGCAATGATAAACTCGCTCTATTATACAAGAAGCTCCATGATCTGACCGGATACGAAATGTCGCTGCCGATGAATTCCGGTGCAGAAGCGGTGGAGACTGCCGTGAAAGCCGCACGTAAATGGGGATATACAAAAAAAGGGATCCCGGACGGAGAAGCGGAGATCATCTGCGCGTCGAATAATTTTCATGGACGGACGACGACCATCGTCTCCTTCTCCACCGAAAATTCGTACCGGAAGAATTTCGGTCCGTTCACGCCAGGATTTAAAATTGTGGAATTTGGTAATTTAGAAAGTTTGAAATTGGCCATCTCAAATAATACAACCGCGTTTCTTGTAGAACCAATTCAGGGAGAAGCAGGGATCATCATTCCTCCCGAAGGATATCTGCGGGAAGCGGCACGGCTTTGTAAAGAAAATAATGTACTGCTCATCGTCGACGAGATTCAATCCGGTCTGGGACGAAGCGGTAAATTGTTCGCATTCGAATACGAAGGGATCCGTCCCGACGCGGTGATCATCGGCAAAGCGCTGAGCGGCGGATTCTATCCCGTCTCCGCCGTGCTGTCCACCAAAGAAGTGCTCGGCGTTTTCAGTCCCGGTGAGCACGGTTCCACCTTCGGCGGGAATCCACTCGCTGCAGCGACGGCGATCGCGGCCCTTGATGTGCTTGTTGATGAGAAACTGATCGAGCGTTCGTTTGAGCTGGGAAAATATTTCAAAGAACGGTTGGAATCAATCAACAGCAGCATTATAAAAGAGGTGCGCGGACGAGGGCTGTGGATCGGTCTTGAACTGACGACTGCTGCGCGTCCTTACTGCGAATCGCTGATGAAAGAAGGGATCCTCTGTAAAGAGACACACAATACGGTGATCCGTGTTGCTCCGCCGCTCATCATATCGAAGGAAGAGATCGATTGGGCGGTGGAGCGGATTGCCAAAGTATTAGCAAAATAGAACACGCTTGCCCGCCGTCTCTTTGGCGGGGATGACACGGAAAGAATGGATTTACACGGATAAACAAAAAAGAAAACCCGCGTGATGAGCGCGGGATCCTTTATTTTGTTAATGCTATTTTAAAAGAAACATTTTTTTCGTTTGAACAAATTCTCCAGCTTGGATTCGATAAAAATAGACACCGCTGGGCATTGCACTTGCATCCCATTTTCTTTGATATGATCCTTTCTGCAGCTTATCACTGACGAGTGTTGCTATTTCTTGCCCTAACGCATTGTAAATATTTAGATTGACAAACGAAGGTTTTGGAATACCAAAACCAATTGTCGTTGATGGATTGAAAGGGTTTGGATAACACTGATCAATAAAGTAGCTTGTTGGCGAAAGAACAAAGTTAATTTCTAATTCTTTAGAATACGTATATGCACCATCTCTATCGATCTGCTTTAAACGATATCTTATCTTCCCATCAGACTGAGGTTTATGCATGAATGAATATTCCTTTGGACTATTTGTAGATCCAAACCCTTCAACAAATCCTACTTTTATCCATTCAGTATATTCTTGACATTCAATATCAAAGCCGTAGTTGTTTAATTCCGAGACTGTTTTCCAATATAGAACCACACCGTGTAAATTTACTTTTGAAGAAAATATAACTAATTCTACGGGTAGAGGAAATTGAATGTTCTCATCAGCTCCCATATATGGAGCCATAAGGTTTCTTGATTCTCCGTCAATATCATTGATAACTCCTAATGAAGCACCTTTTAATGATAAGTCACCTATTGAAATACTATCTAAGTGCAAATCATCAATATTTTTAAAGAATACTGGCTTATTTACTGAATTTGAATCCAACGAAGAAATATTCCGCCAATCATCCAAGGAATCAATATATCCTACTCCATATATGTATCCAATTTTTGCATTAATATCAGGATAAAAGAGATTGTTGTCTGACGTTTTTGGCTTGTTTGGCGAAAGAATATAATATATTCCATTTCCATTAGCCTTGAAAATGTTATTTCTAATATTGCAGTTGTTGTCAGCTGCACAATAAATAATAAGTGCTGCGTGACTGCCAAATGAATAGATTGTGTTGTGATATAAGTTAATTTCTGAGCAATAATCAGATACGATACCCGCTGTGCCAAAATTGTTTGTTATAAAATTATTAGACACATCAATTTCGCCACTTAAATGAGCACAACTTACTAATCGTAACTCATATTGATTGTCACCATAGATAGTATTTAAGCTAATTTTAATAGGACTATAAGAATAAGCAACTAAAATTCCAGTTTTATTTAGTAAATAGCCTGAATTAATAATACTATTCTTGGTAATCGTTGTTGAAATAGTGTACAATAAATGCAGTGTATTTCCATAAGAATAGTTAAATTGATTTTCACTTATTACAATATTCTGGCTATAGGTACCATTACCTAATAAGGCTATTGAGGTTTTTCCATCATTAAATGTGCATTTCGTAATAAGTAAATTGTGGTTTGATCCTGTTTGGCTATAAATTAGATCGTTAAATTCACTTTGATCAATTGGATTTATTTTTCCATTTAATATGCAGTTTTTCAAAGTAATATGATTCGTTGATTCCAACTTCAGAACTAGGCCATACTTATTGCTGCTTCCAGAAGAATTACCGTTTGTAAATGTAATATTTTCGAAAACTATTCCTGAACACCCGGACAAGTTAACGACATGCCATGGTGATGTGATTGGGCTATGCTTTATGACGACATCATAGTTATTTGAAGACTCTGATTTAAAAGTAACAATATTAGTAAAGTTTACGCCTTGTATAGGCCCTATTGAAATCTGCTCTTCATATATACCTGTTTTAATAATGAAATTTACCGATCCAGTAATACCATTATTGGTTAACGATGATATTGCCTCCCCCAATGATTGATAATTTGACATCGAACCGCCAATAAAATAATCCCCATTAAGTGGTTGTGAATATATAATGCAATGGAATAGAATGATAAATATTTTTACTAAGAATAGCTTTCTCATAATAGCTCGGTAATGAAAATATAAAATACTGTTACCAAAGCAGCTACTACCAGTAAGCACAAACCAAATACTTCAGAATAAATTATAATCGTTGAATATTTTTGGATAATCTTTAGTTGGGAAAATACTGTACTTTTTAATTGTTCATCTTTCAAATTAGGAGTTAGATCTCTATCAGTGATAATACGATTAATATTTTCTGATATTTCAATATACTTAAGATTAATCTCCTTCTTTCTTTGCCTCGCCAGTATAGTAACAGCAATAAAGAATATCATAGTAAAGGCAAGGATAACCGATATCAATGCAAACGGAATTGTTAATTTTTTAATTCCTATTAAATTTTGATATCCAACTAATCCTGCAATAGATGCTAATACTAATGATCCCAACCATCTGGAATTAATAATCAATTCATCTAATTCATTTGTTATTGCCTGAATTGTTTTCTGCATCATAGAAATTAATAATTCTACCAAAGTATTTTCATGCATTATTTTACTCCTTTTAATGATATTTTATTCCAGTTTATCCTTTCAACTCAGTTGAATGGCAGAATTGTTTAAAAAAAAGTCCGCCATTGGCGGATTTTTTATTTCAGTATCAATATGTCAACAACCTTTAATTATTCAATGAATTCACCAAAATAGTCCATCCTGTCCCATCCCAATACTCAACATTATTCACCAATTCCTGCAGATATGGATCACCCAGGTTACTTGAAATCCGTCCTTCATGCTTTAGTTTTTGATGGAACGCCTCAAAACCGGTATTCCAGCGAACAGCAGTGATTTTTCGGTCCTGTTTAGAATAGTGATACTCCAGTCCTATATGCGGTTTGCCCGATTCGAGTTCGGCGGCGACGAAGATGTCGAATCCTTCGGTTGTTTCGTTCAAGATATGCTCGACTGACGGATTGTTCTTCATTGCACGGTTGACATCCGGCACCGGAAAGCGCATTGAAAGGATCCCGGCGGGTGATTCCGAATGTCCGAAACCCCGCGTGGCGGGATCTTCGCTCACACCGGTAACTTTTTGAGGGTCAAGAACGGTGAGAAATGCAAAATCCCCCATCGTAACGTCATCGACATCATTCTTGCCATAGATCGCGATCTCCGTCCTGCCGTCATTGTCGATATCAACCTGACCGAACTGTATTCCTCCGTAATGCCAGTATTCTCCCAGCAGATTGAATGAGCGGTCGTACTGCTGCAGCACCCAGGGGGAACGCAGGTTGGACGATGCAATGAAGAGCGATTGAGACGATGAATCAAAAAGGACCAATGTCGGCTCAAACTGCCTGTCATACACTTGCGTACGAAATCGGATATCCTTCGTCAAGATCGGACGGGACTCACGGTACGAACCGTCGCTGTTGAAGATATTCAACATCCGAATATCGCCGGAGTTCCTCCCCACGACGAACCGTGTCGTCAGAAATTCATTCTTCCCGTCCTGATCGATATCGAGTAAAAGGTCCATTTTTGCACGTCGATGTAATAATTGCACTTCTTCAGCAGCACCAAGATCCTTCACTCCTAGTGACCAAAGAATTTGACCGGACTTGTTGTATAGAATCACCTGCTTTGTAGATGAAGCATAATTGAATTCCACCGGATTCGCATCTTTTACCGTTGAGAACTGCTTCAGGGTAAAGAGGAATATCGCAGCCACTGCCAGCATGGACATTGATGCGGCGGCGGGTCTCCTGCGGACCGCATTCCACATCCGAACCGGAAGTGCATTCCTCTCCTGTATATGAACAAGAGGCCGTGTGCGGATATATGACGGCTGGACGATAAGTGAATCATCCTCATCATCAGAACTCTCCAACAGTTTGGGACCACTCTCCGCGGCGGCGTAGAATTCCGTCAGATCCCGATGGACTGCGCGGCATCCTTCGCACTCCGACAAATGCAGCTCCATCTCTTCGCGCTGCTGGGATATCTGCGGACTGTTCCGGACGAGCAGATCGAGCATATGTTCGGAGTAATGCGTCATTGAATATTCATCCTTACATCGGTCTTTTCGGGCAGAAGGATCATCAGAGCAGCTCCTTTAATCGTTCACGCACCGCTTTTTTCACAAGCTTTGCCATGTATTCAAATTGCTTTCGGTGATCTCGGCGATATTCTTCATAGGTCAGTTCCGGAAATTGTTCCTGAAGATATTCACCGTATTTTTTTTCGCTGACGTCACTTCGCAGAAACGTATCCTTCGTCATCATTTCGATCGCCTGAATATATCCGGTGAATTGCGGTTGTCCCATCTTCTGAGTGGAAACATACCGTACTGCAAGCTGCTTCTTCATCTGCAAGATGGTTTCATCGATCAGTGATGCAGCATCAGCGGTGAAGAGAGATTCATCCCCCATCATCACATCCCGGAGCGGTATCTGATACCTGAGCATATGCCGTTTCATACAGACGGCGAGATCGATCAATGAGACAGAATTCCTGACATCGCCGCTCACGGTGATGAGTTTCTTCACTGACACGATGAATTCCGTTGAAGAGCAGTTTCCGCGCAACTCATCGGAAACGTGCTGTTCCATCCGCTCCATCGTCAGTTCGGGAAGCACCGTCCGATCCTCATCACACTCAACAACGATCATGGTGATTCCCAACGATTGATGAAGCGAACAGTCCTTTGAACGGGTGACAGCGATCTTCAGGTTTCTAATGATCTTACTCAACACCGGATCGTTTTCCCGGTAAAGCGAGAAGAGTCCGTCGTTCAGTTTGGTGAAGACCAATCCGCGAAACATTGCGATAATATCATCATCCGTCAGTTGTGTAAGGTCGTGCTCTACGGTAAAGTAGTGATCCAATTCAACGAAAGTTCCGTCCGAATCCCGTTCGAAAAGTTCGGCAATACAGTCAATAGCAGTGGATTCTAGTGTAACAGGAAAGGATTGAAGATGAAGTCTGCCTGATGCAAGCAGCTGTTTCAGACGGATAATCGCAAAGTGATGGGCATGACGTACAAGAGAATTCACTTCCTGAAGCGATGTATCGCCGGAAAGAACCTTATGCAATAAATGAGGGATGTGAGATGAATGGAATTCCATTGTTCCCCTGAGGACATCGTGAAGATAGAGAGCGATTCAGGGAGAATCAACAGGGAAATTGATCAATTCAAAAGAAGTCAATATTCAACTTTATATGGACATCTCACACAAAGAAACAAAGCAGAGCAGTAGATGTCAAAAAAACACTTTTCAAAGGAAGGTGGGATGAAAACAAAATGAATTGAAAAACAAAGAATTTTTGATGAGCGCGGGTTTATTTCTCCAACAGCCACGCGACCATATCCGGCTCGTTGAAATTGTTGAATAACCGGATATTCATGCCGCTGATGATGGCTAGATTCTCGCCGAACTTCAATCCTTTTTCGTCATGATCGGTCACCATATCAACAATGGCGATGCGCATACCGATCGAGTTCGCTTTCACGTGATTTTTCTTGACCAGATCGAACATTTCCATTGAATCCAGGCTCGAACCTGTTAAATGGCTTTCGATCAGCACATTACTGCATCGGTAAAAGACACATGCGCCGAAGATCTCATTGAAACAGGCATTGGCATTGGAAAGCGATGACTCCCCGTTAACAACGGCATGAAGATAGTTCAGTTTCTGGTCGATATCGACCGACCAAGTCGGATTTTTAGTATGATCCATATTCTCAAGCATGAAATATTGATGAATTTGACCTTACAATGGGTGTACTATTCATTATCCTTACAGTTCTACTGATTTGCTGAAAACTTTTTCAACATCGGTATCATAAGGAATAGTTCCGGTGATATGAAACAGAACATCTGTTTTGGGGAGTGGGGAGGTGTGAAACTTATACACTGGTCTTATCAACAGCAAGAAAGAAATTGAAGAAATATTTTCTTGGCTTTTTAGGCCATTCATCTTTAATGAACGATTCATTCAAGCTGCTGGCTTTCCGAATTGATGATCCTGCACTACACCGTGGTTCAGCACCGGGTATTTAAAATGACGAAGCCCGCAGTTTCCATGCGGGCTTTCGTGTGACGGTATACAATATTCGTATCACCCTTGTCAAGGTTCAAAACCTTGACAAGGGTTCGATGCAAGATCAATCCATGATACGGCGGAGGAATGCCGGTTTGTCCAGATCCTGCCGCTCCTGTTCGATGTTATGCACCTTCGGTTCATCCTGCGACGACATCGGATTCACAGTGACACCGCGGCGCAGATAGGTCGGCGTATCGAACTTCTGCAGATCACGGACGCCGGTCGGGATATGATCCACCTGGATACCGCGGGCCCGCTGTGCCGCAAAACGATCCTGCTGCTGCGGTTTGACTGCCGCTTTATTGAAGCCGGTAGCGATGACGGTGACCATGATCTCTTCGGTGAGATTGTTGTCCACCACAACACCCGCAAGGACCTCTGCATCATTCCCGGCCGCTTCGGAGATGATCGCAATGGCTTCATCATACTCCTGAATGGAAAGGTTTTGACCGCCGGTGATATTGACGAGCAGCTTCTGTGCTCCTTTGATATCGACGCCTTCCAGCAATGGACTGGAGATGGCGATGTTCGCCGCTTCCGTCGCACGGTTCTCGCCGGTAGCGATACCGGTCCCCATCAACGCATCGCCCATATCGCGCATCACGCGCTTGACATCGGCGAAGTCACGGTTGACCAGTCCGGGTACGGTGATGATATCGGAGATACCGCGGGTAGCATTATACAGAACACTGTTCGCCACTTCGAACGCCTGCGAGATCGGCGTCGCTTTATCCACGATCGTCAACAGTCGCTGGTTCGGAATGATGATCAGTGTATCGACATGCTTACGGAGTTCTTCGATACCGTATTCCGCCTGTGCCATCCGTTTCTTTCCTTCATGCGTGAACGGTTTGGTGACGATACCGACAACAAGAGCACCAAGACTCTTTGCCACATTGGCAACGACCGGAGCAGCGCCTGTTCCAGTGCCGCCGCCCATACCGGCTGTGACAAACACCATGTCGCTGTTCGCCAGTACGCGGGCGATCTCATCTTTATCCTCTTCCGCAGCGCGCTGGCCGACGGAAGGATCCGCTCCCGCACCGAGTCCGCGCGTCAGATTCTTTCCAATGCGGATCTTCGATGTGGATGAATTGCGTTCCAGCGCCTGCACGTCCGTGTTGATCGCAACAAAATCAACGCCGCTCAATCCGCGGGTGATCATACTATGAACAGCATTGGTACCGCCGCCTCCGACTCCGACGATGCGGATCTTTGCGCCATTTTCGGACGGGGTGTCAAATTCGATAGCCATGGTGACTCCTTTGTTTTGGTGAATGGTAGTTAGTATTAGAAATTATAATTTTGAATTCTTACAAGACTATTAGATCGATAGATTATGAGATGTTAGATTTCTTTGAGATCGTTTTTTGCAACGCAACAAGCATTTTAATAAGTTCGTCAACAAATGCTTCAACAATTACACTATCTTCTTTTTTGCGATATCCATTTTCAACGGCAATATCTAAACAGCATAAACATTCATAGGCTGAACGTATCGAATAGCCAAAGAACTTTACTGTTTCTTTTGTTGATTCATTTCCGGCGCCTTCTGCAATATTTAATGGTATAGAATCTGTCGCTCGTCGCATCTGAGAGCTTAATGCGAACATTTCTTCTTTAGGAAATCTTTTGATCACTTTTCGAGAAGTTGATGTAAACTTGATCGCTTTTTGATACACAAGTAGTTTTCTAAAATTGTGCATATGAGAATTCTTTGATCCAGTCTAATTATCTAGTGATCTATAGGTCTAAAAATCTTCATCCCTTTTAGAGCTCGTCAAACCAGCCCTTCATGCGTTTCAGAATTCCGCCTTCGGTCCCCTTCACTCTCGGTTCGGGAACATTGGATGCCATTCCGCGCGCGCGGCTTTTGATGGCATGCAGAACAAGTCCGACCCCCGTGGCATACATGGGATTCTCTATCTCCCTCACGAATCCGCCGCGGAAACCTCTCGGGATTCCGATCTTCACCGGCATACCGAGCACTTCACGGGCAAGATCGGCAGTCCCTTTCACCAGCGCTCCACCGCCTGTCAGTACAACTCCGGCGGAAAGATGCTTCTGATATCCCGAACGTTTGATCTCCAACGCAGCGATCTCCAGGATCTCTTCCATTCTCGGCTGGATGATCTGGCAGAGCATCTGCGTATCGATCGTCATCGGTTCACGTCCGCCGATGCCGGGAATCGTGAACGGATGATTCTCTGCGATGGACGAGATATGCGTGTGACCGTATTTTAATTTTATTTCTTCCGCCTGTGTGGTGAGAATACCGAGACCGCGGCGGATATCGTCGGTCACTTTGCTGCCGGCGATCCCGATCACTGCGGTATGACGGATTGTCCGGTCCGCAAACACGGCAAGATCGGTCGTTCCGCCGCCGATATCGATCAGCACAACGCCGACTTCTTTCTCCTCGCCGTCCAGAACAGCGTCGCTCGAGGCGAACGGTTCAAGGACGATATCGCTCACGCTGACCTGTGCACGCTGAACGCAGCGGATGATGTTCTGTGTTGCGGTGACCAGTCCGGTGATGATATGCACGGTCGCTTCCATGCGGACGCCCGACATGCCGACCGGTTCGTAGACACCGTCCTGACCGTCCACAATGAATTCCTGCGGGATCACGTGGAGGATCTTCCTGTCCGACGGCAGCGCGATCTTCTTCGTATCCTCGATCAGACGGTTCACATCGGCCTGGGTGATCTCCTGCTCCGCACCGCTGATGGCGACAACGCCGCGGCTCTGGAAGCTCTGAATATGGTCGCCGGCTATTCCGGCAACAACGGACTGCACTTTCACCCCTGACTGCGCTTCCGCCTCCTGGATGGCCGCTTTGATCGAATCCACGGTGCGCTCGATATGCGTGATCACTCCGCGGGTCAACCCTTCGGATTTACTTTTTCCGATCCCCAAAACATTGATCTCATTGTTCGCTCCGACCGATGCAACGATCGCACAGATCTTCGTCGTTCCGATATCCAATCCTACGTGTATATGTTCGTTCATTTTTCTTCCTTTACCTTGATTTCGTTCATTCCTGCACCGATATTCGCCGCAGCATGCTTTATAAAACTATGTATGCATTATATCATGGTTCGACGCGTTCCGATAAAAAACATCGGAACTTGCTCACCATGACTATGTATTTTTGGATTACCATACGATCGTTGTTGAACTATATTCTTATGAATTTTTTCTCGATACCACGACCTGGTCATCAAAACGGATGTCGATATACTGGATATCCTTCGTCTCATTGTTCCGGACGAACTTCTGCCAGAATGCGTCGAGTTTCACCATCTTTTTCGCCGCATCCCCTTTCCCGAAGATGATCGGGATGCCGGATTCGAATGAATAGAGTATCAGATCGTGTCCTTTGCGGAGACGGATCTCCGACACCGAGTGGAACAGATCCTCGCTTGCGGCCTTGGATGCTTCAATGATCTCCAGTGCTTCCCTTACGTCCTGATTGAACAGTCGTTGTCCCAGTGTGATCCTGCTTGAGGAATCGACGCCGCTGATCACCGGGATGTCATACGTCTCGCTCGAGGCGATGTACGGCAGGACCGTTCCGTCCGAAGCGATATAATAGAGATCTCCGGACAAGAGGATCGCCGCCGGTTTCCGTTCTTCCACGATCACCCGGAGTGCGGATGGGGCATCACGCTGGATGACGACACGTTCCACAAAACTGTTCGTCAGGATATTCTTCTGGAGCTGCGACAGGTCCAGTTCATACATCGGAACATTCGGCGGAAGTTTCATCAGCCGGACGATCTCATCCTTCGAAATGACGCTGACCCCTTCCACAAAGACCTGACGGACCGGAACATGTTTTTGCCACTGCGCTTTCATTCCGAACACCGTCAACACCAGGATGATAAGCAGCGCAAAATAGACGTAGACCCGTTTTCCGTGGACCGGCTGCTGTTCTTCGAAATCGATATTGAGCTGTTCGTTTTCCATACATTGCTGTTGCCACAGATTACACAGATTTAAAAAATATTATTTCAGTGAAATCTGTGGCAATGACATTATTTCATCTCTTTTAAGAATTGTTCGCCGAATTTCCAGATATCGCCGGCACCCATGGTAATGACGATATCACCGGACCGGGTGATGCTCTTCAGATATGCCGGGACATTCTTCTTGTCCTGCACATAATGCGCTTCTTTGTGTCCGTATTGTTTTGCGGCATTCACAATGAGTTCTCCCGTCACTCCCTGGATCGGTTCTTCGCGGGCGGGATAGACATCGGTCACCACCAGCACATCGGCGAAGAGGAATGCTTTCCCGAAATCCTCATAGAAGTCCCTGGTGCGTGAATACAAATGCGGCTGGAATACGCAGACGACCCGTTTTCTCCATCCGGATTTCACGCCGCTGAGCGTCGCTTTGCATTCGGTGGGATGATGAGCGTAGTCATCATACACAACGATGCCGTTCGCTTCGCCTTTCTTCTCCCACCGGCGATAAACGCCCGTGAAGCGTTCGATGCCGGCCTTGACCTGCTCGAACGGAATATTCAGATTCAGTCCTACGGTGATCGCGGCGAGCGCATTCTGCACATTATGTTTTCCGGGGATATGCAGAGTGATCTGACCCAATTCCGTATTGTCCCGCAATACGGTGAATGTGGTATGATTTTCCTTGTGCAGAATATCGACCGCCTGAACGTCCGCCTGCGGCGAATGGAGTCCGTAACTGATGATCTTCTTCTTGCTGAGCTGCGGGAGGATATCCTGCAGTGCCGGTTCATCCAGATTCAGGACGACAAAACCGTAGAAAGGAACTTTATTCGCAAACTGAATGAATGCCCCTTTGATATCTTCCAGATCGCGGTAACAGTCCAGATGATCCGTTTCCAATGTTGTCATCACCGCAATGGTCGGCGTGAGGGAAAGGAAAGAACGGTCGAACTCGTCCGCTTCCACCACGATAAATTCCCCTTTACCGAGGCGTGCATTCGTTCCGCCGAGTCCGCTCAGTTTTCCGCCGACGATCACCGTCGGATCGAGATTCCCTTCCATCAGCACCAGACTTGTCATGGAGGTGGTAGTGGTCTTGCCGTGCGTGCCGGCGATACCGATGCCGTATTTCAGACGCATCACCTCCGCGAGCATCTCGGCGCGGCGGACGATGGGGATCTTCCGGCGGATCGCTTCCTGTACTTCAGGATTGTCGTTGATGACCGCAGAAGAATAGACAAGCGTGTCAACATCCGCGGCGATGTTCTCCGCTTTATGGCCTTCGTAGATCGTGGCGCCGAGCGACTGCAGACGTTCGGTCACGTCGCTCATTGCACGGTCCGAACCGCTGACGGAGAATCCCTGATCGATCAGGATCTCCGCGATCCCGCTCATGCCGATGCCGCCGATGCCGACGAAGTGTAATTTTTTGATTGATGAGAACATAAATTATTTACGTATTGAAGTTATTGAATCGTTGAGAGGACCGTTGTCCGGAATCATTCATTTCTCTCAACCACATGTTATTTAAACTGGAATCGTTTTTCCCGTTTCGGCGTCCGCTCGGCGATCTGTTCCACCAGTTTCAGCAGTTCGCGTTCACGTTCATACCGGCCGAGTCTGATCCTGAAAGCACGCCGGCGGTGTTTGGCTTTGATGAGGATCGCCTGGAATCTTCCCGCTGTCTGCACCATTCGTTCCTTGCCGATGTGGATCCATTCAATATCGTCGATACGGACCGATCGGCGGTTGAACCGGTGCTGAAAAACGAGCTCCGTATCGGTGACGATCAGTTTCCTGTCCCGTATACGGTTGAGCACCAGCGTGATGAACGATGATGCAACGAAGAACAGGATGATGACCATGATCGGATCGTCGAAGACGAGCGTGAAATTATTCTCGACGAACGTCCCCCGCACACCCGCATACAGTACAAGCGTCACCAGATAGATCAGCGCCTGCTGATAATAGAAATCCATTTTATATCGGAATTCGTGCTGCATCAGTTGATCTTCACACCCTCTTTATAGATCTCATTGCGGGTCTGTTTCCCGGAGATATTCCACTGGAACCATTTGCCGTCCCGCTTTCGTGCCCGGTAATCGCTCTCATCTTGTTTCTGACCGCCCGGATAGAACATCATCTCCGTGATCAGATCGCCGTTATGGAGCGTGATCACCGTCAGTTCGCCGTTCTCGTCATAATACTCCCATTTCGGGATCTTGCTTCCTTCACGGCGCCGGACCTTTCCGTTCTCGAAGAATTCCTCGTACAGGAAGTGTTTCACATCCTTTTCGATCCATTTCAAAGAGCGGGTCTCGATCTGTTTGTTCGGATAATAACTGATATACTTGGACGAGTATCCAGTATTGTCCGTAACGTAGAATTCGGATTTCATCGTGCCGTCCTTGTAGAAGCCGAAGGCTTTTACATTGGCGCCGTTCCGGTAGTACCGTTCGACCGAGATATCTCCGTATTCGAGCGAATGGATCGTTTCCAGCTTCGTATAGTTCGCAATGTTCTTTTTCTTATAGGCCGATTGAACGATGAGATATCCAAAGACGACCGAACAAAAGATCATGAACAGCAGCAGCACTGTCCCGGCTTGTTTCATTTTTTCCCCCTGACAAATTCACTTACCAAACATTTCATCTTCAACGGACCATCGAAAGGATGTCCGCCGCGATCATTTTTCCTGCATCCGGTCTTCCCAATTGACGACTTCTCTCCGACATTGTCCGTTGTTTCTCGCCATTCATCAGCAGACCGTGAACAGCTCCGATCAATTTCGTACCCAGCTCGCTGTCGCGGATCATCTCCGCCGCTCCCGATTCGACCATGGCGGCGGCGTTCAATTCCTGATGATTCGCCGCAGCATGCGGATACGGAACAAGGATCGCCGGTTTTCCGAGTCTGGTCAATTCCGCCAGCGTCGTCGCACCGGAACGGCTGACGACAACATCCGCCGCTGCATACCCGTAATCCATCCGGTCAATATATTTCATCACATTCACTCCCGTCTGCTGCGGAACTGCCGATGCGGAACTCCAATCCGATTCTCCGGTCTGCCAGATGATCTGATAATCCTGTTCCGCTGCATCCTTCACCAGTCCGGGCATCGCTTTGTTGATGGATGATGCGCCAAGACTTCCGCCGAATGCAAAGAGCGTTCTCTTCGCCGGATCGAGTCCGAAATATCTGCTTCCTTCCTCGCGGGACACCGCGGACAATTCTGCGCGTGTCGGATTTCCGACCAGTTCCGTTCTGGCGGAGGATGAAAGCCATTTCTTCGTCACTTCGAATGTGATGAACACTTTCGAAACACGCGAAGCGAGCAGTCGTGTCGTCACTCCCGGAAAGCTGTTGCTCTCGTGCACCACCGTCGGTATGCCGAGCAGTGATGAAACGAACAGGACCGGACCGCACACATACCCGCCGGTCCCAACCACCGCATCGGGTCTGACCTTTTTGATGAGAAAGAACGACTGGAACAATGACACGATCACTTTGAGCGGGAAGAGCAGATTGTTCAGCGTCAACCGTCTGCTGAATCCGCTGATCCAGATCGTGCGGAATTCAAATCCTTTTTGCGGGACCACCCGCGCTTCGATCTTCGCTTTCGTTCCGGCAAAGACGATCCGTGCTTTCGCATCCTGTTTCAGGATCTCTTCCGCAATAGCAATGGCGGGATACACATGTCCGCCCGTTCCGCCGCCGGCAAAGAGCACCGTCGCCATCAGTATATCTTCCCGACTGCCGGTTCGATCTTCATTGCCGGTTTCTCGACGAACTCCCGTTCGCGCGGATGAAGATCGGTCTGCGACGATATATTCAGCAGCACTCCGACGGCAAATGAGGAGAAGATGATCGCCGTTCCTCCATAGCTGACGAACGGCATCGGCACACCGGTGGTCGGCATCAGTCCGAGCGTGACCAGCGCATTCGCGATCGCATAGAGCACAATGGTGGAGGTGATGCCGATCGCGAGATATTTTCCGAAATCATCCGGCGCATATTTTGCGATCTTCAGTCCCCGCAGCAATATCGTCAGGAAGAGTCCGATGAAGATGATCGTCCCGATCAATCCGTATTCCTCGCCGACTATGGCGAAGATGAAATCGCCGTACGATTCGGGAAGGAACAGGTCGCGCTGTTTGCTTTGGCCCATACCGACGCCGAAGATCCCGCCGTTCCCGAAACCGATGATCCCCTGCATTAACTGATAATTCGCCGTGGTCGTTACCGTTTCATCGCCGCCGAATCCGACGAAGGAAAGGATACGCTTCATACGGTATTCCGCGCTCACCATATAGATGAGCAGTGCCGGAATAAGAGCCATCATTGAAAAAAAGACATGTTTGATCTGCGCGCCACCGACAAAGATGAGGATCATTCCGAGCGCGAAGATCATTGAGCCGGTACTGAAGTTCGGCTGGACCATCACAAAGAGGACCACCAGACCGATCCAAAGCATGAGCGGCATATAGCCGGTCTTGAAATCCGCTAACTTCTCCCGCTTGTTCGAGAGCAGATACGCCAGATGAAAAAGCAGCGCAAACTTTGCGATCTCGGAGGGCTGGACGGAGAATCCGCCGATGGAGAGCCACCGCGCAGCTCCTTTCACCTCTCCGCCAAGCACGCGGACGGCGGCAAGCAGTCCGATGGAGAAGATCAACACCCACTTCGTCAGCGGTTTGTATTTTTTATAGTCCATATTAATGGCGAAGAACATCACAACGAGTCCGACAAGGATCTTTGCGATATGTTTGTTCACCAGACCGCTGGCGGAATTCATCTTCTGCATCGCCCAGGTGGAGGATGCGCTGTACACGACCACGGTGCTCGCCACCATAAGAATAAGGACAACGAACAAGGTGATGCGGTCTATATGATTTTTTTCTGAGGACATTGATTTTCTTAAAATCCGTCACCTCCCGCCAAAGGCGGGCAAGTCAAGGTGACGGATACATATTACAGTTGGTTCACAAGCTGTTTGAATACCCGGCCGCGCTCTTCGTAATCCCTGAACCAGTCGAACGAAGTGCAGGCCGGCGACAATAACACCACATCACCTTTTGCTGCAAGGGCCGCAGCCGTATCGATGGTCTTTTTCATTGAATCTAAATTCGGTTTTGCCTCGCCGATGGTACCAACTTTCGTCACCGGCACGATCGCCTCAAAATTCTTTACAATCGTGTCGGCGGAATATCCTGTCGCCACGATCGCCTTCACCTTCCTCTTCACCAGATCGAATATGGTGGAATAATCATTCCCCTTATCCTTTCCTCCCATGATCAATACGATCGGCTCATCAAAACTCTTCAGCGCCACTTCCACCGCTTCCACCGTGGTCGCTTTGGAATTGTTCACGTATTTGATGCCGTTCACTTCCCGGACAAATTCCTGACGGTGCTCCACCCCTTTGAAGTTCCGGAGTGTCGATCGGATGGAGGCAGGTTTCACACCGACGAGCTGTGCGGCCAATGTTGCCGCCATCGCATTCTGCAAATTGTGCTCGCCTTTGATCGAAATATCCTCCGCCGCGATGATGGAATACTCCGTCCCGCCGAACACTGTCTTGAGCATTCCCTGCTCGGCGTAAGCACCTTCTCTCACTTTGAATCTCGAACTGAATGCGATCCTTTTCGAAGCAGGATGCGGGACCGCTTTCGTCGTCCACAGATCATCCTCATTGCAGATGAAATAATCATCCGCGGTCTGATTCATCACGATCCGCGCTTTCGAGGCAGCGTATTTTTCCATGGCATTGTCATACCGGTCAAGATGGTTCTGCGTGATGTTCAGGATCAGTGCGACCTTCGGCCGGAATGACCGGATGAAATCGAGCTGAAAACTGCTCACTTCCAGAACGACAACAGTTTCCGGATCAACGTCCAGAACGAGGGATGAGAATGCCGTTCCAATGTTACCCGCAACAACGTGTTTTTTCTTTGCATCGCTGAGTATCCTTCCGAGTAATGTTGTGGTTGTTGTTTTTCCGTTACTGCCGGTGATCGCAATAATAGGACCTTGACAAAACCAACTTGCAACCTCTATCTCTGCAACGATGTTGATACCGCGTTTCTGCGCTTCCAGAACGACCGGTGCGTTCGTCGGAACGCCCGGACTGATGACCATCAAAGAGCACTCATAGACCCTGTCGCTGTGACCGCCGAATTCGCATTCGATCCCGGCGGACCGGAGTTCCGCACAATGCTGCTGTGTCGTCTCACTGCTGCCGAAATCGCTGACAAAGACCGCCGCTCCCTTACCGTGGAGCAGTTGTGCAACAGCGACTCCGCTCCGTTCCGCTCCGATCACACTTACTTTTTTATTTGTGAATTCAATCATTACTGAAATTTCTCTGCGTGCTCTGCAATGAATTTTTACCGGACCTTGAATGTTGTCAAACTCAGGATCATCATCAGGATCGCCATGATATAGAACCGCGTGACGATCTTCGGTTCCGCCCAGCCGAGCAGTTCAAAATGATGATGGATCGGAGCCATTTTGAAGACACGGCGTCCTTCGCCGTATTTTTTCTTCGTGTATTTGAAGTAGAGCCGCTGCACGATCACGGAGACCGTTTCCATGAAGAAGATCCCCCCGAGGATCGGCAGGATCAATTCTTTCTTCGCCATCACCGTCAATGCACCGATCGCTCCGCCGAGTGCGAGCGAACCGGTATCACCCATGAATACCTGCGCGGGATATGAATTGTACCACAGGAAACCGAGTGATGCGCCCACTAAAGCGATGCAGAAAACGACCAGTTCTCCGTTACCGCGGAGATAGATGATGTTCAGGTAGGTGCTGAACTCAATATTGCCGGAGATGTAGACGATGATACCGAGGGTCATCGCAACGATCCCGGAAGTTCCGATCGCAAGACCGTCCAGTCCGTCGGTCAGATTCACCGCATTGGATGTGGCGGTGATAATGAAGATGACGAGCGGTATATAGAAGATCCCGAAATTGAATTCCATGTTCTTCACGAACGGAACGGTCGTCACCGTATTGGCGTGGATGGACTGCAGTTCAGGCATGGAATAGAGCACCACTCCCAGCACCAGTCCAACAGACACCTGACCGATGATCTTATACCAGCCGATGAGACCTTCTTTCTTCTTTTTGACGATCTTCAGATAGTCGTCCATGAATCCCACCACTCCGAGCCCGGCGGTCACGAAAATGATCATCTGCACATATGTATTGGTCAGATCGCCCCACAGCACCGTCGGGATGAGGATCGCCGCAATGACGATGATCCCGCCCATCATCGGGGTCCCGGCTTTCAGTTTGTGCTTCTCCGGCGAACCTTCTCGGTACGTCGTGACGATTCCTTTCGATCTGAGCATCTCGATCACTTTTCCGCCGATCACGAAGCTGATGAACAGTGCCGTGATGGCCGCCATCGCGGCGCGGAAGGTAAGATATTTCACCACGCCGAGTCCGGGCGGGTGATACGTCTGCTCGATCCAGTATAAGAGATGATACAGCATCAGTGATGGTCCTTTGAATTCGTTTGTCCGCTGCCGTTGGTCAATCGATATACGACATCTTCCATTTTCATACCGCGCGAGCCTTTGATCAACACAACATCGCCCGGCTTCACGGTCCGTTTCAATTCCTCGGAGAGCGCATCCTTTGATTCGAAATGCGCGGAAGCTGCTCCGAACGCTTCGCTGGTATATTTCGAGAACGGACCGAACGTGAACAAGCGGTCGAATCTCATTCCCGACGCGACGGCGCCGATGTTTGTGTGCTCGCGTTTCGATGCATCGCCGAGTTCGCGCATATCGCCGAGCACCACATACCGCTTTCCGGATGCGGTGATGGACTGGAGCGTCTTCAGCGCAACGATCACCGAATCCGGATTCGAATTGTACGTATCATTCAGTACGGTGATACCGTCATGATTCAAGACCTCCATCCGTTTCGAAGCGGAGGTGAATTGTTCGAGTGCGGCAGCGATCTTTTTCGGTTTCACCTTCAATTTCAATCCTACCGCAGCAGCAGCCAGAGCATTGGTCACATTGTGCATGCCGGGCGCGGACAGTGAAACGGTGAATGAGATCTCTTTTTTCAACCAGACGATATCGAACGTCGAACGTCCCGAAGCGTCCACCCGTATTTTTTTGGCACGGAGGCTGCCGTTCGAAGCGGCGGAGTAACCGATCGAATGCTTCATTGTATCAGCATCGCCGGCAAGGAACGGATCGTCACAATTGACGAATGCGAATCCTTTGTTCTCGTTCAGATAGTGGAACAATGCTCTTTCTTCCTTCGCCACACCCTGCTCGTCCTTGAAAAATTCCAAATGCTCTTTGCCGATGTTGGTGATAAGTCCGTGCGTCGGTTCGGCGATCTCGCAGAGATAGTTCAATTCACCGAAATGATTGGTTCCGATCTCCACGACCGCTGCTTCATGGTCCGATGTCAGACGGAACAACGTCTGCGGAACCCCGATATGATTGTTCAGATTCCCTTCCGTACTCAACACCTCGTACTTCATCTTCAGCACTGCCATGACCATCTCCTTCGTCGTTGTCTTTCCGTTGCTGCCGGCGATCGCGATCACCGGGATATCGAATTTCCTCCGGTAGATGCGTGCCAGTTCACCGTACGCCGCGGTGGAATCATTCACGATCACAAAGACACAGGGAAACGAACGCAGATATGAACCGTTCTTTTCTGCCCACTCGCGGTGGACAACAACAGCTGCTGCTTCCGCCTGCAGGACAGTGTCGATGAAATCGTGCGCATCGAACTTCTCTCCCTTCAGTGCAAAGAACAGATCATCTTTCTTCACAGCACGGGAATCGGTCGAGACTCCGGAGATTCTCCGCCGTTTCAACAGATCGGCATTGACGACTTCCGCCCCTGCAATAGTCTTCAGATCCTTTGCGGTGATCTTCTTCATGCGTTCCCGATGAATTTCATGATCTCTTCTTTATCGCTGAAATGGATCTTCTCTTTTCCGATTACCTGATAATCCTCATGCCCTTTACCGGCGATCAGGACCACATCGCCGGACTTTGCCATGTTCAGACCGTGCGCGATCGCTTTTCCGCGGTCCGGCTCCCGTACAGCTTTTGTCTTATCGGAGAAGCCTGCCTGAACATCATCGATGATCTGCACCGGATCCTCCGTCCGCGGATTGTCCGAGGTAATGATCGTGACATCGCTCAGCCGTTCCGCGATGGCACCCATTTTCGGGCGCTTCGTCTTGTCTCGGTCGCCGCCGGCTCCGAAGACGGTGATGATCGTATTCGTTCTGTTTTCCGGAAGCACATCGTGGATCGTCTGAAGACAATTCTCCAATGCATCGGGTGTGTGTGCGTAATCGACGATCGCCGTCCAGCCGTTCGGGGACTGGATCTGATCGAACCGTCCGGGAGCGGGAACAAGTCCTGCGATGACGGAACGTTTATCGTTCAGTTCAATTCCGAGTCCGGCGATCACGCCATATGCACCGAGAAAATTATAGATGTTGAACCGGCCGACCAATGTTGCCGAAACCTGATCACCGTTGAGCGTACCGGCGAATCCGTTCACGCTCAGTTTCACATCCTTCATCTGCAGATCGGACGGTTTGTTGACGCTGTATGTGATCGTCCGTGCTGCGCAATCTTTCACCATCGCCTGACCGTATTCGGAATCGACATTCGTCACCGCAACGGCATCCGAAGAAAGACCTGCAAACAGGATCTGTTTGGCTTTGAAGTATTCGTCCATCGTCCCGTGATAATCCAAATGATCCTGCGTGAGATTGGTGAAGACCGCTGCTTTGAACGGGATCCCGTATGCGCGGAACTGATGCAATGCATGCGATGAGACTTCCATCACGCAATGCGTACATCCTTCTTGGACCATCCGGGAAAATAACTGCTGCATTTCCAATGATTCCGGAGTGGTGTGCGTTGCGGGGAATTTTTCGCTCCCGATCGCGTATTCCACCGTGCCGATGAGTCCGACCTTATTCTTTGCTTCCGCTTCGAGCATTTGTTTGATCAGAAACGTCGTGGTGGTCTTCCCGTTCGTTCCGGTCACACCGATCATCGACATTTTCTCTGCGGGTCGTCCGTAATAATTCGCGGAGATCTGCGCCAATGCTTTGCGAGTATTGCTCACTACGATCTTCACCGTCCCCGTATGCATGCACATCGGATCGGGAATGGAATTGTCATCCTCCACCACGATCACTTTTGCACCGTTCGAGATGGCCGAGGAAAGGAATTTGTGTCCATCCGCTCCGCCCCCTTTGAGTGCCACAAACAGATTCTCGCGCTGTACCTTGCGGGAATCGTACTGGATACCGCTGATCTTCACATCATGCGTCGTGACCATCTTCCCGTACATGGTCTGGAACATCTTTGAAACGGCAACGCCTTGTAAGAGTTGGGATAGGGTCATATATATCAATTGCAAGATTACAAAATTACAAGATTGCTAGATTACAAGATTACAGGATTGAAGAACCATGTGCTGACCTCTGACTTCTGACCTCTGACCTCTGACATTTGATCTCCGACCTCAGGTCTCAATACAGTTGGGCCGTCGAGATCGCTTTCGGTTCGCACATGATTGTTACTTTGGTCCCCTGCTTCATCGGGGTACCGGGACTCGGGAACTGGTTCGTCACGATCCCGGAACCGACGATGGTAACGCCATATTGTTCAGCGGCAAGTTTGTTCACAGCGCGCCGGATACTCATTCCCTTCAAATCGGGGACCTTCAATGTACCGGAAGCAACACTCTGTTCTGTTTCATTCATCATCAGCTGCACGATCGAGCCGCGTTCCACTTTTTTCCCTGCGGGCGGGTACTGACGGACGACCTCTTCACCTGTTCCGATCACTTTTGCCGCGAGTCCCGCTTCTTTCAGCGCTGCGATAGCGGAATTCATTTCCTTCTCCGAAACATCGGGAATGGAGACGGTCCCTTCATGCTGCGTGTTCACCGTCTGAACGCTCTGTTCCGCGATCATCGTCTTTGCGATCAGTCCGTTGTTGTTGATGATGCGGTCGGCGATCGCTTTGAAGATCGGTGCGCTGGCGGTGGCGCCGTAATATCCTCCTGCTTTCGGTTTTTCGATCATCACCAGACAGACCACTTCCGGTTTCTCCACGGGGAAGAATCCGATGAAGGAAGCGTTGTAGCTCCCCTCCTCATATTTCCCGTTCACATGTTTGCGCGATGTTCCCGTCTTTCCGGCGATGCGGATACCGGGGGTCTTTACGACATCACCGGTCCCTTTTTCCACCACCGCTTCGAGCATCTGTTTCAATTCGTCGTTCACCCGCTTCGGAACGACCCGGCGTATCATCTGCGGCTGACCTTCATACACATCCTGACCGTTCTCATCTTTCTCCTTTTGCACGATGTAGGGTCTCATCAGCAGACCGTCATTCGCAATAGCGGAGTAAGCGGAAACGATCTGCAGCGGTGTCACACCAACTTCGTATCCGTATGCGATGGAGTTGAGCGATGCCATGGACCATTCCGATGTCTTCTTCAGCTGTCCGTTGATCTCCGCCGGAAGTTCAATGCCGGTCGCCATGCCGAATCCGAAATCGCGCGCTTTCTTATACATCTTCTCCTGACCGACCAGGTCGCTCACTTTGGCCATGACGATGTTGGAGGACTGCGCCATCGCTTCGAGGAACGTGACATCCTGCAGCGGATGGGAGTCATTGATGTAGCGGACCTTGTTGCCGGGATAGACGATCTTATATTTCCCTTTTTCACCGTAGATGTGTTTGTCCAGCGTGACCACTTCGCTCTCCAAAGCGGCCGCGGCGGTGACGATCTTGAAGACGGAACCGGGTTCATACATGTCCGACACGATCCGGTTCTTCAATGCATCAGCGTTCTGCACTTTGTTCAGATCCACCTGCGGGTAATTCGACATCGCGAGGATCTCACCGGTCTGCGGACGCATCAGCACGACGAGTCCTGCATCCGCCTGCGTACGGGCGATCCCCTTCTTCAATTCCTCATCCGCGATGGATTGATACTGCAGATCGATCGTCAGTTCGAGCGAATGTCCGTTCACCGCTTCTTCGCGAGGATAATCGACCGACGGACGTTTTCGTCCGCGGCCGTCCTTCTGCATCACCACATAACCGTCGCGTCCGCGAAGGATGTCATTGAACTGCTGTTCAATGCCGCTGACGCCGACATTCTCCGAATTGGTCGCACCGATCACCTGCGCCGCGATCTCATCATAATGATAGAGCCGGATCGCTTCATTCATCTTCACAACCCCCGCCATCTTCTTCACCGGGATCATCTCGGCGACGTCGGGACGCACATGGCGTTCCAGCCGGACATATTTCTTATTCCCCTGGAGTTTGGAGTAGTATTCCCGTTCCGGTTTCCCGGTCATCCTGGAGAATTCTTTTGCGATGAATTTCGCGTCATCGCCGGCAATAGTCGGATCGGCGGTGAACGTCACGAAATCGGAATTGGCCACCAGCACATTCCCGTTGCGGTCATAGATGTTCCCGCGCTGCGCGACCAGCGGGACCTTTGCTTCGTACTGCTTCTTAGCTATATCCTGATACTTCCCGGCATCCAGCAGCTGTATCTGCACCAAACGGAGCGCGGCGGCGAAGAATGCCGCCAGAAAGACGATCTTCACGATCAGCAGTCGGTTGTTATAATCCTTCTGCTGAGGAGTTTCCGGTTCCGTATGTTTCTTTGCGAATGGGTTCCACATAGATGTATGCGCGTCAGCGCTTCCGTCCTACCGTTTCCTGAACGGACAATTCCTTCTCACCGTCCACTTCGAACCATACCGGCGCTTCTTTAGGATTCATCATGCCGAGTTTTTCCTGCGCCATCAGTCCGATCCTCTCCAGACTTGCCTTGCGGTTGATCTCTGCCTTGATCACTTCATTGGTGCTCAGGATCTGATTATGGCGCATATTCAGATCGTTCACTTCCTTTGCGAGATTATTCACCGCGATCACATTCCCGACGTATAATAGAGCGGCGGTCGCGATCAGGAAGAGGACACCGACGACATTGGAGGTCTTGGTCCGTTTCTTCACATTCACCCGGCGCACATTCGCGCGCGGGATCGCCGCGCCGGGGAAATTTGCCTGCGGGTCCATCGCTGCCGGGATCGCATTATTATAGATCAGCCGGTCATTGAACTTCGGCATTGCCGCGCTGCTGACCGGTACATTTTTCAGTGTCTTTGCCATCTGTCCTTTACCTGTTACACCCGTTCCGCCGCGCGCAATTTCGCGCTGCGGGAACGTGAATTCACTGCCTGCTCTTCATCCGATGCTTCGATCGGTTTCTTCGTGATCACTTTCAGTTCCGGAATGCGCGGCGTATCGGGCTGAAACTTATTGCCGGACGGGATGAAAGCCGCGGCGCATTCGTTGAAGAATGTCTTGACGATCCTGTCCTCCAGCGAGTGGTAAGAGATCACCACGATCCGTCCCCCTGATGCCATGAATTCCAGCGAATCGGTCAGGATCAGTTTAAGCCGGTGAAGCTCGTTGTTCACTTCGATCCGGATCCCCTGGAAGACGCGCGAGAGGGATTTCACGGCGAACTTTCCTCCCACCACACTCTCCACCACTGCCGCCAGTTGTCCCGTCGTTTCGATCGGCGCCTGTTCCCTCCGCGAAACGATCCTGCGTGCAATTCGACGCGAAAGACGTTCTTCGCCGTAGTGGAAGATGACATCCGCCAGCTCTTCTTCGGAATAGGAATTGACGACACCGTACGCGTCGAGGGATTGACGCCGATCCATACGCATGTCCAGCCGTTCATCGGTACGGTACGAGAATCCTTTGCTCGCTTCATCAAGCTGGAACGATGAGACGCCGAGGTCAAGCAACAATCCGTTGATCATTGGGATATTTCTGGAGCGAAGTATGGATGCGATGTGCGCGGTGTTGTCGTTCACGAGTTGAACTTTAGATTGAACGTGCTGCAGACGTTTCCCCGCTTCCTGAATTGCGTCTGCATCGGCATCGATGCCGATCAAAATTCCTTCTTCCGTTAATTGTTCACAGATCTTTTCGGCGTGTCCCCCGCCGCCCAACGTTCCGTCCACATAGATACCGTCCTTAGCCGTGACGAGATGCTCCAGTACTTCGTTGAGCATCACCGGAATATGATATGCGGGTGTGCTCACTCTTTCTTCTCGAACACTTTTTCCGCGACCGTCACATAATCCAGTTTCTGTGCATCAAGATATTTTTTGTACTCTTCCGGATTCCACACTTCAATGCGGTCGAACACGCCGAGGATCAGCACTTCATTTCCGATCTTCGCGTACTCCATCAGTTCTTTCGTCAGACTGATCCTGTGCTGTCCGTCCAACTCGACATCCGATGCAAGATCCAGCAGCATGCGCGTGTAGAGCCGGGCTTCACTGTTCTTCTGATCGAGCTTGCCGAGTTCCGCTTCACGTTTCGCCCATTCATCATTCGGGTACACAAAAATACAATTGTCCAATCCCCGCGTGATCACAAACGAGTTATTGGCTTCCGGGGAAAGATTCTTCCGCATCTTTGCCGGAATGTTGATCCTCCCTTTATTGTCAACCGTATAATTAAATGAACCTTTAAATGAAGACACTACGCTTTACCACCTAGTTTTGTTGAATATTTTTTACCCACTTTTACCCACAGCTTGACACAAAGTTAAGGGATTTCAATGCAAAGTCAAGTGATTTGCTCAATAAATGCAGTGGATTTTGAAGTTTTTTGGTTTTTCTGTCCGACGACCTGACAGAACGTCCGATTTGCAAATTGTTACGGCAGGGACTTAAGAGTTTACTTTAAGTGTTTTTGGGATTGAGAAGGGCTAAAAAATCGGCTTGGAGCTGCTGCGCATCCCGGAAAATGATCCCGTGCATACCGGCGAGGAGTGCACCGTCGATATTTTCCTTCAGATCATCGATGAAGAGTATTTCGTTTGGATGAACATTGAGTGAAGAACAGACATCGTCATAAATATTTTTCTCCGGTTTCATCTTACGAAGTCCGAAGGAGGTAAAAATATTCTGCGGAGGGAACAACGTCAGGATGGATGAGATCTTTTCCACTTTACTCCAATGACAGGCGCACGTATTGCTGAGGATGGCGATACGGTATTCCTTTTTCATCGCTTCGACGAACGGAATGATCTCTTTATTATCCGCAACGATGATTCCGTTGAATGCTTCCAGGATCTGACTGCGCGTGAACCGATGAAGAAAAAGTTCATAAAGGATATCGAGGAATTGTTCTGTGGTGAGCTGCGATGTTTCGTACTGCCGGACTGCAGCATCGATCTTTTTCCGGTCAAACTCACTCTGCATCGCTGCCGTGGTCAGTCCGAGTCCGCGGGGAAATGCTTCGAAGTCGATATGCATCAGTACGCGGCCGAGATCAAACAGAACTACTTTCGTCTCAAAATATTTTATCATGCTATTTTAATTGACAATTGACAATTGAAAATTGAAAATGAAATACAACAATCATTAATAAACAATCACATCGTGATCTTCTCGATCAGAGCGATTGTTTCGGAGATGCGTTCGATGCCTTCGGCATGTTTCATGAAAGACTGAAGGAACAGATTGCGCCCTTCCTGCTTCACCTGGATCTGCGGCTCCTTAACGGCGGAGACGTTCGCCATCATTTCCGTGAAGATGCCGCTCTCATAGAAATGTTTGTCATCCTCCGTCGGAAGATAAAGCCGAAGGGTCCGTTTGTTCAATTCCACTTTGCGGATGTTCGTCCTTGAGCCGAGCACACGGAGCGCAGCCAGAGCGAAGAGATTATCCACCTCCTCCATCGCGGTACCGAAACGGTCGGAGAGTTCCGCTTTGAGTGCATCCACTTCCTGCTGCGATGATGTTTTATAGAGACGGCGGTAGAGATCGAGACGCTCCGTGTCGCTCTCCACATAGAACTCCGGCAGGTATGCCTCCACATCTGCATCCACCTGTGTCTCGATCAGTCTCGGCTTCACCTCTTTCAACGTATCGGCGAACACCTCTGCGAATTCCTGTTCCTTCAATTCGGCGACCGCATCCTCAAGGATCTTCGTGTACATCTCAAATCCCATCTCCATAATGAATCCGCTTTGTTCGCCTCCGAGCATGTTACCGGCGCCGCGGATCTCCAGATCGCGCATCGCTAGATTGAGTCCGGAGCCGAGCTCCGTAAATTCCTCGATCGCCTGGAGCCGGCGCAGTGTCTGTTTCGGCAGGGAATTGATCGGAGGAACGAGCAGATACGCATAGGCCTGAAGATTGGCCCGGCCGACGCGTCCGCGCAGCTGATACAGTTCCGCCAATCCGAACTTGTCCGCCCGGTTGATGATGATGGTGTTGACGCTCGGAATATCCACGCCCGATTCGACGATCTTGGTGGTGACGAGCACATCGAATTTCCGTTCGAGGAAATCGATCATCACCGCTTCCAGTTCGTGTCCCTCCATCTGACCATGGGCCACACGGAAACGGGCTTCGGGAATTGCTTCCGCGAACGTTGCTGTCAAGGTTTCGATATTGCTCACTTTATCCGTGACGATGAATACCTGTCCGCCGCGGTGGATCTCGTGGATCACCGCTTCCCGGATGATCTTCTTGTCGAACGTCGCGATCTCCGTGTGGATCGGAAGCCGGTTGCGCGGAGGAGTGTTGATCACCGAAAGGTCTCGCGCCCCCATCAATGAGAAATGGAGTGTGCGCGGTATGGGTGTCGCAGTCAGCGTCAGCGTGTCCACCGAAACCTTCATCGCACGGAGTTTCTCCTTTGCCGAAACGCCGAAACGCTGTTCCTCATCGATCACCAGAAGACCGAGATCCTTGAATTTCACATCTTTTGAGAGGAGCCGGTGTGTACCGATGATGATATCGAGTTCACCGTTCTCCAATTTCTTCAGCGATTCTTTGATCTCTTTCGTTGATTTGAAGCGCGACAGCAACGCAATGCGGACAGGATACCGTCCCAGCCGGTCCGAGAACGTATTGAAATGCTGCTGAGCGAGGATCGTCGTGGGGACGAGCACTCCGACCTGTTTCCCGTTCATGACCGACTTGAACGCGGCGCGGACGGCGATCTCCGTCTTCCCGAAACCGACATCGCCGCAGACAAGCCGGTCCATCGGATGCGGTGATTCCATATCCGCTTTCACTTCCGTCGTGGTCCGCGCCTGATCAGGAGTATCGTCATACATGAACGATGCTTCCATCTCCTTCTGCCAGTGTGTGTCCGCCTGGAACGGGAAGCCCGGTTCCATCTTTCTCTTTGCGTAGAGTTTGATCAGATCGCGCGCGATATCCTTGATCTTCTTCTTGGTCCGCGCTTTCAGCTTCTCCCAGTCCGGACTTCCGAGTTTGTTCAGTTTCGGTTCATGTCCTTCGGCGGAGGAGTACTTCTGGATACGCGTGATGTAGTTCAGATTGACGAAGAGGGTCCCTTTTTCCGCATACTCGAGTTTCGCCACCTCCTGTTCCGCTCCGCCCACCTTGATCTTCTCCAGTCCGAGAAATTTTCCGATGCCGTGATCGATATGGGTGACGTAATCCCCTTTGCGGAGCGCCTGCAGTTCCTTGGACGAGAGACCTTTGAATCGTTTCCTCTTCCGTTCCGCGCGCGCTTTGATGCGGTTGAAGATCTCATGCTCGGTGAGGATGATGATCCCGGCGGATTCAAATACGAAACCGGAATGGAAGGACTCCGTGGAGTACTGCACAGAGAATGAAGATTCAGGTTTCAGGTCCGAGGATTCAGGTTCGCTCGAAAATTCTTCTTCGTCTGATCTCCGATCTCTGTTCTCCGACCTCTGTTCTCCGATCTCCGAACTCTCATCATCATTTTGCTCTATCAGATCCTGGATCCGTTCAAGTTCCTCCTTTCGGTCCGAAGTGATGATGACCTCGAAACCTTTCTCCGAATATTCGGCGATCTTCTCCCGAAGCACTTTCATGCTGCCGTTCACACTCGGCTGGGACTGGGAACGGAAATCAATCAAAGCACCGGAGGAGTGGAATGCCGAGTGAGTGAACCGCGAGAAGCGGGCGAGCGCCGATTGAACTTCATCGAACGTGAAATCGGTCCTGAGTCCTTCGGACTCCAGTTCCGTGAATTCCTTTTCCAGCAGGGATACATCCTCCAGCAGGACCATCGTCTCTGCGGAGAAGTACGAGAGTAATGATACCTTTTCTTGCGGTTTCTCCTCTACGCCATCCAATGATTCTTTTTTTCTCAGCACATCGGGGATGAGGCTGACCGCATGAAGTTCGCGGATGGAGCGCTGCGACAGCACTTCGAACTCGCGGATCGACTCGACCGTGTCCCCCCAGAACTCGATGCGGACCGGATGCTCACCGATGAAGGGAAAAATATCGAGGATACCGCCGCGGACGGCGAAGTCACCGTACGATTCCACGAATTGTTTCCGCTCGAAACCGTACTCCGTCAACTGTGCCAGAAGTTCCTCAAAATTCCGATCCGATTTAACGGAGAGTTCGATCACAGAACGGGAGAACTCCTGCCGGTCGGGAAGACCGAATGCCAATGCTGTTGCGTGAGTGATATAAACGGCGGGAGTGTTCGACTGGAGCGCTTTCATCGTTTCGATCTGCGACAACGGTGCGGACATGTCCATCGCCTGCGACGCATGCTGATGGTCCACAATGCAGAGACGCACGAGCGCATCGCCGAGGATCGTTGCACAATCGTCCCTCAGTTTTTCCGCTCTCTCCTCATCCTCCGTCACCACCAGTACTTGTCCGTTCGCCTGGCGAAACAACGCGGAGGCGACGAACGCCCAGAGCGATCCCGCAATGCCGTGCAGCGGCACCGGAGATTCGGGCGAGACATTCACGGAATTCAGTTTCTGAAATATACCGGAATCAAAGATCCTGGCGTTGATATCGATATTCACTGTTCTGCTCTTATTATTCAGGGATTCGGTCCATTTAAAACACACGAACCCCTGCCGGCGAATTCACGGGAATTCGTCAGCACGGGTAACATCATTAAGATAAAAAATTTACCGCTGAAAGAGTATGGAAAACTACCGGGCGGTCACCTGCTCGACCAGAGGCTGGAGCCTCATGGCGTCGAAATTCCTGAGCGGCATGGTCCGGATCAGTTCCATGGTCGATGTGAAGGTGAACAGACAGCCGATAAAATCATTGGATGGAAGCAGCGTGTACTGCTGAATGATCTTGCGATGGTCCGGTATCGAGTTGATCAGCAGGACGGGAATGAAATCCGTTTTGATCATCTGTTTGATATTCTTGTTCTGAAACGCCCGCTGCATCTCCATGACCTTCAATGAATCGTGCAGCACAAGGATGAAGAGATTCTTGTTCCCGGAGCGCGCCGATGCGGCCGCTTCCGAAAAATTGCTCCATCGGATGAACTCTGCAAAGACCGTATCGGCCAGCCAGTCCATCATCGTACCGGCATTCATATATCCCACACGGCGTTTCACTTCCAATTGATCATGGCGAAGGAGCAGCGAAGTCGGCATCGCCGAGATGTTGTATCTCTTCTTCAGATCGGCTCCGATCCCCGGATCATCGATGTTCACGCGGACGGCGATCAGATTATTCTTCAATGCGGTAATGACGGTATCATTGGAGAAGGTCGTCCGGTCCATGGTCTTGCACGGCGCACACCATTCGGCATAGACATCCACATAGACAAATTTATTCTCGCTGCGGGCCCTTTGAAACGCCGTCTCGTACGGCACCCACTCAACGGAGGCGCTGGAAGGAAAATATTCCATCCCTGCCGCAATGACGGCGCAGAGAATACCAACAGCCGCAAAGATCTTGATATGTTGAACCGGACGCTGGTGCATGATCTACTCCGATCCCGTATCGATCATAACACGGTTCATGGAAAAAAGTGTCAATGCATAGAAGCACGACAACGCACCGATCCCCCACAACAGTTCTGCTGCGGGGAAAACATTTTGTGTAATGATCGTCTGCTGAGCATCCTCAAATCCGCTCGGGAAAAGATAATCCTTCAGGATCACCGCCCACTGTACGTCCCAGTAATTCCTTGTGACAAGAAATCCCAATCCCTGCGCCAGCGTGATCCACGCGTACACCACCAGCGCATTGAATGAACCGAGCAGACTGCAGGAGACCAGAGTAGAAAGGACGATCAGAAGAAGCACATGCGCCGTTTTCAGCGCCATGACCGCCGATGAAAGGGAGAGATCATAGATCAATTCCACCTTCGGATCGAACGCGATCACGATGGTCGATGAAGTGATACAGAAGAAATAGACGATCATCGTGGAGACAAAGACAACGAGGATCTTCACGGTGACATACTGCTCTCTGGTCACCGAGCGGATCAGCAGCGTGCGGACCCAGCCGCTCTTCACATCCGCGCTGACGATGCCGGCCGAGAAGATGAGGAAGGTGAAGAACGAGAGAAAACCGTCGGTCGATTGGATGATGGAGGAAAAGGTCTTCCCCATTCCCGACTGTATGCTGATAACGGATGGGAGAATGGAAAGGATGGAAAGTCCCGCTGAAAAAATGATCATTCCGAGCGTCCAGAATCGCCTGAACTCAGCTTTGAACAGAATGGAGAATGTTCTCATCAAGCTCCCCCTTTCATTCCGGAATTCTTCCGGAACAGCTGTTCCAGATGGCCCGGACCGATGTCCTTCATCGGTGAATCGTCCACCACGGTGCCACCGCTGATGAAGATGATGCGGTCGCAGACCGATTCCACTTCCGTCAGATGATGTGAACTGAAGAGTACGGTCATGCCGTTCTTCTTCTGTTCGGCAAGGAAATCCCTCAGGACGAAGACGGACGGAGGATCGAGAGCAGCGGTCGGCTCGTCGAGAAACACCAGTTTCGGCGGACCGAGGAATGCGAGCACCAGTTCCAGTTTCTGGCGCATACCTTTGGAGAGAGAGCTGAGCGGGCGTTTATATGCATCCAGCAGTTCGAACGTGCGAAGAAGATGCGTGATGTGCGCTTCCGCATCACTGATCCCGATCAGTTCAGCATGGAACATGAGAAAGGAACGGACGGAGACATTCTTTGCGCGGAACTGGGTATCCGCCTGGTACCCGATCATGGAGCGGGCCCGGAGCGATTCCGGATGATCGCCGAAGAGTGTCACTGTTCCGGAATCTGACGGAAGGAATCCGAGCAGGATCCTCATCAACGTCGATTTCCCGGCGCCGTTCGGACCGATCAGCCCGACCACATCCCCCTCATTCACCGTAAAGGAGACATCCCGCAGCGCTTCGACCGGCGTTTTGAACAACTGACGGTACGTTTTCGAGAGATTCCGTGCTTCAATCGCAGACATTGGACCTTGAACAGATTGTCGTCATGCTGTCAAAGTAAAAAAGAAATATTGAAATGACAATGGAATTGATTTACTTTCCTTACGGTAACTCAGAATTCAAAATAATATCCCGTTCGCCTTCACACTCTTGTGGAAACGTCCCCGATGAAAGAATACGATATCACGATCCTTACTGCGCTGCGCTACCTTCATCCGTCCGAACCGGACTGGTACGTGAAACAGATCCTCCTGGAAGATCAGCTGCTCCGTGACGCACTGGAACGGAAAGGACTCCGCGTCCACCGGCTTGACTGGACCAATCGTGAATTCGATTGGAAGAAGACCGGCGCTGTCATTTTCCGTTCGACGTGGGATTACACGGAACGGTATGAGGAATTCCTGTCGTTTGTGAAGAACGTCTCCCGTCTGTCCGTGCTGATCAATCCTGAATCGACCATTCTCTGGAATCTGGATAAGCACTATTTACGGGACCTGCACCAACGCGGCGTCCGCATTCCCGATACCTATTATATAGAGAAGGGCGAAACGGTAACGCTTCACCAATTGTATTCCCGTCATCCGTTTGGCGAGACGATCCTGAAACCGGCGATGTCTGCCGGAGCACGCCACACCTACCGGCTCAGCAAAGGGAATCTCGCCGATTTTGAACCTCTCTTTGCTGAACTGCTCGCCAACGAGGCAATGATGCTGCAGCCGTTCCTCCCTTCCGTCATGTCCTACGGCGAGATCACGCTCGTTGTGATCGGCGGAAAGTATTCCCATGCGGTCATCAAAAAGGCAAAAGAAGGTGATTTCCGTGTGCAGGATGATTTCGGAGGAACAGTCCATGCATACACTCCCTCGGATGAAGAGATCCGTTTTGCGGAAGAGGCGGTGAGCGTCTGCAACCCGCTGCCAGCGTATGCCCGAGTCGATATTCTTCGCGATCACCGGGGAGAGATGGTCGTGTCGGAACTGGAGATGATCGAGCCGGAACTGTGGTTCCGGTTTCATACTCCGTCCGCGGATATGCTTGCTGAACACATTCAACGGATCATTCCGCAGACGTAGAACCGGATAAACAGTCAGTTGTTTAACAGTGTGCGATCCCTTATCCTAGGACCATGAATTTCTCCTACTCTATAGAGATCATCGATCCGGTCGTCTTCATCACCGTTGAAGGCAATATGGACCAACTGGGCGCGATCTCCATCATCGAAGCGTTCACTGCAGACAAAGCATACCAAGCGCATTTCGGCGTTTGTTTCGATGTCCGGAACAATAATTATCTTCCTTCCTACACCGAGATCTCCTCGTTCTATCATGAATACCGGATTCGTTTCCGTACGATCATCAAAGGGAAGGTCGCATTCATTGTGAACAGTAAGATACAATACGGCATCGCCCGGATGGCGTCCACCATCCTTTCCTCTATGCTCCCGCATATGGAGGTCTTCCTTTCAAAAGACGAAGGGATCCGCTGGCTGCGGTCCTAACCCGTTTTTCCGTACTGCTTTCCTCCTTACTTCCGATTATATTCAGCAACGAACCATGCCGGACGGACTCGACCGCTGCATCTCCGGCATCGGTCCTCATCATTGACGAACGAATTTCGGGATCACATTATGAGCGACATCAGGAATTCCACTGTTCTTATCACCGGCGGCGCCTCCGGCATCGGCAAACTGATGGGAGCGTCCGTGATCGAAAAAGGATGCAAAGCCCTCGTCATCTGGGATGTGAATCCGCAGACACTGAACGACACCGTGAAGGAATTTTCCGCGAAGCTGAAGGATGTTCATGGATTCATCGTCGATGTATCGAACGTTGAGCAGATCCGTTTCGCTGCGGAAAAGACACTGCGGGATGCGGGACCGGTCGATATCCTGATCAACAACGCGGGGATCATCGTCGGAAAATTTTTTCATGAACATACCCATGCAGAGATCGAGAGGACCATGTCCATCAACGCCGATGCGCTAATGCATGTCGCTTTGGAATTCCTTCCCGGCATGCTCGAACGGAACCGCGGTCATATCGTGAACATCTCGTCCGCAGCAGGCATGGTCGGGAATCCGAAGATGTCCGTCTATGCCGCCAGCAAGTGGGCAGTGATCGGATGGTCGGACTCACTCCGGCTGGAGATGGAAAAACTTCGGAATAATGTGAAGGTCACCTGCGTCACTCCATATTATATCAGTACCGGAATGTTCGACGGCGTGAAGAGCTCCATCTTTGTGCCGATCAATAAACCGGTCCCGGCGGTCCGGCGGATCATCAACGGCATCGAGAAGAACAAACTCCATGTGCGCATGCCGAGGATCGTGTATCTGCTTCAGCTGTTCAAGGGGATCCTTCCGACGCGCGTCTTCGATCTGATCGTCGGCGAATTCCTGAAGATCTACCGCACGATGGATGAGTTCACCGGAAGGAAATGAATATGAATATCAAAGCGATCGTTGAAGCACAGCGTGCATTCTTTATGACCGGCACGACCAGGTCCGTTGATTTCCGTATCGAACAACTGAAGGCTTTTGAGCGCGCACTGCGGTCGAATGAACAGCTGCTGCTCGACGCGATCTATGCCGATCTGAAAAAATCACCGTACGATTCGATCACATCCGAGCTCTCCCTGATCTACCGTGAACTCTCCTTCATGACCGGCAACATCAGAAAGTGGAGCAAAAAACAGCGGGTCCGTACAAATCTTCTGAATTTTCCCTCCCGCAGTTATCTGCTTCCGGAACCGTACGGCGTCACCTATATTGCCGGCGCATGGAATTATCCGTATCAATTGACCCTGCTTCCGCTGGTGGATGCACTCGCCGCGGGAAATACCGCTGTCGTGAAACCGAGCGAGGTGTCGCCGAAGACTTCAGCAGTGATGACGAAGATCATCAACGAGACATTCCGTCCGGAATACTGCATTGCGGTGGAAGGAGGGGCTGAAACTGCACAGGAGATCCTCGCGCAGCGATTCGATTATATCTTCTTTACCGGGGGTTCCAAGATCGGGCGGATGGTCTATGAAGCGGCGGCAAAACATCTTACGCCGGTCACGCTCGAACTCGGCGGAAAGAATCCGGCATTCGTCCTGCCGGACTGCGATATTCCGACCTGCGCGAAACGGATCGTCTGGGGAAAATTGTTCAATGCAGGACAGACCTGTGTGGCTGTGGATTACCTTCTGGTCCACTCATCGATAGAACAGGAACTGCTGAAGGAAATGCGTTCCGTTCTGGAGAAACATTATCCTCAGAACGGCGTCTCCGACAATTATATGGCGATCGTCAACGAACGACACATCGACCGGCTTCAGTTATTGATGGATCCCGCGAAAGTCTATTACGGCGGGACGGTGGACAAAAAGAATAAGTTCGTCTCCCCCACCATTCTGCACAACGTCACGTTCGATGATGAGATCATGAAAGAGGAGATCTTCGGTCCGCTGCTGCCGGTGGTGCGGTATGACGATCTGAACGACGCAATGGCAAAAGTGAAGCAGTATCCGAAACCGCTCTCATTGTACGTCTTTGGCTCCAATCACGGCGAGAAAGAGCGGCTGTTCAGCGAGCTCTCCTTCGGCGGCGGATCACAGAATGATGCGGTGATGTATTTTGCAAATGACCATCTTCCGCTCGGCGGCGTCGGGACAAGCGGCATGGGATCATATCATGGTGTAGAAGGATTCAAAACTTTCTCCCATTATAAATCTATCATGGAAAAATCGACATGGATCGAGTTCTGGTTCCTGAAAACACCTCCGTACAGCGGATGGAAACTGAAACTGCTCCGGCTGCTGATCGAAAAACTATGAGCGGAGCCGGTCTGACCGGTCCGCTCCGGTATGACCACCTTAACGGAACATGTAATGTTTACGAAGGATCCTTTCCGCAGTCCGCAGCACTCCTGCCGGGACCGCTGCATCACTCATCGATCCGGTGTGATAGATTGGGACATTGAAGAGTCCGTTGGCCATCGTGATCCCCAACGATGTATTTGCAGTGCTCTTATTATAGAAGAATCCCGTTCCGCTGAAACTTCCTTTCATTTTGGTTGATGTGATCGAATCAATGACTGCCGTTGCCGAAGAGGTGAGTGCATACCCGTTATCCAGGAATGTGGAATCATTCGGATCCACACTGGGGAAGTATCCGATCTCCACAACCTTGCCTGTTCCCGGATAATTGTATGTCCCCGCATAATTCGCTGTATTGCTTTCCAGACTGATCAGCGTGAGATCGATGCTCGTCGGTGTGTGGACGGAGTAGGACAGAATGAAGTTCGATCCAAATTCCTGCAGTGCGATGGCCCCTTCTCCCGATGTCGGCGGTGTTGTTCTGAGTTCGCCGATGCCGTTCACGGAATAATTCCCCCGGTTCGATGTGAAGGAGACCGTTCCGGCGGTCCCGGTTGAGAATGATAATTTGACAGAGACAGAGATGGTCACGGTCTTGGATGGTGACGATGAATCCTTCACTTTGATTGCCGCCGTCCCTTCCGCAATTCCTGTCACAACCAGCTGCCGCGTAACTATCTGTGCATCCACGGCCGCAGTATTGGAATTGGAAATGACCGAATATGGTTCCGCTCCCCCTCCAATGATCGTTCCTCCCTTTTCCCCCAGCAGCACCGACAGTGACGTTGAACTTGCCGAGAGTCCGCTCCCTTGATCGGCGCCGAGCGGATCATCTGTGCTGTTGTCACATCCGGCTGCCATCGTCACAACAGCGATGAACAAGAACAGCATGATATTTTTTTTCATATGAGACCTCTTGAGTTTTCGTTTCCCGGTTCACAATGTGTGAGCGTTGCGAGCATAGTAAGCAAAGGGTCAGTTTTTAGCAATGATTAAGTTGCGATTCACAGATTATCCCCTTAGATTCCTCAAGAAACGAGGCGGACTATGATCACATTTTCATTCGATATTGAAACAAATATCCGGACTGCAACATATACCGGCACAGTCACCGATGATGAGCTGATCACAGCTTACCGTGAGCTGCTGGCGAAACCGGACTACGAGCCGACGGCGAATGACCTGGTGGACCTGCGCGAGGTGGAGCGGCTGGATGTTTCTTCCGAAGCGCTTCAGCATCTCATCTCGCTCTATTCTCCGGTCGATCAGCTGGGTCATCACACGCGCCTTGCCATTATCGCCGCATCGGATGTCACCTTTGGAATGTCCCGCATGTACGAGATGCTCCGCGGCGACGAAGCACCGGAAGAGATCCACGTCTTCCGCGGTTATGACGATGCCGTCCTCTGGCTCCAATCCTGAACATCCTTCCTCCCTTTTTCTCATCCGAAATTTTTTGCATATTGTGAACACCCCTGTTGCCTGATCTCAATCTGCAAGAGGGGTGTTCTGTTCCGGTCCGTGACTCACCATCAATAAATATACTATGACCATCACCACTCCATTCTATTTAACAATATCGGGCTCGGACGATCTGGCCCGTCAATTGGAAGAACGGCTTTCTTCTGCGCACTCTTCGCTCGATGCATTGCTGTCCGTTCAGGGTGAACGGACGATCGCAAACACCCTCCTTCCGTATGATTTCGTTTTAACGCAGCTCGATGCGATCGGTTCGCAGGCGAATCTGATGGAGAATGTCCATCCGGAAGAATCGGTCCGGACGACGTCGGAATTATTCAGCCAGAAGGTCTCCGCCTTCGGAGCCGAGCTCTCCCTGAACCGGGCTTTGTATGACGCCCTCGTAGCGGTCGATCTCACCGGTGCGGATGAACCGACGAAATATTTCATGGCCAAAACGCTCCGTGATTTCCGTCTGGCCGGAGTTGATAAAGATGAGCCGACACGCTCCAAGATCAAAGCGGTCCGTGAGGAATTGGTACTGATCAGTCAGGAATTTTCCCGGAACATCCGTGAGGATAAACGGAGCATCGCGGTGACTGACGCAAAGGAGCTGGAAGGTCTTCCGCAGGATTATATCGACCGCCATGTTCCGGATGCGGACGGAATGATCGTTCTGACGACGGATTATCCGGATGCGATCCCGGTACTGACGTATGCGAAGAGCGGCGAGCTGCGCAGGAGGATGTATATGGAGTTCAACAACCGCGCCTATCCGAAGAACATGGAAGTGCTGGACCGTCTGATCGCAAAGCGGTATGAACTTGCGCAGCTGCTCGGCTTCGAACATTACGCTGCATGCGTCACAGCCGATAAAATGGTCGGAAGCGCAAGCAATGCATCGGAGTTCATCGAACAGATCGCCGCAGCATCGCTCGCCAAATCCGGCGCCGATTATCAGCAGCTGCTGAAACGGAAGCAGCAGGATGTTCCCGGCGCATCCCGCATCGATCCGTGGGAAGCGGGATATTATTCTGAACTGCTCAAACGGAGCGAATACAGTTTTGATGCGCAAATGGTCCGGCCGTATTTCCGGTATGCCAAAGTGAAGCAGGGGATCCTCGATACGATGAGTTCTCTGTTCGATGTGGAGTTCCGTGTCAATACATCCGTCCCCGTATGGCACAGCGATGTGGAATGTTATGAGATGTTCGAGAACGGTACGCTGGCGGGACGATTCTATCTGGACATGCACCCGCGGGAGAACAAATACAATCACGCCGCACAATTCGGCATCTGCAACGGAGTGGCGGGAAAACAGATCCCGGAAGCTGCGCTCATCTGTAATTTTCCCGGGGGCACCGAAGGTGATCCGGGTTTGATGGAGCATAATGACGTGGAGACCTTCTTCCATGAATTCGGACATCTGCTCCATCACCTCTTCGCCGGACGTCAGCCGTGGATGGGCCTCTCGGGCATCTCCTGCGAGTGGGATTTTGTTGAGGTTCCTTCACAGCTGCTTGAGGAATGGGCTTGGGACACTTCAACACTTCAGAAATTTGCGACCCATTATCAGACCAATGAACCGATCCCGTCGGAACTGGTCGCACAGATGAAGCGGGCGGACGAGTTCGGCAAAGGATTGTTCGTCCGCCAGCAGATGTTCTATGCGAAACTGGCGCTCTCCTGTTACGACCGGAAACCGGAATCCGTCGATACGACTGCACTCTCAAAGGAATTGCGGGAACGCTATACTCCCTACAAATATGTGGAAGGAACGCACTTCCAAACCTCCTTCGGTCATTTGGATGGTTATTCCGCTATCTATTATACGTATATGTGGTCCCTGGTGATCGCAAAAGATTTCTTTGGTCTCTTCGACCGGAAGAACATGATGCAGTCCGGCATCGCAAAGAGATACCGTGATATCGTCCTCGCCCGCGGCGGCTCTGCTCCTGCCGATATGATGGTGAATGAATTCCTCGGAAGGGGATTCCGGTATGATGCATGGAAAGAATGGCTCGAGAATTAAGAACCATTGACAATGAATAGTTGACAATTGAAAACAGAAACATCTCTTCACATGACCAATGATCGGCTTCTATGAACGAACTCATCCTCGCCAGTATCTCCGGCATCGATAAACCGGGACTCACCAGCAAGATCACCAATCTGCTCGCACGGTACGATATCCGTGTATTGGATATCGGTCAGTCGGTGATCCACAATCAGCTGAATCTCGGTCTCCTGCTCGATGTCCCGTCCAAATCCGCTTCGTACGAGATGATCAAAGAGGTCTTTCTGAAAGCCCAGCATCTCGGACTGACGATCCGCTTCACTCCGATCACGGAGGAGGAATACGGCGTCTGGGTGACCGAACAGGCGAAGAGCCGCTACATCGTTACACTGCTCGGACGGACCATCACTGCACTGCACATCGCCAAGGTCTCCGGGGTGATCGAACATCACCGGCTGAATATCGACATCATCGAGCGTCTCTCCGGCCGTGCGTCGCTGAACGAGACGACCGATGGCCAGCGTGCATGCGTCGAGTTCCTGGTGAGCGGTGATCTGGAGGATGCGCTCGGACTCCGTTCGGCATTCATGAACATCACTCATGAATTCGATATCGATATCGCGTTCCAGGCGGATTCGATGTACCGGCGGAACCGACGTCTGGTAGTATTCGACATGGATTCTACGCTGATCAAGATCGAAGTGATCGACGAATTGGCGAAAGCCCGCGGAGTGGGAAATGAAGTTGTGGCGATCACAGAATCCGCCATGCGCGGAGAGCTCGATTTCACCGAAAGCTTTACCAAGCGGCTGTCACTGCTCAACGGACTGGAAGAGTCCAAGGTGAAAGCGATCGGCGATTCACTCCCGTTGACGGACGGCGCGGAACGGCTCATCTCCACATTGAAAAAATTGGGATACAAGACAGCCATCGTCTCCGGCGGATTCTCCTATTTCGGGAATATCCTGAAGGAGAAACTCGGGATCGATTATGTGTTCGCGAATGAACTGGAGATCGTCAACGGTGTTGTGACGGGGGCCGTGAAGGGAACGATCGTGGACGGTAAGCGAAAAGCAGAAGTATTGAAAGAACTCGCAGTGAAGGAACAGATCTCCCTCGAACAGGTGATCGCGGTCGGCGACGGTGCGAACGACCTGCCGATGATCAGTCTTGCGGGACTCGGCATCGCCTTCAACGCAAAACCGATCGTGCGTCAGAATGCAAAACAGGCGATCTCCACGCTCGGTTTGGACGGCATTTTATATCTGATCGGTGTGCGGGACCGGGATATCCTGTGATCCGAGAAGCTCAGGCAATAACGAACCGAGGGGAACCGGAGAAAAGAGGTATCAGGGATGTGGGATCCCTTCCTTCAATATCTCATCGAGAGATCGACTCGCCATTAAAAGATCAACAAACTGAGTTTTTGTAAAATATCCGTCAGCCCGCACCATCCCCACCGCTTCTTTGATGTATTCTGCATTATGACCTGACAGAAAATATACCTTCGCCTTCTTGTTCATTGACTTGATGAACCGCAAGGTCACCAAGCCATTCATCCCGTCCATCCCGATATCCAGGAACACCAGACTCGGATTGAATTCCTTCACCGCGTGAAGACACTCTTTGCCCGATCGAGCCGTCTTGATGTTTACATTCATCTGCACGGACCTTAAAAGATCAACGATCATTGAAAGGAATTCTTTTTTGTCATCGACGATCAATATTTTGGTTTTTTTCTCTGCCATGAGCTAATGATTGCTGTGGAACGATGTTCGCAGTGACAGGATCTTTTTCCTACAAAAGAATCCCATTGTCTTCCTGTAAAATATTCTACAATTGAAACACGGTTTCATATATCATGATAATAAAATTACCGGAAATAGGATATATGGTTTTTTTGCGGATAATTGCACTCTGATCGTCTATTCATACACAGACCTTACCCCTTGAATATGACCCGTTTCACTGTAAGGAGGCAATTTGATCCTGCAAAGGCATTATTCACAGGCCCTGCGAGGGAACGCTGTACGTTTCTACCGGAATTGTCGCGGATCAAAATAATATTCCTGCTTGGAATTTGGAGAATGTGTGGATATTTTGAGTGATGAAAACAAAAAACAACATCGTCGTTCTGGACGGATACACACTCAATCCCGGTGACCTCTCCTGGAATGAATTGCAGTCGCTTGGCAGCTGCACCATTCACGACCGCACTCCTCCCGAACGAGTCATTGAACGCTCCCTCTCTGCAGATATTCTTCTGACGAACAAGACTGTACTCTCAAGCGACATCATTGCCAAACTTCCGCATCTTCGCTATATCGGTGTTCTCGCGACGGGAGTGAATGTGGTCGATCTGACCGAAGCGGCGAAACACGACATCATCGTCACCAATGTCCCCGCCTACAGCACCAATTCCGTTGCACAGTTGGTATTTGCGCTGCTGCTGGAATTGACCCATCACGCCGGTCATCATTCGCGCGAAGTGCGGAACGGTCGTTGGAGCGCTCATTCCGATTTTTCATTTAGGGATACGCCTCTGACGGAACTGTACGGGAAGACATTCGGCATCATCGGTTTCGGAAATATCGGTCAGGCGGTCGCAGCCATCGCGTCGGCATTCGGTATGAACATACTCGTTTCCACACGTACAGTGCGGACTGCCGGTGATCAAGAGGCCCGGAAAGCGTTCCCGGCCCTCACATTCACGGACACGGACTCTTTGCTGCAGCAATCCGACGTGGTCTCGCTTCACTGTTCACTGAACGATCAGACCCGCCTGCTGATGAACGACCGGCGTCTGCGGCTCATGAAACCGTCCGCATATCTCATCAACACCGGCCGCGGTCCTCTGGTGGACGAACCGGCACTTGCACAAGCCTTGAATGAAGAACGGCTCGCGGGAGCCGGTCTCGATGTCCTTTCTGCCGAACCCCCGTCTCCCGATAATCCTCTGCTGACGGCAAAGAACTGCATCATCACTCCGCATTATGCCTGGGGTACGCACGCAGCGCGGAAACGATTGATGGATGTGGTTGTACATAATGTCCGTGCATTTATTGACGGACAGCCGATGAATGTCATTTCCTAATCAAAGGAATCTTTATGAAAAAACTCCTGGTCATTCTCTTCTTCAGCACCACTGCACTCTATGGACAGAATCCTGACGGAAAATTCGCATCACTTCATCTCTCGCCTTCATGGTTGTGGGGATCAGTGAACTATTCACGCACCACCTCCATGTGGTATCCGCCGACTCAATCCAGTCCGGAACAATCCATTCTGAACAATGATGCCGGCGCATTGAACTTCCCGATCTCCTTCGGCATCAATTCACAGATAAAGATCCCTGCAACATCCTATCTCACCGTCAGTCTGATGTATTCATTCAGCCAGCGGTTCGAGGAATTCAGCAAAAGCGATCTGGAGACAAAATACTATTCTCAGTATTGGAAACAGAACGGGAACATCCACTCCTTCGGATTCACCATGAGTGTCTATAATCTTTTTTCCGTCTATCAGGGCGATTGAGCATGCACCGAGTACCATTGCTGAAACAACTGCGATCCTATGAACCGTCGGACAGCTTTGAACAGAGCATGCGCGACCGCATCATTGCGTTCGTGGAAGCGCATACGGACTGTTTCGAACGGACGCAGCTCTCCGGACACATCACCGCATCGGCATTGATCGTGAACAGAGAGAGGACGCACACTCTCTTGACGCATCATCATAAACTCGAGAAATGGCTGCAGCTGGGAGGACATGCGGACGGTGATCCCGACCCGCTGAATGTAGCGATGCGTGAAGCGGAAGAGGAATCCGGACTGAAGGAGATTGTTCCTGTATCAAAAGCGATCTATGATGTGGATATCCATGCGATTCCCGCCCGGAAACTGGAAGCAGAACATTTCCACTACGATATCCGCTTCCTATTCGAAGCCGATGACCGGCAGCCGCTGGTGATCTCCTCCGAGTCGAAGGAGCTGGCGTGGGTACCGCTTGCAGAGATTGAACGTTATACAACTGAAGAATCTATGCTCCGCATGATCCGCAAAGTGACTGCTCATCAGTTATAAGAAAAAGCCGGTCACCCCCGAATGTTTCTTTCCGGGATCCGGTGCCGGCAAAGATCATTGAACGATGCTTCGTTCTTCATATTGCAACATTCACTTCGGTCACCGAAATGATCCGCTTGATCTCCCGAGGATCGATCTCCACAAGGAATCCCCGTTTCCCTCCGTTGATCAGTATTTTCGGAAGCACCAGGATCGAACCTTCAATAAAAACAGGCAGGTTCTGTTTCGTTCCGAATGGACTGATCCCTCCCACCTGATATCCGGTCACACGCTGCGCCGTCTGTTCTGAGACCGGATTAACGCTCTTCACTCCTATTGCTCTCGCTAATTGCTTCGTGGAGACCTCCTTATCACCATGCATCAGCACAAGGAACTGATGCTTCGGATCGCTTTCCATTACCAGTGTTTTGATGACCGCATGCTCTTCCACACCCAATTCACGCGATGCGGTGGTCGTCCCGCCCTGGTGTTCGTAAGCATACAGCTTCGGAATGAACGGCACCCGATGCTCCCGCAGGAATCGGATCCCCGTTGTGACCGGATACTCTTCAGCAGACATTGTATTCGAACCTTTCCTTTCCCATTTTCGTATCGATTCCGTATCTTTGTTGGCGGACCATGAATCATGAATTATGAATAGTACGAAAAAAATATTTGTCACACTTGCTCTCATCGTACTTCTGCCGGCGCTCTTCTATTCCGTCTACGAGATCACCTCGCTGAATGAAACAGAAGAGATGCTGACGCAGATGTATGACCGTCAGCTCGATGCGGTCCTCTTCTCCGTCAACCAATATACACTCGATGTCGCTTCCAGCTGGGCGTCGCAGATTGAGAACGAGCTTCCCAAAGAGAATTTCAGCCGTTTATTCCAGTCCAACCCTTCCATCCGTTCCATCATCGTCACCGATTCGGCATTACTTCTCCGTAAAGAGTATCCGGTCCGGTCGCCCGGAACACGGCATCCATTATCTGATCAAAAGGATGCCGTTGACAGACTGATCCGATATCAGCAGCTCTCCTACAGAAAACTGGAACCGGTGATCACATCGGATTCGACATTCACTATCCTTTTCGTCACCGCTTCCCCCGTCCGCGTGATCGGCATTGTGGTGGAGAATGAACGCTTCATCCGGGAAGTGATCGGAAAAAAACTGACCGATATCGCCCGGAACGATCTGATCCTCAGTGTCAATCGCCAATCGACGGAACGGACTCTCTTCTCCACTGCGCCGTCTATCGCTTTCACCTCGCCGCTGAAACGACCGCTGTGGATCTTCCCGGACCATTTCGTGCAGATCCGTCTCCGCGGAACGACCATTGAAGAGGCGGCAAACGAACGGTTCTTCCGGAACCTTGTTCTGATCATTCTCTTGGATTGCATTCTGCTCGCAGGGGCATTCTTCGTCTACCGCCTGATCAAACGGGAAATGGAACTCGTCGCGCTCCGGTCCGATTTCGTCTCGAACGTCTCGCATGAACTCCGCACACCGCTCGCACTCATCCGCATGTTCGCCGAAACACTGGAGATGAAACGGGTGAAGACGGAAAAGAAGAAACAGGAATACTACGGCATCATTCTTCGGGAAACGGAACGGCTCACCCGGCTGATCAATAACATCCTGAACTTTTCCAGGATGGAATCGGACTCGCGGAAATATGTTTTTGCTCCGTCGGATATCAACGGCATCATGACTTCGACCCTTGCTGTCCATGTGTATCAGTTGGAACAGAAAGGATTCACGGTGGAGACAACCTATGCGAAGGATCTTCCTCCCGTCCCGGCCGATGAAGAAGCGATTGCGGAAGCATTCCACAATCTGATCGACAATGCCATTAAATACAGTGCGGATCGGAAATTCCTGCGCATCGCCACTTCCCGAACGATAGATTCCGTCATCATCGACATTGAGGATCACGGCATCGGCATCGCCGCGGAACATCATCCCAAGATCTTCGATAAGTTCTACCGGGTGTCACAGGGACTCGTCCACACGGCAAAAGGGAGCGGACTTGGTCTTGCGATCGTTCAGCATATCATTCAATCGCACAACGGCACGATCTCCATCCGCAGCGCCGTCGGCAGCGGCACCTGTTTCACTATCGCACTTCCTCTCACTCAACCGGCATAACGTATGGCACACATTCTCGTCATTGAAGATGAACCTGAAATGCAGCGCGGTCTCCGCGACAATCTGGAATTCGAAGGATACACCGTTCTGGTGGTCGGCGAAGGGAAAAAAGCACTTGAGACCATCCGGAGTAAAAAATTCGACCTCATCCTGCTCGATGTCATGCTCCCGGGAATGTCCGGTTTCGATATCTGCAGAACGGTGCGCACCGAAGGGGTCTCCACTCCCATCATCATGCTGACGGCAAAAGGCGAGGAAGTGGATAAAGTGCTCGGTTTGGAATTCGGCGCGGATGATTACATCACCAAACCGTTCAGTCTCCGCGAATTGATCGCCCGGGTGAAAGCGGTCCTCCGCCGTACTCCCGCCGAGAAGATCGCAACGGGAAAGAAGATCTCGCTTGGACTCCTGGAGGTCGACCTGGACAGTTACACCGCAACGAAAAAAGGGAAGCCGGTCTCCCTCACCTCAAAGGATTTCGACATCCTTCGCTATTTCTGGCAGCACCAGCAGCAGGTGATCAGCAGGGACGATCTGCTGAAGCATGTCTGGGGATATGATGAATCCATCTCTTCACGTACCGTGGATAATTTCATTGTGAAACTGAGGAAAAATATCGAAAAGGATCCCTCCTCACCGAAACATATCATTACGATCCACGGCACAGGATACAAATTCATTCCGTAGTCGTTCAAAGACAAAGAAGCTGACGTTTTTAGGAAAATCATTCCCCCTCATCTCGAGTGGTCATCGCAGGAATACACACCTGAACAATTTTTTCTGTTATTCTTCTTTGTGTCTTTGTGTGAGCCTTTTGTTTGCCGGTGACATCTTTTTACATCTTCTGACCTCCCTCCGACACGTCTTTCTCAGAACACTGTTATCTTTGTTCCAGGATATTATAGGTGACCATCATGACAAAACATTTCTTCATCCTTCTATTCGCTGTATCATCACTCTTTGCCGTTCAGCGCGGAAACCCGAAACAGATCATCGATCTGCGCGGCACATGGAAATTCGAGATCGGAGACAACCGGAAATATGCCGAACCCAATTTTGATGACGCAAAATGGAGCGATGTCTTCGTCCCGGCTGATTGGGAGAACGAAGGGTTTGCCGGGTATGACGGATATGCATGGTACCGGCGTTCGTTCCCGATGCCGGCCGCATCACAGGGAAAGAAGTTCGTTCTGAATCTCGGCAATGTGGATGATGTCTGCGCCGTGTATGTGAACGGTGTTCAGATCGGGGAGAGCGGCATGTTCCCGCCTCATTTCATGACCGCCTATGACCGCGAACAGAAGTTTGTCATCCCGAAACGATTCCTGAAATTCAACCAGCAGAATCTTATTGCTGTCCGGGTGTACGACGACCATCTGAACGGCGGCATCGTCAAAGGAAAGATCGGTATCACCGCGGAGGAGGATGAGATGGAATTCGTCGCCGTCTTCCCCGATCTGTGGAAGTTCCGTTCCGGGGATGAACCGGGATGGAAGAATCCCTCGTTCGACGACAGCCGGTGGAGCGATCTGATCGTACCGGCGCCGTGGGATTTTCAGGGATTCCGCGACTACGACGGATTCGGATGGTACCGTGTCTCTTTCGATCTTCCCGCATCGGCTCCGTCGGATGAACTGGTAATGCTGCTCGGTCTGATCGATGATATTGATGAAGCGTATCTGAACGGTGAGAAGATCGGCGCCACCGGAAGGATCCGCAGCGACGGTTCGGTCTCCCGCGTCCGCGAAGAGTACCGCGAACTGCGTGCGTATGAGATACCGGCATCCGCGTTGAAACGGGGAGCAAAGAATGTTCTCGCAGTCCGCGTGTATGACAATATGCTGGTCGGCGGCATCTATGAAGGTCCGGTCGGCATTGTGACAAAGAAGGAATACCGCCGGTGGTACCGTTGGACCGAGCGGAATGACAGCCGCTACGATACCCCGATCGATCAGTTCTTTGAAAAAATGTTCAGTAAGTAATTACAGGAGCGTAGAAGAATGAGAACGATCATCGCAATTTTTGTTTCAACATTCATTCTGAACAGCGGTGTATCTGCACAATCTTCGGACCGGGGATCGACTGTTTCATCGTCTAAGATAGAATATGCGAAGAAGAATATTCTGCTCGGATTCGCATCCGGGAATGAAGGGATCACCGAGTCCGTCATGGTGTTAACGGCGAAGATCGTTTTGATGTCGCCGCAGACAGATCTTACGGAGATCCGAACGCATATCGAACGGATCGCTTCCGCTCATGCATCCGGCAAGCTTCGGTACAAAGCGTTCATCCTGATGCAGATCCTTGAAGATCCGGAAAGATTCGCAGAGGATGGTACGCTTCAAGGACTGGAACCGGAAGAATTCTTTATTGCTGCAGCTCTGCATTTACAGCGGCAATTACTTGCTGCGGACCCTGTATGATTATTCATTCGTGACCCCTCCGTCATACCCGAAGTCTGTACGATTCGGGTTCTTTTTTCCCTCCTCCCGCTGCCGACCGGTGCAGAATCACAAATATCCGCATCGCGGGTCATGAACCGGGGAGCAGGTGATGCCGGCATGTGTACAATATTATATTCTTAATACCCGGCAACATTTTTCCTGAACGATTTTTTTGTATCTTTTCCCATGGCAAAATCCAAAGGTCAAAAAGCGTGGGTCGTCTCCGCAGACATGGGATATGGGCATCAGCGTGCGGTCTTTCCGTTAAAAGAGATCGCAGAAGAAGGTCTCATCACTGCCGGAAAGAATGACAATTCCTCCGAAAAGGAGAAGAAGCAATGGACGCGGCTGTTGAATGTCTATGAATCATTCTCCCGTGCCCGCGGCATACCGGTGATCGGTAAACCGATCTTTGCCATGCTCGATACGCTCCTTCACATTCCCAGTTTCTATCCAATCCGCAATCTCTCCCGCAGCACATATCAGGTGGACCTGCTGGTGAACAATATCAAAGCCGGTATCTGCACCGGAATGCTGGAAAAGATCTCCACCAAACAATTACCGTTTGTTACCTCATTCTATGCCCCCGCCATTGCTGCCGATATCAAAGGATATGAACCGACCTACTGCATCATCTGCGATGCGGATATCAACCGGGTCTGGGTGGCGAAACAGCCGTGGGAAAGCCGGATCAATTATTTTGCACCATGCGGAAAAGCCGCGCAGCGGCTAAAGAGTTACGGTGTACCGGAAGAACGGATCTTTCTGACCGGTTTTCCGCTCCCGCAGGATCTGCTTGGAAAGAACCTTTCGGTCTTAAAGCATGATCTGGCACAGCGTCTCTATTACCTCGATCCGCAAAACAGATTTTGGACGATGCATAAACGGAATGTTGAATATTTTTTAGGGAAAAAGAACTGTACTTTTAAAAATGAACGGAAACTGACCATCACATACGCGGTCGGCGGTGCCGGAGCACAGAAAGAGATCGGTGCTCAGATCGTCAACAGTCTCCGCAACCGAATTCTGAAGGATGAGGTCAGGATCAATCTGGTGGCCGGGGTCCGTCCCGAGGTCCAGACCTATTTCGAGGAAGTGAAGAAAGAGATCGGCTCCGAAAATATCTCGATCGTGTACGGCAATACGCTCCATGAATATTTCCAGGCATTCAACACCGCCATGCGAACGACCGATATCCTTTGGACCAAACCGAGTGAGCTCTCCTTCTATGCCGGACTCGGCATTCCGATCATTATGACCCCGACGATCGGTTCCCAGGAACGGTTCAACCGTCAATGGCTCTTTGAGATACACGCAGGAATGAAACAGGAGGATCCGAATTTCACCGAACAATGGCTGTACGATCTGCTGGACAACGGCACGATCGCGGATATGGCCTGGTCCGGTTTTCTGAAAGCGCGCAAACTCGGCACACAAAAGATCATGGAAGTGCTTCAGACGGGAACAATGACGCGCAGTAACTCTCCTTTGGAGCGGTAGGACATTTTCACTCCTTTGCTGCGAATGCATCGGACGAGCCATAACACTATGAGCGGACAAAAGCAAAAATATCTCTTCCTCTACCTTCGGACCGGCGGCGGTCATCTTGCTCCCGCCCGTTCGGTCGCGAAATATCTGAGCGAACACCACGGCAGCCGGATCGAACCGGTGCTGGTGGACGGACTTGCGGAAGCAAGACCGTTCGCGCGGTACGTGATCGAGGACGGATACCGGCTGCTGCAGGCGAAAGCGAAATGGTATTACGAATTCCTATATGCAACGAATAAATTCCCTCCGATCGGGTACTTCAATGTTGCAATGGCGAACTTCTTCATCAAACCGTACATCCGCAAACGGATCATGGAAGAACATCCTGATCAGATTGTCATCGTTCATTTCTTCCTGATCGCTCCTGTCTATCAGGTACTGAAGGAACTCGGGCTTTCGATCCCGGTCGTCACTGTCATTACGGATCCGTTCACGGCGCATCCGTTATGGTTCCAGCGGAAAGAACAGCGGTTCATCGTCTTCAGTGAACGGCTGAAACACCACTGTCTGAAACGCGGCATTCCGGAGCGCTCCATCAACGTCTTCCCGTTCATCATCGACGAGAAATTCACCGCTCCCCTCTCCCGCGAAAAGGTCATGGAGGTGCGCTCCCGCTTTGGATTCGATCCGAACAAGAAACTCGTGCTGATCATCGGCGGCGGGGACGGCATTCCGCACGGCAGACGCATCCTGAACAACATCCTCTCAGCCGGTCTTCCGGTGGAAACAGCGATCGTCTGCGGAAAGAATATGGAGCTTCATGCCGAAGCACTTGCGTTGAAGGAACAATATCCTGCTCTGACTGTCTTCGGTTTTGTTGACTTCGTTTACGAATTGCTCAACGCCGCCGATATCGTCATCACAAAATGCGGTGCATCGACGATCATGGAGATCCTGATGCTGAACAAGGTCCCCGTTATCATCGATTATCTGTGGGAGCAGGAACTCGGCAACATGGAATTTGTGCGGGATAATCATCTCGGCATCTTTGAACGGAACATTTCCAAACTCCCCGGCATCATTCGCGAACTCAGCATGAACGGACAGAAATATGAAATGTATCGAAGCAATATTGGGCGGATCGGACTGAAGAACGGAACGAAAGAGGTCGGCGAGTTTTTGCGGCGGGGCGATAGAGAAGTTTAAAAGAGTATCTTACAGTGATGCATCAATCACGCAATCACTTATGTTTTCACAATGTAAAACAGAAATCTTGTAATACTGAAATCCTGTAATTTTGCAATCTCGATTTTTTTTCTTGGACAAAAAATGACCCTCATCGAAAAAAATCTCTATTCACAGATCCACCCTGTCCGTTTGTTCACCGATTGGACCACCGGACTGTATGCCTGTTATCTCTTATGGTATCAGGAACTGGTCCCGGCAATGATCACGGCGTTCATCCCCTCGCTGATCGTTTCCGTGGTCATCGTCCGGTTCGTCGATCTGGAAAAGATCAAGAATTCCCCCTTCGGCAGGTATTATAAGCGGACATTCAATAAAACGGTCGATTTCACCCGTTTTGGCGGATTCATCGTTATGACCGGCGGCGCGTGGATGCAGTATGCTCCTGCAGTCGCGTTAGGATTTGCGGTCATCATCGGTACATGGACGTACGGATTATTTTCCAGGAAGTAACTATATTCATCCATGTCCCTTTTCAGCGAGATCACCGAAAATATCAAAGTCTCCGTCCGTCCACTCTATCTGGAGACGGAGTCCAATGTCCTTTCCCGAAAATTCGTCTTCGCGTATTTCATCTCCATCGAGAATCTCAGCATCGATACCGTACAACTTCTGCGCCGGCACTGGATCATCACCCATGATACGGGAAAAGTCGAAGAGGTGGAAGGTGAAGGGGTCATCGGAAAACAACCGGTCATCTTCCCCGGACAGAAACACGAGTACAACAGTTTCTGCATCCTCGAATCGCTGGAAGGTTTTATGGAAGGGACCTACCTGATGAAACGCTCGAACGGTGAGACATTCAGCATCACCATTCCCCGGTTCATCCTTCGTGCAATGGATAATTAAGCGAACGATCGCATCGGGTCCTTTGTTATTCCGGGGCTGGTTCGAAATAACCAAACAGAGATCTCTGAAATATTATAACACCCACTTCATTTCCCCGATGGGATCCCCTTGAGGGAAGCGACTTGGATCAAGAGTTTTCAGAAGTTTTTAAAGCGCATCTTGTATATATGTTTTAGAGTCTTATTTTTGTTGTTCAAAACGCAACAATGGAACCAATAAGCCTGAAGCCTGTCTTCAGTAAAAAACACGTTTTTGAGATAAGGCCGGTTCCATTACTTTCGATAACATAGAACAGTATCTATAGGCAAACAGCCTGCATTCACAAGAGAACATGAAGCGAAAGCCGTTGCGAAAACCATAAAGGTGCCTTATGACCCATAGCGTAGGTATTGACATCGCATGCGAGTCGTTTGTAGCGCGTATTCTTGCATGCGGCAACACAGAAACACCGCTGGGAGATGCAACACAGTTTGATAATTCCACCGATGGTTTTACGAGCTGTGCAAACTGGTTCACCACAAAAAATCTTCGTCCAGAACAAACGCAAATTGTAATGGAAGCCACCGGCGTATATTGGGAAGCCCTTGCGGTATTTTTTACCCAGCAAGGTCATCCTGTTAGCGTTGTGAACCCGGCTCAAATAAAATACTTCAGTCGCTCTGTACTTCAACGAGGTAAAACTGACGCTCTCGATGCACACATTATTGCATTGTTTGGAGCCCGGATGGAACCTCGGTTATGGACTCCTCCTTCACCATTGAGCCAGGATCTACAAGTCCTGATGCGACAACGAGATGCATATGTTGCCATGCTGACTGAAGAACGATGCCGTTTGCATTCATATGAGCATGCCGCACATACTCCGCATCAGGCTATTACTATCTGCAAAGGAACGATATCCTTTCTTCGCAAGCAGATCAAGGAGCTTGATGAAAGCTTCAAGAATACTCTCCATGGCGATCCATACTGGAGTAAGTTGTATGACCTTCTGAGAAGCATTCCGAGTATTGGAGCCGTCACGGCCGGAGTATTCCTTTCAGAAACTCGAGGACTCAATGAGTTTTTAACGTCGCGCCAACTCGTCGCATATACTGGAATCGCCCCCGCTCAGTTCTCCTCCGGGACGAGTGTCTATAAAAAGCCTCGTATATCAAAGATCGGTAATGCTCGATTACGTAAAGCATTTTACATGGCGGCTGTAAGTTCCATCCGGTATAACCCCACGATGAAAACTGTATTTAAACGCTTACTCGAAAAAGGTAAACCTAAAAAACTGATCCTCACAGCAATCGCAAGGAAACTTCTTGTTCTTTGTTTTGCTGTTTGTAAATCTGAACAGCCTTATCAAATAAATTATTCTCGACCACAATTAATTTGACAAAGAGCTTTTTATACAGTATCTCAAAAACCAAAATTTTCGAAAGAGTTATGTCATTCCCGTCCCCAAGGGATCCCTTTGGGACATGCTTTTGGCGGAAATCCACTATACTAGACCCCCGACAGGATCATTCGGGGGTGACAAAAGTGTTTTTGAGATAGGCTCTAGCTTTTTTATTCATAACCCTCATCATATCCAACACAGGCAGACCATGAAACTGACCGCAGGGATATTTCTTTTTGCCGCTCTCTTCCTCGCATCCTGCGGCGGCACTCAACAGCTCACGACGGAACAATCGATCGACCGTATCATGTCCGAGTATGCCGCACCCGATGCACCGGGAGCCTCCATACTGGTGATCGATCGCGACAGTGTTGTCTTTAAGAAATCGTATGGTCTGGCTTCAGTCAAGAACGGGGCGCCGGTCACAACGGTCACAAACTTCCGATTGGCCTCCGTGACGAAACAATTTACCGCGATGTGCATCATCATGCTGCAGGAGCAGGGAAAACTCTCTTACGACGACAAGATCATGAAATTCTTTCCGGACTTCCCTCTCTATGGGAAAGATATTACCGTCCGTAATCTGCTCAATCACACTTCAGGACTGATCGACTACGAAGATTTCGTCCCGGATACTCAGACCTATCAGGTATTGGATGCCGATTGCCTGAAATTGATGTTCTCTGCTGAGTCCCTGTATTTTGAACCCGGCACACAATACCGGTACAGCAACACCGGTTATGCGATCCTTGCGCTGATCACGGAAAAAGTTTCCGGCGAACGTTTTTCGGATTTTGTGAAGAAGAATATCTTTACTCCGCTCGGAATGCAGACCAGTGTCGCGTATGAGAACGGGCTCTCCGAGATCGCGAACCGTGCGTACGGACATTCCCTTGTGAACGGTGTCTGGACGGAAACGGATCAAAGCAATACCAGCGCTGTCCTCGGTGACGGCGGCATCTATTCTAATGTAGAAGAGATGTCACGGTGGATCTCGGCTTTATGGGACAACAAACTCATTTCAAAGAACTCTCAGACCGCCGCCTGGTCCGATGCGCTGCTGAAGGACGGCACACCGATTCCGTACGGAATGGGATGGCACACGGAAACGTACCGCGGAGTGCATCATCCTCACCACGCCGGCAGCACGCGCGGCTTCCGGAATCACCTTTTGCTCTTCCCCTCCATCCGTTCGATGGTGATCATCCTGACGAACCGCAATCAGGGTGAGCCGATCAAAGAGGCAAAGCGGATCGCCGATCTTATGCTGACCATCCAATGAGCGGACGATTGTCGGCCCAAAGGACGTATATCCTGCTCTATGACGGTGTCTGCGGGTTCTGCAACAGTACCGTTCAGCTGATCATCAAGCATGATCGTAACAGGACCATGCGGTTTGCCGCACTGCAAAGCACATTCGCTGCATCATTGATGGAACGACATCCGTTCCTTAAGACCATCGACTCACTGATCCTGATCGAGCAAAAGGAGGATGCAGCCGAGGTCATTCACATCCGTTCCTCCGGAGCATTGGTCGTTGCAGGTTATCTCGGCGGGTGGTGGAAGATCTTTTTGATCGCACGCATCATCCCTGCCCCGGTCCGCGACATCGTTTACGACCTGTTTGCCCGATATCGGTACCGATTTTTCGGCAAATATGACAGCTGCCTCCTGCCGCCTCCTGAGGTCCGCTCCCGGTTCATCGACTGATCTCCCGTTGACCCGTTCCCCAGTGAAGAATTTTTCACTTTCGCAGAACAATTCGATCAAGTTTTTCTTATCTTGGCGTGGAATGATCCGAACAAAATTCATTGTACTCGCCCTTGCTGTTGTCTCGATCGGCAACGCGCAAACCATTCAGTCCGTTCAGCGTGAAAGAACGGAGATCCTTGACGTCATCAGCCGTCAGATAGAGGGATGGAACCGCGGCGACCTTGAAGCATTCATGCAGGGATATGCGAAGAGCGACTCGCTTCGCTTCGCATCCGGCGGCAACGTTACGTTCGGCTGGCAGCAAATGCTTTCCCGGTACCAACGCCGGTACACCGCACGCGACTCTATGGGAACTCTGACATTTTCCGGCATCTCCGTTGAATTGCTGTCGGACAATATTGCCATGGTGTTCGGTACTTGGATGCTGCAGCGGACAATGGACCGGCCGTGGGGATTATTCACGCTCCTTTTCAAAAAAATCAACGGTGAGTGGCGGATCGTTCACGACCACACATCATCAGGAAACTGACCGCATCAATGGACGTCATCATCTATTCTTTCTTTGTCGTTGCAGGACTCGCCGGCCTCTCCTATTATGCCGTGAAACAACGGTATGCCCGTCTCCTGCAGGAAGAACAGGACAAATATTATTCCCTCCGGAACAATGAACTTCAGCTCCTCTCCGAGAAACAGCGTTTGGAAACCACGCTGAAAGAGAAGGAACAGCAGATCATCGACATCCGTTCACACATCTCCGCCGAAGAATCGAAGACCGTTACGCTCGGCAGCGAAGTGATCACCAAGGACAAACAGATCCAATCCCTCTCCGCGCAGCTGCAGCATGAAACAGCACAGCGGACGGAACTGGAACAGGAACTCACCGCCGTCGAACGGCAGCTGTCGGAATTAAAGCGCGCGATCCTCGAAGAAGAGTCGCGCACGGCCGCCTTGAAGAACGATGTCTCCGCGAAAGAACAGGCGATCCGTTCACTCTCCGAACAGCTGAAGAACGAGTCGGACCAACGGACAACACTGCAGCAGGAGATCCAAACGATCGAAGAGACCCTCTCGGAATTCAGATCGAAGGTCTCCGTCGAAGAGACCAAGGCGACAACCTTAAGCACCGTTGTCACCACGAAGGAAGAAACGATCCAAACGCTTTCATCCGAACTCCATCAGCAGACCGAGGTCCGGTCCAAAGTGGAACAGATCCTCTCGCAAAAAGAAGAGGAAGCAGAACTTCTCGCATCACGCATCCGCGAAGAGGAAGAGAAACGGGCGGCACTCATGAACGAACTCGGCACCAAAGAACAGCAGTTCCGGTCCGCACTGGAACAGAAAGAGACGGAACTTCGGCAGACCGCCGCGGCACTGCAGCGGGAAACGGAACTCCGGATGTCGCTCGATGCCCGCGCTCAGGAAAGCATCCGTGAACTGCAGCATCAGGTGGAACAGCTGCAGAACGAGCTGAGCGCTACACGGAGCACGAATGAATCCTTGAACACATCACGCGAACTGCTCGGCAGTGAGTTTGGCATGAAGGAATCGGAATACCGCCGGAAACTGTCGGACATGGAGGAACTCTATTCCATGCTGCAGGCCGATCTGGACAAGACGGCGGAACAGCTCCGCGAACAATCCGCCGTTCGAGAGTCAACAGAGCATGCCCTTCAGGAGAGCAAACAGAAGCTCTATGCGCACATCGCGGAACTGGAGCAGAAGCACACCGAACAATCGAATGCGATCTCCGCTCTGCAGGGTGAACTGTCGGTAAAATCCGTTGACCTGAATCTTGCGGAACAAAGCATCCACAATATCCTCCGTCAAAGTCCGCTTCCTGTCTTTGTGGTGAACGAGAATGGTCTGTGCGAATACTGCAACGATTCCTTGAAGGAACTTGTCGGCTACGGACTGGAAGAACTGAACAACAAGCATTTCTCCCGACTTTTCCCTGAAGAGGATCGCTCGTTCTACGAGGAACAATGGAAGAACACCATGAACCGCGCGGAACAGTTCCAGGGGGAAACACGCATTCTTGCAGCCACGGGCGATCCGATCACAGCGTCGGTCAATTTCGTCGATATCCGTCCGAACCGGGAGATGTCCAAATATGTCGGATTTATCATCGACCGGACGACAGAGAAGGATGCGAAACGACATTATACGGCGGCAAAAGAACGGGAACAGGAATTGCTCGATCTGAAATCACGGTTCATCGGCATGGTCAGTCACCAGCTGCGGACTTCGCTGGTGACCATGGCAAGCAATACCGAACTGCTCGAGCGGTTCATCGACAAGTGGAGCGATGAACGCCGGTACCAGTCCTTCCTGCGCATCAATGAATCGCTCCGGCAGATGCTCGAACTCGTCCGTGACGTCACCTTGACGACAAAAGCAGCGACGGAGCAGTATACGCTCTCCATTTCCCCGGTCAATCTTGAATCACTGTTCCAATCCGCCGCGCGGGAACTCGCCGCCGATCTGGAGTCGCATCATCACTTCATCCTCTCCGAACAAGGAAATATCACCTCCGTTTCGCTGGATGAGAAGCTGCTGAAGACGATCGTCACCCAGCTCCTCTCCAACGCGTTCAAGTATTCGCGGGACAATACGGAAGTGAATGCGCACATCGAACTGGTCAATTCCTCCTGCATCATCAAGATCAGCGATCAGGGGATCGGTATCCCTGCCTCCGAACAGAAGCATCTGTTCTCATCATTCTTCCGTGCTTCGAACGTCAGCAATATCTACGGCACCGGACTTGGATTGACCATCGCGCAGCAATGTGCTCACATGCACGGCGGATCGATCTCCGTCAACAGCGAATTGAACAAGGGAACGACCGTAACGGTCACGCTTCCCGTCTCGAACAATCATTGATCCGACCGTCGATGCATTTTCCGCCGCTGCACTGCTGCAGAAGGAATATGTGCATCATATTGTCCGGTCAGCACAACCCGGACCGCCACCAATAGAGGAGCGTCATGTTAAGAGATTTGGACGAACAGCACTTCCCTCCCTTCGAAGGATTTCCAAAAGAGAGCGTTGCCTTCCTGCGGAAGCTGAAGAAGAACAACAACCGTGAATGGTTCGCTGCGCATAAGGACGACTATGAAGAGCACATCAAATTCCCGATGCAGTGCTTCATTGCTTCCATGCAGCCGCTGTTCGCGGATTTTGCCCCCCAGTTCGATGTCCACCCGAAGCGCTCCATGTTCCGTATCTACCGCGATACGCGGTTCAGCAAGGATAAAACGCCGTATAAGACGCATATGGCCGCACATTTCGTGCTGCGCGGAAAACCAAAAGGCTTTGAAGGTTCGGGATATTATCTCCACATCGCTCCGGGTGAAGTGTTCATCGGCGGCGGCATCTATATGCCGGACAATGACCAGCTGAAGAAGATCCGCAGGGCCATCGCGGAACATTCAAAGGAGTTCCTCTCCATCATCGGCAAACCGTCATTCAAGAAGATGTTCCCTGCGATCAGCGGTGCGAAACTCACCCGTCCGCCTCAGGGATTCGATCCGAATCATCCGATGATCGAATGGCTGAAGATGAAGCAATTCTTCACCGGGTTGGACCTGAAAGAGGATATCTGTTACAGGAAAGATTTCTCAACAGTGATCGCAAAACACTGCAAAGAACTGGCTCCCTTGGTCGACTTTTTAAATAAGTCGATGGGATTTTAAGAACATGACTTGATTGCAGGATTCTGTGATCATGTATTGTTTCTTGGAACGAATGATTCAATAAAAATTTCCGAAGCCGGATCGATATGGCTGTCACATTGGAAATATTGCGGTCGAACATTCTTCACATGTGAATGAAATATTTTTTATTCTATAAGCCATTCCAAGTCCTATCTCAATTCTCCCCCGAACCGGGAAAAGAGACCCTCAGCGATTATCTCTCCCTTCCCCGCGATGTCTATCCCGTCGGCAGGCTGGATTATGACAGCGAAGGTCTCTTACTGCTCACGAACGACAGTCAGGTGAAGAACAAACTCACGAGTCCCGCGTTCGGACATCCCAAAACATATCTTGCGCAGGTGGAGCGGATACCGTCCGAATCATCATTGCAGATACTGAGGGATGGTGTGGTGATCGAGGGAAACAGGACAAGACCGGCTGAAATAGAACTGCTCAGTGAAGAACCTGTTCTTCCCCCCCGTTCCATCCCTATCCGGTTCAGGAAGAATGTCCCGACTGCTTGGCTGAAGATCATCCTGCGGGAAGGCAGGAACCGGCAGGTCCGCAAAATGACCGCTGCCGTCGGGCACCCCACGCTTCGGCTGATCAGGATCCGGATCGGTTCACTGGAGATCGGATCATTGGCACCCGGCACATATCGCGAGATTGAACGGTCAGCAGTCCTCTGAATTTTCATGACAATCAACAACACCGCAACAAAAGCATCATATTCCCTTCACTATTTCGTCCTTCTGATGTAACACTCCGACTGTATCTTTGCACTGTTCTGAATACAGTATGGTATTCTTGAAACATTGCAGGAAACTTTTTTCCGGGTTGTCCGTTTGTATATGCACCCACCGAAAATTGCTTCCCGCAATTCATCACATCACACTATTCCAGAGGAGGAAATATGAAAAAGCTATTTGTGCTGTTCGTTGTCCTGATCGGTGTATCCTCGCTGTATGCCTCCGCACCGAAGAATGATTCCAATGCCGCGATCGATTGGTCCAAAGCCGAAGAGAATTATAAAGCAAATCTTCGGTCGGAAAACTGCGGTGTCAATGTGAGTGCGGCAAATTTCATCCGGAAATATCACTTGACCGGAGCTGTGGATGAATTAAAACAGCTGTTATCGCAGGAAAAAGAGAGCAGCGTGAAGATGGCCGCAGCATTGGCGCTGATCACCGTAGGGGGATCGGACGGAAGGACTGCTGTAGAGAACGCCATAGAAAAAGAAGAGGATGAGATCATTGTTGAATTCTATCGTTCCGTACTGAAAACAGATGTGACCGCGGCAAAGTGAATCAGTGAAATCGCCGGCGCCGATGCAGGTCCTTCGCCTGTGAAGAACCAACGCCGGCGCTCCGAACTCAACGCGCCGTGATACTGCCGTCTTTCCTCGGCACAGTTACTCGCAAGGATCATTGGAACAATTGATCTTTTCTATCGCTTTGAATGTTTGCGACCGAACGGCAGTGTGCAGACAGCATTGTTGAACGCAGATGGTGAGAAAAATGGGAGAGGGGGCAAGCTAAAACATCAGACGATCGTAATGAAAAGACTGCGCGGTCCCTCATCGTGATATGTACGGCTCATCCGTAGAGCACATCAGAGTGACCGCGCCCGCGGTCAGCCGGAAATCGATCCGGCCGGCAGTGAATCGTTTCGCATCAAAAGAGACGACATGTCTTCCTCCTTCTTTCTGTTGCTGAAAGATCACAGTATCTTTTCCATCCGTTGCTGCCGTGGCGGAAAGCGTGACGCTCATTCTTTTGGGGAGATCGAACGACACATACAACCGTCCGTTTCGTCCTCCTGTCATCGGCCGAAACAGCCGGACCGGTCTTTCCGCCGACGCATATCGGGAAAAAAGTGATCTCGATTCTGCTGAACTCTTCTCCAAATTCCCGCTCTCATTCCCCGCGCGATTCACAGCCGTCACCGTATAGAAGAATTGCTTCTCCGATGCAGTCTCGTCCCGATAGCTGCGTTCTGATGAGGGGAGCACCGCAAGAATATTCTCAGCCCTGCGTGTATCGACCGACCGCTGAGTTGACCGGTAAATGATATATCTGACAGGTTCCTCCTTATCGGAGGCCGCATCCGGCAGGGACCAGCGAACGACCGCTCCGCTCACGTCCTGTGTGACCGTGATATTCTTCGGGGAATTCGGTGCAACGGAATCTTTCCAAGTCATTGCCGGGATCAAAGCAGGGAAGCGATAAAGATCGCTGAACCTCGGCAGGACAGCGGCAAGATTCTCATACCGGAAAAATGCCTGACCGGCCGCCCCCTCCACGCGGGTCGTGACCACCTGTTCGCGGACCTCCCGCTGGACATTATCCCTATAGGCACCGATCCCGATCACCACCTGCCGTTCATAATTCTCCTGCACCCAGTCATTGCTCAACACAAAGAAATCGGGATCGTTCGGATTCTTCTGTTCGCCGATGGACCAGTACAGCTGCGGAACAATATAATCATGGATCCGTTCGCGCAGCCAACGGCGGGAATCCTGGAACACTCCGGAATATCCGTTGAAACTGGATTGTGCGCCGGCGATGGACTGATAGATGCCGAGTGGAGCCGAACCGACCTTGATCCACGGCCGGCTTCGGAGAATATTATGGTAGCAATTCCTGACGAATGTATTGATGTTGCTGCGTCTCCATTCAGCACGTTCCGCACCGTCACTCCATTGCGTGAAGGATCCCCAGTCATCGAAAGCATCGGACGGATAGCGGATATAATCGAAATGGATCCCGTCAATATCATACGTATCGGTAAGCTCGCTCACCAGATGTTCTGTATACTCACGCGCTTCCGGTATGCCGAGATCGATCCACCATTCTCCGTCGACGAGTTTCACCCAGTTCCTGTGTGACCGCGTCACGTGCTGAGAATGCTGCGGCAGCTGTTCGCTTCCCCACACTTTCGCGACATTGAACCACGCATGAAGCTCCAGCCCGCGTGCATGCGCCTGTTCGATCGCAAACTCAAGAGGATCGTATCCCGGATCCTTCCCCAAAACTCCTGAAAGCTGTGAAGCCCATGGTTCAATTGCGGAACGGTACAATACATTGCCGCGGGGACGGACCTGAAAATAGACCGTATTGAAGTTATTATTCTTCAGGATATCGAGGATCTCGATCAGCGAGCGCTGCTGCTCGGCGGGATCGGTCGAGCGCGGCCAGTCGCCGCTGGCAGCGGAGATCCAGACAGCACGCACCTCATGTTTGGGACTCTGCGGATAGAGAAAGGAATTGACGAGCGACAGCGAGAGAATGAAAAGAAATGAACGGACAAGATAAGATCGGGGCATATCTCCTACTGCCCCTTTGCAACGGCTTCAAAGATCTCGATGTGTGATTCTTTCCCTTTTACCTTGATCGGAGGAAGTTGATTCAGGATGAATGGTTCATCATCGTTCAGATAGCGTGCTGAGAATTCCGATACGATGATCTGTCCGCGCCCAGCCGCACTGCATAACCGCGCACCGAGATTCACCGCATCCCCGATCACCGTAAAGTCCATCCGGTCCTCGCTTCCCATCGCACCCATCACCATCTCGCCGGTATTGATGCCGATGCCGAGTGCGATATCGTCACCGGTCAGTTCCGGGATGCTTTTCATCATCTGCTGGATCTCGATGGAACATTGTACGGCGTTCTTCACCATCCGTTCCCCCTGAAAGACCGCTACGAGTTCATCGCCGACATACTTATCGATATCTCCGTCGTATTTTTTTACGATCGCTGCCTGCCGGCTCAGAATGAAGTTGAGCATGCCGACGACCCTCTCCGGTTCGACTTTCTCTGAGAATGCCGTGAATCCGCGGACATCGGAGAAGAAGACCGTCGCCACTTTACGTTCGCCGCCGAGTTTCACTCCCATCTCGGAGGCTCGCTGCACATAATCGACCGTCTGTTTCGAGACGAATTTTTCAAGATGGAACCGCTCACGCAGTCCGATGATCATCTCATTGATCCTTGTTCCCAGTTCACCGATCTCGTCGTTGGATCGGATATTCGTGGAAACGGAAAAGTCACCGGTCCCTACCTGACGCACCACATTGCCGATACTGCCGATCGGTCTCACGACCACTGCCTTCATAAAGATGCGGAGTACAACCCAAACAAGGACGATGGTCAGCGCTCCGGCGAACAGAGAGTAGAGTTGATTCTTCTCTATAATGGCATTGATGGCAGCCATCGATGTAGTTACGCCGACCACTCCTCGGATCGTATGGTCATCGCCGTGACAGATCTGGCACCGTTTCTCATTCCGAAGCGTGGAGTACCGGACAAAATATTCCTCTCCGTCGATCATCTGCATCGCTTCGATGATCGTATCCTTCATTACCGCATCGCGGACATAATCGAGTCCGTAATCCTTCTGCTGACTGTTCACAAACCGTTCGTTGGATGCATTGTCAAAGACCCGGAGGTCCTTCACGGCGCCAATATTCCGGACATCATTGATGAAAGCGCGTGCATAACTCCCTTTTCCCACCAGCATGATACTGCGGAATCCGACACCGACCGTCGCCTGCAGCATCTCCGTGATCTGCTGCTCAAGTTCAACCGGTCTCATCTTCAGCTGATCCACCTTCAGCGAAACCTCCATCACGCCGCGCCATTGGCTTTTCGATCCGTGACAGACCTGACAGCGTTCCTCATTCCGGAACGGGATCAAACGGGTCATCACCTTTTTGTTCTTTTCCGGATAGGTGACAGGCACTTCGTTGGTGATCGCATCCATCACCGTCTCTTCAGACGCAAGATTCTCTTCCTCGCCGAAATGAACGGCGCCGAACCGGTCATACACTTTGATCTTTTCGATGAACGGAAGACGGGATGTCCGCAGCACGAGCGTATCCATCAATTCCCCCTGCCCCGCCAGCATGATATTCCTGAATCCCGCCGCGAGCGTATTGCTGATGATCTCCACCACTTCCTGCTGCGTCTTCTCAAAATTATTGGACGCCATATCCTTCGCATGCCCGGACATCAGTTCGGGATCGAGCGTAAGCCGGGTCACTCCGCGTACGGACTGTTCACTGCTGTGACACTGCTGGCATTCTTTCTCGTTCAACAACGGTTCGATCCGGACGAACTGCTGTCCGGACGAATCCGTCTGTTCGAACATCACTGCATGTTTGGACTCGATCGCGGAACGGATCCGTTCATCCCCGGCTCCGGCGATGACCCCTCGTCCCTCATCGGGGAAAACTTCCTTTGCTTTATTATTATAGACGCGGAGGGTTCCGTACTGAAGATTTTCGCGGGCATCGTTCACCAATTCTGTCGCATACGGCGCTTTTCCGGAAAGCATCACATTCCTGATCCCCACCATCACTGTTTCGCTGAACAGACGCGATTTTTCCCGCTGCTGTTCCATCAGCGCTTCGGATTCACGGTGAATGGAAAAGATCACGTACGATCCGAATCCAATGACGAGCACCAGAATGATCAGCAGCAGTATTTTCAGTTCCAGACGGTTACGCATCGGTGTTATTTGGTTGAGATGCTCGGCATGGGAAGCAGATCCCTGAATGTGCCGATCGTTGAAAGGATGAAACAGAGTATAAAGATGAATAGTCCGTAATTGTGAGCAAAATTCTCACTTGCCATTCTGCCGGCTTCCGCAGGATCTTCGCCGTTCTGTCCTGCTTCCATTCCTGCGGCACCTCCCGTCAGCATTCCCAGAATGAATACGAGAAGGAAATACGTGACAAGAGTATAAAGAACGGAACCAATGAGTTTGCGGGCAAGAACATTCTTGTCAGGAAGCGGAACCGACGATCCCGCAGAAACTTCCTCACCGGTATGGACACGGGGCAGAGCTGTTTGAGATGAAGATTGTTTCCACGAATACCGATGGATCGTGTTGCAGAAGAAGCGGCCTTCTCCGGACACTTCCTCGCCGGCCGGGATCTCTTGACCGCAATATGTACACATCATCGGATCACCACCTTCATCTGCAGAACGTTAATGAGGATCGCGCTCCTGTTTCCACCAGCGGTCGACCACATCGCTCACGTCGGTCGGCCTGTCCGTTGCCACCCACTTATCATAGAAGAGGATGTCGGAACTGTTCGGCGGCGGCTGAGGATAATCCAGCTGAACGCGGGATGGAAGCGCCGTGGCATCGCCGACGAACAATGCTTCCCCCTGCCGCATGGACGGCAGCATGTCGAACATGCCGGCAAAGGAATCAGGCACCAATTTCTTGACGAACGCCTGGTCCGTGGGGTTGGTCAGACGGAGGATCACAAAATTATTGCATTGGGAAAGGATCGTTTCCGAAAGTTCGGAAGGACGCTGGCTGACAATCATGCAACCGACGCCGTACTTCCTTCCTTCCTTGGCGATACGCTCCACGATCTTTCTCGCCGCTCTATTATACGGTGTGGGGATCTGCGGCAGATAGTTATGCGCTTCCTCGAACAGCATCAGGATCGGGAACTCCGTTTTATCCTTGTTCCAGAAATTGAAATCGAAGACGGTTCGCGCAAGCAGGGCAACGATCGTGTTGACGATGTCGAACGGCACACCGCTCAGATCGATCACCGTGATCTGTTTTTTATTCTCGATGCCGAGCAGTTTGTTCAGAATGTCTTTCAGCGCATTCGAATCCTTGAACTTCTTCGGTTTGAACATGAATCCATACCGCAGATCGGTCATCTTGCTGTCCAGCCGGACAAGGAATCGGGAGAACTGACCGAAGAACGGACCTTCACGAACTCCGGTGCTGGTGGTAACGCGTTCGGTATCGAAGAACTGGAATTTCGCACGGACCTCATTCAGATCGTAATAGACGGGAGAATCGACGGTGATGATGGCCTGGAGTTCCGGATTGCGCGCTTTTTTCGCGTTCAGCACAAGATCCTTCAGCATCATGATCTGGCTCTGCGCCGAGGATTCCTGATCGTCCACGAACATCTCACGCATCTCTTCAAAGTTCATGAACCAGTACGGCATCTCCAGTTCGGTGATGTTGATCAGGTTCCCGTATTCACGGAATGCAGCGGAGTATTCATTATGGATATCGAGAATGATTACATGCGTATTCTCGAACATCTGAACTTTTTGAAGAATGGAAGCAACGGTTGTTGATTTACCGGATCCCGATGATCCGAGCACGGCGAGATGCTTCCCGAAGAATTTGTTCGGATCAATGTACTGACGCTCACCGGGAAATCCGGAGATGTCGCCGACGGCGAATCCGTACTGCGCAAACGATGCAAAGATCGTCGCCACTCCCTCCTCATCCGTCATATACACATCGCCTCCGAGCGTCGGGTAGGAAGCGATACCTTTCTGGAATTTTCCGTTCTGAACGGAACCGATCACCTGTGCTTCCATCTCCCTGTTCAATTCGGACGCCTGATAAACGCGGTTGACAACACCGACCACTTCATATTCGCCCACCGGCATCACGATGAACTGTCCGATCTGTCCCACACGGTAAATCTTCCCGTTCACCGTCCGCTCCATTGAAAAGAGATCGTCGTCCAATGAGACAACGAATGCGGAACTTGTCATATCCTTGATCCTGCCGATGTGCCGTTCTTTTGTAAGATTTGCCATAATGATATAGAGTTATTGTTTGTAGTGTGACGGTTCCGTACGTCCGTGTTCGCGGCAGGTTCCGTTATTCAGAGCAGGAACGAATATGCTGTTGCTTTCCGTGAACTCCGCGGCACCGATCAGCCTGTTCCGAATGAAGTGATGCGTTTCTTCTGCGCTGTCTGTCGTGTTCAAGTGTAGCAAAATTTGAGGGGAGTGTCAACGCAGTAATTCTTCCGCTGTATTATTCGTCACCGATATACATTTTTCTTTTTGTTCTTCACCAATTCTCTTCTATCTTTGCACTGCACCGCGGAAATGCCGGATATTTCTGCGGTGCTTTGTTTGTACCAACACTTAACTTTCTGCGTTCTCTGCGTCCTCCGCGGTGAATTCTTCATTATCCATTATACATTCATAATTGTTCTATGTTAGATATCCCGAAACTCCTCTCTCAGGAACTCACCCTTCAGCCGAAACAGGTCACTGCTGCACTCGAACTCCGTGCGGACGGCGGCACCATCCCCTTCATCGCCCGCTATCGAAAAGAAAAGACAGGAGAGATGGACGAAACACAGCTGCGCAATCTGTTCGACCGCTTCGATTATCTGCTGGAATTGGAGGAGCGGAAAGAGACCATCCTGAAATCGATCGACGAGCAGAAGAAACTGACGCCAAAACTGAAAAAGACGATCCAGGAATGTCTGTCCAAGACCGAGCTGGAAGATCTGTATCTCCCCTATAAACCGAAGAAACGGACAAGAGCGACCATTGCAAAAGAAAAAGGGCTGGAACCGCTTGCCGAATGGATCAAAGCGAAGAACAATCCCGATACAAAACGGGTCAAGCTGGAAAAGGAAGCGGAAAAATTCCTGTCGAAGAAACTGGAAGTGAAGACGGTACAGGAAGCACTTTCCGGCGCCTCCGATATCCTTGCCGAAGAGATCTCCGAGAAGGCGGAATACCGCCAGCACATCCGCGAGATGATGCTCACCGAAGGGACGTTCGTCTCCACCATTGATGAGAAGAAATTCCCGGTCGGTACGACAAAATTCGAGATGTACCGCGACTACAAATTCAAAGTGAAGGATATCCAGCCCCACAACATGCTCGCCATGCGCCGCGGTGAAGCGGAAGGGATCGTTTCCTTCTCCATTCTCTACAGCGAAGAGTACGTGCACAATTATCTGGAGACACAGGAGTCGAAATCGCAGATCGAAGCGGTCCGCCTGTTCTATTCCACCATGCTCAAGGATGCCTTCGACCGCCTGATGAAGACAACCATCATCAGCGAAGTCCGTCTCAACAAGAAAGAGATCGCCGATCTTGAATCCATCAAGACCTTCGAGACAAATATCCGCGAGATGCTTCTTGCCTCACCCGCAGGGATGAAGCCGACGCTCGGCGTCGATCCCGGATTCAGGACCGGATGCAAAGTAGCGGTGATGGATGAGACGGGAAAATTCTCGGAATACATCGCCGTTTTCCCCCACACCTCCGGTGAAGCGCAGCGTGAGAATGCAAAGAAGATCGTTCAGAAGCTGATCGAAAAATACAGCATCGAACTGATCGCCATCGGCAACGGAACGGCAAGCCGCGAAACGGATGAGTTCATCGCCGAAGCGCTGAAAGGGATCAAGAAGAAACCGGTGAAAGTGGTCGTGAACGAGTCAGGCGCATCCATCTATTCCGCCAGCGAGGTCGCGATCGATGAATTTCCGGACCTGGACATCACCGTCCGCGGCGCTATTTCCATCGGCCGCCGCCTGCAGGATCCGCTCGCCGAACTGGTGAAGATCGATCCGAAATCGATCGGTGTCGGTCAATATCAGCACGATGTGGACCAGAAGCTGCTGAAAAAGAAACTTGAGGAGACCGTTCAGAGCTGCGTGAACTTCGTCGGCGTGGACCTGAACATGGCTTCGAAAGAACTGCTCAGTTATGTTGCCGGCATCAATGCGCCGCTCGCCAAGAGTATCGTGGAATACCGGAACGAAAAAGGGGCGTTCAAAAGCAGAAAAGAACTGACGAAAGTACCAAAGTTCGGTCCCAAAGCATTCGAACAGGCGGCAGGATTTCTCCGAATCCGCAATGCGAAGAATCCGCTGGACAGTTCTGGCGTCCATCCGGAAAGTTATCCGATCGTCGAGAAGATCCTCACCGATGTGAAACTGACATTCGATGAAGTGATGAAGAATCCTGCCTCCTTGGATAAACTCGACATCAAAAAATATGTAACGAAGACCGTCGGAGAACCGACACTCCGCGATATCATTTCGGAACTGAAGAAACCCGGACGCGATCCGCGTGCTGAGTTCAAATACGCTACGTTCAAGGATGGCATCAAAGAGATTTCGGATCTGAAAACAGGAATGGAACTGGAAGGGGTCGTAACAAACGTGGCGAACTTCGGCGCATTCGTGGATATCGGTGTCCATCAGGACGGATTGGTGCACATCTCCCAGCTTGCGGACAGGTATGTGGAGGACGCCAAGACCGTGGTGAAAGTCGGCCAGATCGTAAAAGTACGGGTGATGGAAGTGAATGAACAGCTGAAACGGATCGCACTTTCCATGCGGTCGCAACAGAGCATCGCGTCGCCGGTGAAGAAAAAGGCTGATGCCGAACCGTTCAAGGAACGCTCCTATTCGCTTGAGGATCTCCGGGCGAAATTCGGCCGGAAGTCTGAAGAACCAAAAGAGAACAAAAAGAGCACATAAGCGGAACGAATCAGGACAAATCCATCCCGAACGGATCAAAGGGGAACGGAGAAAACATCATTTGTTTTTTCCTTTCCCCTTTTGTATTTTCATTAAACCACAGGTCACCAATCCGAAATCTTCACTGTCGGTTTACTCATTTTCCACAATCAAGCAGAGATGTCTCCGGCCGCCCGGCTGGAACGTCGTTCCTTTTTTGTTTATGAACGGAACCGTACCGCACGCGGATATCAAACGCTATAACAGGACGAAGCTGATCGTTTCTCTCGTCGGCGGGTCTGTCTCTTTTTTATTCACCCTCCTCCTGCTCTTCTTCGGATTCACTCGTTCCCTTGAGCAGACCGCACTTACTGTCTCATCCGATCCGTATCTCGCTCTGCTGATCTTTTCTGCCATGTTCGGAGCGGTGAGCAGCATGATCTCCGCACCGTTTAGTTTCTACTCCGGTTTTATCCTAGAGCACCGGTACAATTTGTCCAATCAGACATTTTTTCAATGGCTGTGGGAAGGGATCAAAGGATTACTGGTGTCGATTCCGATCATCACTCCGCTGGCATTGTTGGTCTATTTTTTCCTTCTGACATTTCAAACATTGTGGTGGCTCCCTGTTGCGGTCACACTCTTTGCTGTTTCTATCGGACTCTCCAGGATCGCTCCGATCGTCATTCTTCCTCTCTTTTATACTTTGACGCCGCTGAAGGAATCCCCCTTGAAGGAACGCATACTCTCACTCACCCGTTCGACGAAGATGATCGTGGAAGGGATCTATTCTTTCAATTTGAGCAAGACCACCAAGAAAGCAAACGCAGCATTCACCGGCATCGGTAAGTCGAAGCGGATCCTCCTTGGCGACACGCTGATCGAGAACTTTTCCGAGGAGGAGATCGAAACGGTCTTCGCACACGAACTCGGACATTATTCCCACGGTCATATCTGGAAAGGGATCCTGACCGGAACAGCAAGCATCTTCGTCGGATTGTATCTGACCTCGGTCGCGTATACCCTCTCACTCGACTGGTTCGGATTTTCTTCCATCACTGAGCTGGCCGCGCTTCCGCTGCTCACATTGTGGCTCGGGGTCTATTCCCTCTTCACCTCCCCCGTTGGGAACATCCTTTCCCGAAAACATGAATTTGAGGCGGACCGGTATGCTGTAGCGCGGACAAAGAATCTTCCGGCATTCGTCTCCACCATGAGCAAACTGGCGGATATGAATCTCGCGGACCGGACCCCTCATCCGCTCGTTGAGTTCCTATTCTACAGTCATCCTTCCATTGAAAAGCGCATCCGCGCTGCGGAGCAGTCTGTATGAGATGGTTCATTACTGTTATCAGACTTGTGATCATTGCGGCGTCATGCATACCGTTCTCCATCCTGGCCTTACTCTCCGTTCCGTTTGATCGTTCCGGAAGGGTCTATTTTTGGAGCGGACGCACGTGGACCCGATTCTCACTGTTCGTGTGCAGCATCACGATGAAGATCAAGGGACTGGAAAAGGTCGATCCGTACGGCAACTATATCCTTGTCAGTAACCATGCCAGCATGTTCGACATTCCGGTGATGATGAATACCTTTCCGCATATCAGGATCATGTTCAAGAAAGAACTCTCGTATGTGCCGTTCTGGGGCTGGGCACTCCGCTGGGGCCATCACATCATGGTCGATCGTGGAAAAGGGACTGAAGCGATGAAGAGTCTGGATCGTGCCGCGAATGATGTCCGTTCCGGAGGACAGGTGCTATTGTTCGCTGAAGGAACGCGCACGCGCGACGGGAGACTTCTTCCGTTCAAACGCGGTGCGTTCTCGCTGGCGGCAAAATCGGGAGTGCCGCTCGTGCCGGTGACGATCAACGGAAGTTACAAGATCCTGCCGAAAGGCTCCTTCGATATTCGTCCGGCTGAGATCGAGATCCTGATCGATGATCCGATCGAGACAAAGGATATCACTACACGCGAAGCGGAGATCCAGCTGATGAATACCGTCAAAGAGATCATTACACGAAACTATCGGGAAGAGAACTGACCATGTCCGTGACGATCAAGGATGTAGAGCATATCGCCAAACTGTCAAAATTGGAATTTTCCGATGCGGAGAAGCAAAAGTTCACGCATCAGTTCAATGACATTCTGAAGTATATGGAGCAGCTGAACTCCGTTGATACGACGGGTGTGGAACCGCTGGCACAGGTGATCGAACTGAAGAATGTGTTCCGCGACGATATGATCCGACCTTCCACACCTACGGAGGAGGCCTTGAAGAATGCACCCTCGGCCACGGATGAACACTTCAAGGTTCCGAAAGTGATCTCGTGAATATCGTCGGCATCATACCGTCCCGTTACGCCTCAACACGTCTCCCTGCAAAACCGCTCGCGGATATCTGCGGGAAGACGATGATCCAACGGGTGTATGAACAAGCGATGAAGTCCTCCTTGCTGACGCATGCGGTCGTTGCGACTGATGATGAACGGATCGAGACCGCTGTCCGCCAGTTCGGCGGCAATGTGCGGATGACCCCGGCGGAGATCCAAAGCGGAAGCGACCGTATCGCACTTGCAGCAAAGGAAATGAACGCGGACATCGTTGTGAATATCCAGGGAGATGAACCGCTGATCGATCCGCAGTTGATCGATCAGACCATCCGTGCATTGATCGATGATCCTGCCGCCGTGGTCTCGACCGCAGTCAAACGGACATCCTCGCATCAGGATATCTTCAATCCCAATGTTGTCAAAGTGGTGATGGACAAGGATTGCTACGCGCTCTATTTCAGCCGCTCGCCTATTCCTCATGTCCGGGATGCAAAGAAGGATGAGGAATGGTTCACTGACACAACGTTCTACAAGCATTTCGGCATCTATGTCTACCGGTCGGATTTTCTTCAGCGATATACATCGTTGGTGCAATCCCCGCTCGAGATCGCCGAAAAACTCGAGCAGCTGCGGATCCTGGAGAATGGTTTCAAGATAAAATGTGTCATTACGGAATATGAATCTCATCCTGTCGATACCGTCGAAGACCTTCAGAAAGTTATTCAGATCGTACATCGTCAAGAGGTTCATCGGACAGACCAATAAGTCAAAAGGGCCTTAATGGCAAACACCGATTTCTTAAAAGAATATAAGATCTGGAATGTCATCGGCGCATCATCTGCCGGCACGATGATCGAATGGTACGACTTCTATATCTTCGGAAGTCTGGCTCCGATCATCTCCAGTTCATTCTTTCCAAAGGAGAACCCGACTGCCGGTCTGCTTTCGACGCTTGCGATCTTTGCGACGGGATTTGCAGTGCGGCCGTTCGGCGCGGTCTTCTTCGGCCGGATCGGTGATGTGGTGGGAAGAAAATACGCATTCCTGGTCACCCTGCTGCTGATGGGAGGCGCAACGACGGCTATTGGTCTGCTTCCGACGTATGAATCGATCGGTCTGCTTGCACCGGCGATCCTTGTCGTGCTCCGTTTGACCCAGGGTCTGGCGCTTGGAGGCGAGTACGGCGGGGCGGCGACCTATATCGCCGAACATTCTCCGGATGATAAACGGGGATTCTATACAAGCTTCATTCAGACGACGGCAACACTCGGACTGTTCGTTTCGCTCGGAGTAATCCTTGCAGTCCGGTCGTCCCTCGGAGAAGAGGCCTTTCAGCAGTGGGGTTGGCGGATACCGTTCATTCTGTCGATTGTCCTCGTCGTATTCTCTTATTTCATCAGGATCCGTCTTCAGGAGTCGCCGCTGTTCACGAAGATGAAAGCTGCAGGCAAAACATCGACCAATCCGCTGAAGGATGCATTCGGTTCCAAAGATAATTGGAAGATCATGGCAAAGGCGTTGTTCGGCGCTACCGCGGGTCAGGGTGTCGTTTGGTATACCGGTCAGTTCTATGCATTGTATTATCTTCAGACCGTTCTGAAGATCCATTTTGTGACGGCGAATTTCATTGTCGCCGTTGCATTGCTGCTCGCTACTCCGTTCTTTATTGTCTTCGGTGCACTCTCTGACCGGATCGGCAGAAAGAAGATCATCATGGCGGGATGCTTGATCGCCGCGGTCAGTTATGTTCCGATATATATGGCAATGCAGTATTTCGCGGCTGATCCGAATAATCCGAACGCTGTGATGCTGAGTGCACTTGTGTTCATTCAGGTGATCTTTGTAACGATGGTGTATGGACCGATCGCGGCATATCTTGTGGAATTATTCCCGACGAAGATCCGGTATACATCCATGTCGCTGCCGTACCACGTCGGCAACGGAGTGTTCGGAGGTCTTGTACCGTTGATCGGCGTGGCACTTGTCGCTCAGACCGGGAACACGTATGCCGGTCTGTTTTATCCGATCTCGATCGCATTGCTGACATTTCTTTTCGGCACGTTCTTTACAAAGGATACGAATACAGTAAAATTGTGGGACGAACTGGACGACATTAAATCATAGACCGGTCAGGATCACTAATCGTTTTTTCTCATTTAACCCTCTGCTCCTATGGCACAACAACATGTAAAATATATTTTCGTAACCGGAGGCGTTGTCTCGTCGCTCGGAAAAGGGATCGCGGCTGCCTCCCTCGGCCTTCTCCTGAAATCACGAGGTCTGCGCGTCACGATCCAAAAGATGGATCCGTATCTCAATGTTGATCCGGGGACGATGTCACCGTATCAGCACGGTGAAGTGTACGTCACGGATGACGGCGCTGAGACCGATCTGGATCTGGGACACTACGAACGCTTTTTGGATGTCAATACCTCCAAAATGAACAATGCAACGACCGGCCAGATCTACTACGAAGTGATCAGCAAGGAACGGCGCGGCGATTATCTCGGCGCGACCGTTCAGGTGATCCCGCATATCACCGATGAGATCAAGAAACGGATGGGACAGCTTGGTGCCACGGGAAAATATGATGTGATCATCACCGAGGTTGGAGGAACAGTCGGAGATATTGAATCGCTCCCCTTTTTGGAAGCGATCCGTCAATTCACTCTCTCCATCGGCAAGCGGAATGCATTGAGCATCCATGTGACACTGATCCCGTACATCAAATCCGCCGGCGAGATCAAAACAAAGCCGACACAGCACAGCGTCAAGACGCTTCTTGAGATCGGGATGCAGCCGGATATCCTGATCTGCCGAACGGAAAAGAGACTGTCACGGGAAGTACGTGAGAAGATCGGACTTTTCTGTAACGTGGAGACCGAAGCGGTGATCGAAGGACGCGATGTCGAAACGATCTACGAACTCCCGATCCATTTCGAGAAAGAAGGTCTGGACAAGATCGTTCTGGAGAAATTGAATTTGAAGGCGAATAAACCGGACCTCAGGAAATGGAACCGGTTCGTCCACCGAGTGAAGGAACCGAGAGACCGGGTTACGATCGGATTTGTCGGTAAATACACGGAACTGAAGGATGCGTATAAGAGTATCTCGGAATCATTCATTCACGCCGGTGCAGAGAATGATGTTGCCGTTGACCTGAAATGGATCCGAGCAGAAGAGTTGGACGGCCATAATGTTAAAGAGGTACTGGCAGATGTCCACGGTCTGTTGGTCGCTCCGGGATTCGGAATACGCGGAATCGAAGGGAAGATCAAAGCGATCCAGTATGTCCGGGAGAACAAGATACCGTTCTTCGGGATCTGTCTCGGAATGCAGTGCGCGATCATAGAGTTCGCACGTAATGTCTGCGGGATGACCGGTGCGAACAGTACGGAGTTCAAGAAGACCAAGTACAATGTGATCGACATGATGGCTGACCAGCGGAACATCAAGAACATGGGGGGCACAATGCGTCTGGGTGCATATCCATGTGTTCTGCAAAAAGGCACCAAGGCGTACGCAGCGTACAAAAAAGAATTGATTTATGAGCGGCACCGGCACCGGTACGAGGTGAACAATAAATTCAGGAAGGTGCTATCGGAGCACGGGATGGTGTTCAGCGGCACGTCGCCGGACAACAATCTTGTTGAGATCGCGGAATTAAAAGACCATCCTTGGTTTGTGGGGGGACAATTTCATCCGGAGTTGAAATCCCGCGCATTGAATCCGCATCCTTTGTTCAGGGAATTCGTGAAGGCGGCAACAGAATACAGTAAGAAAAAATAGATCCTGAAACCTTATCGAAGAGAAACAGACGATCCGGAGTATGTCCGGATCGTCTGTTTTAAATGATCCGCTCTTTCACTGCTTTTGTTGCCGCTTCCGTCCGGCTGCGGACATGCAGTTTTTCATAGATCTTCCTCAAATGGGAATCGATCGTATGAGCACTGAGCATCAACTCTGCAGCGATCATCATATTGGTGTGTCCGCGGATGATGAAATGCAGGATATTCCTTTCGCGATCTGTCAGATCATAATCCATTGAGAATTTTTTCGGCCGTGAAAAAGCATCAACAACTTTTCGGGCAATACTTGAGTTCATCGGCGATCCGCCTGCCATCACTGTACGGATACCGTTAATGATCTCCGCTTCTGTTGATGTTTTCAGCAGATACCCCGTTGCTCCGGCACAGAGCGAATCAAAGATATGTTCTCCGTCATCAAACGATGTCAGCATGATGATCTGAATTTCTTCGAAATTCTTTTTGATCACATCAACACACGTAATACCGTTCAGCCCGGGAAATCCAATGTCGTGAAGGACCACGTCCGGTATCTCTTCATCCTCAAAGGTGCGGATCGTTTTCATTGCAGATTCGCAGGTGGTAAATATACCGGAGCAATTCATGTCGTCCTGCGAATTGATCAGGGAGACAATACTTTTTTGATATACGATGCTGTCTTCTACGATCCAAACAGAGATCGTATTGGATGTCTTGGTAATTTTTTTCTTCATTGCTGCGCTCAATAATTACTGGCGTGGTTGGTACACTCGTTGACGCACATTCAACTTTTGTTGACCGATACCGTGATGGCGGTCCCCCGGCCCGGGGCTGTATCAATGGTAAGCTTGCCTTTCATTCGTTCAACTCTTCGTCGAATGCTGCGCATTCCCGCACCGGAGGTTTTCTTTTCTGGATCGAATCCTTTCCCGTTATCCGAGATCAGTAACCGAATGTTCTCTGAAGTGTGTTCAATCAAGATCGTGACTCTGGTCGCTTCCGAATGTTTGGCAATATTATACACCAATTCTTTGAACAGCAGCATAATATCGTGACGGATGCCGACAGTGAGCCCATCATTCTTTGAATCATTCCTGATTGTGAATTCCAAATCATAATCGCGCAGGTACCGTTCAACCGTTTCACGCATGCGGTTGCCGAGACTTTCCATGGAATCATTTTGAGGATTGATATACCATACAATATCCCGTAATTCTCCGGCGGTATTCACGGCTATATCCGAGATCAGTTTCAATTCCTGCATAACTTCTGCCGAGATCGGTGTATTTCTCATCGCCCGTTGGCCGATCAATGAGATGCTTCCCAAGTTGCTGCCGACATCATCATGGAGGTCGTTGGAAAGTTGAATTCGTTGATCCAATAGTGCTAATTTAAATTCCTGTTTTGCTCTATATGACTGCACACTTATGGCAACAATAACTGAACATAAAAAGATAATAGGAATATAGAACACTGGTTGAAAATATATTGGTGGTTTTATCTCAAATTGTTGTTCAATAAACCCATCATAAATGTTCCCCGTTTGATCTTTTGACTGAACTGAAATGGAATAATAGCCGCTTTTTAAACCCTTGAAAACTGTCGAATTCTGTTTTGTCCATTCCGACCATTCTCCTTCGTTCAGACGATAGCGAGTCTCAATTTCATTAGACGAAATGTTGCCCCAAAATGCTGCCGGATTCCACGAACAGTACGCTTCATTGTTTTCAACAATTGGCTTGGAAATAGTTACTCTAATGGGATATATATTGATTTCCCTATTAATGGACCTAACCCCTATCCCATGTCCCCCAATGTAAATATCGTCTTTAGTCGATAATACCACTCTGAGTTCCTTAATATTTGCGCCGGTAATATTTCCATAATTTGACCACGTGTTATTATAAAATCTAAACAGGCCTTTTGCAGACGCTACCCAAAGGATTCCTGCGTCGTCAATATTAATATCCCAGATTTTGTTGTTGTATTCATGTTGTTCTTCTCTTTTCCAAACCCATCTTATTGAATCAGAAGTATTTATGGTGCCTAAATATGATGAAAAAGTGGAGAACCAAATATTTTCGTTACTATCTACGGCGATAGTATATACTTTAGCATTTTTCCCAAATATTTCTTTACCCCAATACGTTGCTTTATCGGTTGTCTTCCTAATTAATCCCTCGGATGTACCAATCCAAATAGTACCATTTTTGCTCTCCGCAAACGAATATATTCTATTGCTTGGGAGATTTATAAGAGAATCTATTCTATAAAAATTTGAATTCTGCAGATAATACCCTGCAGGGTCATTTTTTTTTGTTCCTAATCCCAAAAACCATAAATTCCCTTTTTGATCTTTTCTGATTTTATGAAAACCAATTTCATCTTTGAAATAATGATGCCACTGTCTCCCGTCCCATTCAAATAGTCCTTTCACTCCACCTCCTGCACAAACCCAAATATGCCCCTTAGAATCTTGATTAATTCCCGTTACTAACCCTAATGGAGTGCCATTAATGCTTGCAATAAATATTTTACTGCCGTCTGTTTTATGAATCTCCAGTCCATCCATATGACCGATCCATATTTCATTATTCTTCGATTGAAATATTTCCATTACAATGCTTCGTGGATCTGAAAACGGATAATCGGTTTTTTTCCATTCGCTTTGATGCCGTTTAAAAAGGAATAGACCGTTTTCGGTTGCAATCCAAATATCATTATTATTTCGATATTGAACGGACAATATATTCGTCATCTGTCGGGGTATGGGCTCAAGATTGTACCATACTTTGGTCATCCGTAAATGTATTTCTCCCGATTCATAGACTGCAATAGCATCACTATTATTTGCAATGCTGACAGATCTTATTGGCTGATTTCGTTCTGTTCGAGATAAAGCAATTATTTCTTTGTTCTTAAATTCCCACAGGCCAATTTTGTTTTTAGGTGCATCGATGGCAATAATTCCTTCTCCAAAAACGTTTTCTGTAATATTTCTTATTGCAATCGGTTCCCCTATAGGTGTAAATATTTTCTTCCATTCTGCATCTTTGTAATAATATAACCCCATATCCAAACCAGAAGTAAACCATTGAGTATTTGTAGATTGGTATACTCTTCCTGGTGGATGTGAATTTATTATGTCTATGTTATTATTGTGAATCTTCAAAACATGCGCCGAATCATTCGTTTCATAAACACACATAAAGGTCAAGGAATCTATCGCGGCAACACTACTTACTATTCCAACTTTCATCACACTCTGAAAGTTTATCTTTTCAAATCCATGTGTATCGCCTACATACAAATCTCCATCTTGAATAACAAATAGTTTGCTTCCAAAAAAGGGTGAAATTGTTCTTGAGCGCTGATGTGGCTTTGCGCTGTCAATAACGATAGATTTCCAATCATAGCCATCATACCATGCTAAACCTTTAGGGGTGGAAACCCAAGGAATCCCATTATCGGTTTCAATTATCGCCTCCACCACATCCGACGGCAGACCGGATGCGGTCGTAAAATGGGCCCAGCGCCAACTCTCATAGAATTGTTCGAACTGAGGATAGGCGTTCCGCGGAAAAAAAATGAGGAAGAAAACCAATATGATGCTGCGTTTTATCATCAACTATTATTCTTCGATTGTTTCCTATACTCCGTCCTTATTGTAAGCAAGATTTAATGTCGGCCTATTAACATAACAAATAGAGTATTGATGATTCAATAAATATTTTCCCTGAAACGTTGGCATTATAGGCTTGTGGAAAATTGTTCATTTCTGACAGTTACTTTTTCGAGCATTTTCTGTACCACTGTCACTCCTATCCCAGGTGCTGTCGGGACTTCCATCGTACCGTCCGATGCAACGACAAATGGAGGATCAACAATATCCTCCGTGTAGTATCTGCTGCTGGCTGAAATATCTCCCGGAAGGACAAAATTCTGCAGCGATGCCAGAGCAACATTTCCCGCTCTGCCAATCCCGGATTCAAGCATTCCTCCATGCCATACAGGGATATGATGTTCCTGACAGTAATTATGGATCTTGATCGATTCCGTAAATCCGCCTACCCGTCCCGGTTTAATGTTAATGATCCGGCAGCTGCCGAGTTCAATGGCCGCTTTCGTATCCGCCAGTGAATGGATACTTTCGTCGAGGCAGATCGATGTCTTCAATTCACGCTGAAGCTTCGAATGTTCATAGATATCATCATATCCCAACGGCTGTTCGATCAGCGACAATCCCTCATTATCCATCGCCCGAAAAAGTTCGACATCCGATAACTCATATGCGGAATTGGCATCGACCTGAAGCAGGATGTCAGGGTACTGTGACCGGATCGCCTTCACCAGCTGTAGATCCCGTCCGGGTGCGATCTTGATCTTGATCCGCTGATACCCTTCCTTCAGATATCCATCCACTTTCCGAAGCAGCACTTCCGGTGAAGACTGCAGTCCGATGCTGACGCCGACGTTGATCCGCTGCCGACTCCCTCCGAGCGCGGTGGACAACGAAATTCCCTTTGACTTTGCAAACAGATCCCACAGTGCCGATTCCAATCCTGCTTTCGCCATTCGATGTCCGCGGACCCGGTCCCACAATTCGATCGCTTGATCGACTGAGGCGAGATCTTTGCCGAGAATATCCGGAATGAAGAAATCCTTCAATACATGCCAGGCAGTTTGAACCGTCTCCGAGGAATAGAATGGCGTTCCTTCCGCGACAGATTCTCCCCATCCAGTGAGTCCTTCTGAGTCCACGCGGACGATGATATGTTCTTCGTGAGTTTCGATCCCCATGGATGTTTCAAATGGCGCGACCAATTCCAGTTTTACATGCCGTAATTCGATCCGTTCGATCTTCATAATTGACCTCTGATAAGAAGAAATTGTTTCTGTTCGTATTCTCGATGGTTTAAAATAAAAATCGGCAGGTGGTTGGCCTGCCGATCATGATCACTTTACCGAAGTAGCAGCTTTGAGCATTTGCTGCACTTTCTTTGGAGAACTCGATTCCGCATAGAACCGTATGATCGGTTCCGTGCCCGAGGCCCGGACAAGGATCCATCCGTCCTTCATCACCAGTTTCACGCCGTCTGTCATGTCATGCTTGATAACCTCGAACGATGCCACTTTCTTCGGCTTACTTTGATAGAATTTCATGGTCTTTTCTTTCTGCGCATCCGTCAAATGAGCGTCGATGCGGCCGAAATGATGCTCTCCAAACTCGTCAAATAATTCTTTCACGAGCGCACTGAGTTTCATCCGACGGACCGCCATCACTTCTGCCAACAGGAAACCAATGAAGATTCCATCCCGCTCCGGCAGGTGGCCTTTCACCGCGATACCGCCGCTCTCTTCGCCGGCAATAATGATATCTTTTTCCGTCATCAACCTGCAGAGATGTTTGAATCCGACCGCTGTTTCGTATAAACGGACATTATAATGATCGCACATCTTCACAATAAGATCCGTAACTGAAAGGGATTTTGCCACGGCTCCGCGGTAATGTTTCCGTTCCATCAGATATTTCAGCAGGATGGCAAAGATCCGGTGGGAATCCACAAAGTTCCCTTTCTCATCCACCGCACCGATTCGGTCCGCATCGCCGTCTGTTGCAAATCCGAAATGGTACTTCCCGGATCGGACTTCCATACTTAACTCTTCCGTATTCTGGGGAAGCGGTTCGGGGTTGGTCGTCCCGAACGAAGGATTGTAATCGCTGCGGATAGTCCCCATCTTCGGCAGGAAGAGTTCAGGAATTCCCATTCCTGCTCCATGCATAGCATCATGCATGATCTTCAGTTTCACAGATTTGATCAGATCGAACTCGATCTTCGTCTGCAGATCCGCCACATAGATCTTCGTCAGATCGATGAACTGGATCATCTTGCTCTTCACCAGTTCGTCGAACTGTTTCAACTCGATCGGCAGCACGGCGGCATCCTGCAGAGGTTCCAATTCTTTTTCCACTTCGGTGATCATTTCGGGGTGTGCCGGTCCTCCAAAATCCCCTTTGATCTTGAATCCATTGTACTTTGCGGGATTATGACTTGCTGTGATCACCACTCCACCCGCAGCTTTCTTCTTCACGACTCCGAGCGAGACCATCTGCGTAGCAGAGATCTTATCCGCCAGCAGCACCTTTACACCGGCCGAGGCGATCACTTGTGCCGCACAATGGGCAAACTCCTTTGAAAGAAATCGAGCATCATATCCTATCACAATTCCGTTCTTGGCATACTTATGCTTGGAGAAATACCGTCCGGTAGCAAGGGCCACTTTTTGCACCCCGGCAAAGGTGAAATCCTCCGCGATAACACCGCGCCAGCCGTCCGTTCCGAATTTGATTTGTGCCATAATAGTTTTGGTTAGATGATAAAATAGTGTTGGTGTTTCGGTGATTAATTCCGTGAGATCAATTCCAGCCGCTCATGAAACATCGCCCTTCCGACACCGTCCGGACTAGCTTCCGTGGAGAGATTCCATTCAGCATCCAGCGTCCGAAGAATGATCCCTTCTTTTGCAACGTAATCGTACCATATTTCATTAGAACTGAATTGATTCGAGTTGATGGATGTTCTGATCATATAACAGGGAAATGAACCGGCCTGCGTTGTTATAGTCTGAACTGATTCTATTTTTCGTATCTGAGTGAACCAATGTCCGTTCGGAAAACCCCTCCACTCCCTGCCTGCGTACATCGGCATGACATAGACGGCGCGTTTGGGTGATGACCAATAGAGTGAATCGGCAAAACGGCTGTTCATTTTCACAAACCGTGTTGCTGCGGACGGGAATGTGAGATCGAAGCCGGATGCAACAGCCGGCTTCCCTTTAGGAAGGAACAACCCGCCCGAGGTTCTGTAGGCGATCAAATAGACCGTATCATTGGATGCCGCATACCAATGCACGCTGGTCGTTCCCGGAAATGTGATCTCCGGTGAGACGAAGGGTGTGGACTGTGCAGTGACCTTCACGGACCGATCAAATCCCTGGATCATTCCCTCTTCGGTCGTTACGGTGACTGTGACGGTATCAACAAGATCCTGGATCTTCTTCCCAAGCGAATCGATGATCACGTATGAGTGCCGATACACAGAATGGTCCGTCGCCAGATAATCGGCGGACGGAATTCCTCCTGAGTTTCCACTGCTGTCATTCGTGCATGCGAGGATGAACACTGCAGGCAGAAGGAACACAAAGCGCTCACATCGATTGAAAATCATAGATTTTGCTTTGTTCTTGAGCAAAATATACTAAAATTTGCAAGTGGAAAAAAGAACGAAAATCACAATCCTGCACCGTATAGTCATACCTTTTTATCTGTTGATTCTGCTTTGCCTCCATCAGCTGAATGCTCAGGAAATACAGGAGAAGAAATACTATTTCTTTCGCCCGGAGAATACTTTCGGCTCCGAATCGCAGATCAACCCTATCAGTGTCTTTCTGAACGGCGGGTATGATATGATGCGAAACGGAGGGCACCACAAACGGATCCTGAAGTGGGATTATTCCGGCGACGGTGCTCACGTTTGGCGAAACATCCGCGATCCGATCGGGAATATCCGGAAATTCGGATGGAATGAGTTCGTCCATCAGGAGATCTTCAATTTTACGATCGGCGTGAAGAATGCGGAATTCCTGCCGAACATCGGCGGGCATACCGTGGGAAACGGTATGCACTATGCAAAACTGGCCGAGTATCTCGACCATCGCAATGTTCCCCTACCCTATCTCTGGTCGGGAGTGACCACCGTTGCGTATCAGGTGATGAACGAAGTGATCGAAGCGGATGGCTACCGCGGGATCAATGTAGACCTTGTGGCGGACATCTATCTGTTCAACATGGCGGGGATCGCGATCTTCAGCACAGAGTGGGGAAAACGATTCTTCTCTGAAACACTTCCCGTCAATGAATGGTCACCGCAGCCGATCATTGAACCGTTCACCGGCAATCTTCAAAATGCAGGACAGCAGTATTATGTCCGGAAAAAATTCCCGTTCCTCGGTGATTTTTCCCCGTTCATGTATTACGGGGTCTACACGATCTTCGGAACAAGTTATGCCTATGATCCGCAGAACAACATCACTGTCGGAGCCGGAAGAGTAGTAAACAAATTGAGGGACGGACGGCTCCGCGGGTTCCGCAAGATCGATCCGCAGTTGGACGGGACCGCCGGAATCTTCTGGGATAAAAATTCCTCGCTGATGGCATCCGTATTATTCACGGGACCGGGATTATATAATATGCAGGTGAATCTGTATCCCGGTGTGATCTCGATCGGCGGCTTTTCTCCGGGATTCTATCTGGGCGTCGGTGAATGGGATGGATTTGTGCTGGGCATGACCTTCTCCGAATTTCCTGTCGGCATCGGATACAGCCATTAATAAAAATGCCGCACTGCGTTTTGCGCAATGCGGCATCCTCTATCGTTACTTTCCGTATGATCAGCGTTTCACGTTGAAGGCGCTCAATCCGGCATAGATGCCGTTCGTATCCAGCTCTTCTTCGATCCTGAGCAGCTGATTGTATTTTGCGATACGGTCCGTTCTGCTTGCGCTTCCCGTTTTGATCTGACCGGCATTCGTTGCCACAGCGATATCCGCAATGGTTGCATCTTCCGTCTCACCCGAGCGATGGCTGATGATGGCGGTGTAATGAGCACGTTTTGCCATTTCGATCGCGTCGAATGTTTCGGTCAGTGTACCGATCTGATTCACTTTCACAAGAATGGAATTTGCGACACCCTGAGAGATCCCTTTCGCAAGGAATTCAGTGTTCGTCACGAACAGATCATCGCCGACCAGCTGGACCTTCCCGCCGATCGTATCCGTCAGCAGCTTCCATCCCGCCCAGTCATTCTCCGCCATTCCATCCTCGATGGAAATGATGGGATAGTTGTCCACCCATTTCTTCCAATACGCAACCATCTGCTCTGCGGTGAACTTCTCCTGTGTGGATTTATAGAAGAGATACTTGCCGTCCTCTTTCTGATACATCTCGCTGCTGGCCGGATCGAGTGCGATGAAGACATCTTCGCCTGCTTTATATCCTGCTTTGCCGATCGCTTCCATGATCACATCGAGCGCCTCTTCGTTCGATTTCAGGCTCGGTGCAAACCCGCCTTCATCACCGACTGCCGTGTTGTATCCTTTTTTGTGGAGAACACCTTTCAATGCATGGAACACTTCCGTTCCCATGCGCAGTGCTTCGGCAAAGTTTGGAGCGTTCGCCGGAACGACCATGAATTCCTGGAAGTCCACATTGTTGTCGGCGTGACGGCCGCCGTTGATGATATTCATCATCGGTGTCGGAAGAACTTTCGCATTCACACCGCCGAGATATCGATACAGCGGAACATTGAAATAATTTGCAGCGGCTTTAGCCGTCGCCATAGAGACGGCAAGGAGCGCGTTCGCACCAAGTTTGGATTTGTTCGGTGTACCGTCCAATTCCAGCATCATTTTATCGATGCCGACCTGGTCCTGTGCATCGAATCCCGTCAGTTCCTCGGCGATGATGCTGTTGACATTTTCAACGGCTTTCAACGTTCCTTTGCCGAGATACCGGTTCTTGTCACCGTCGCGAAGCTCGACCGCTTCGTGTTCGCCGGTGGAGGCACCGCTGGGGACCGCTGCTCGGCCGATTGTACCATCTTCAAGTTCTACTTCTGCTTCCACTGTCGGGTTTCCGCGTGAATCAAGGATCTCGCGTGCCCAAACATCTGTGATTATTGACATAATTACTCCATTTCGTATTTTTTAGGGTTTTGTTTGTAATGACGAATGAATTTCGTCAAAAAATGGTCCAAAGGCAAAGGTGAATTTGTGCTTGAGTATATGAACCCCGCTCTCTATCTTAGCACCACCTATGAAGACCATGGACAGTTCTTCGGAGACAGGAACACATCCGCAGTCGAACAATGCCTTAAAGGGGATCATTCTGATCGGCTGCATCTGTTCAATCGCCGGAATGATCCCTGCAATCATTGGACACGATTCAAACACTTCCTTCTTCTTCGCTGTTCTTTTCTGTGGTTTTTGTATTTCGTTCATCCTCTATCGTCATGGTCACCATCTCGTGTCAACGATCCTCTCGCTTTCCCTTTTGATCATCACCGCTTCCGCGTCTATGATGACGGGATCAACAGACCGAAGCATTGCATTCATGGTGTTTCCCGCCGTCTTATTCTTCTCTGCCGTTCGGCTGCACAAGCATCCATTCATCATTTTTTCAGGCTGTGTACTTCTTGTGGTGAACGGAGCACTCATCTTTCCTTGGCACCCTTTGCAGGCACATTCGCTCGGTACGGGTGGGATCGTGCTCTTCAACTTCATTCTGCTTTCCTTCAGTGCCGTCGGCAGATTGCTGCATAATGATCTTGTGGAGGGAGTTACTTCCGCAATCGTTCCCGAACGTTCGGTTCCACCCCGGTCGATCAAAGGAACGATCCTTATTGTGGATGATAATGAAACGATCCTCGATATTCTGAACAAAAGTCTGTCGGCGGAAGGGTATAAAATATTCCCATTCTCATCGGTGCTGGCACTGACTCAGTGGATGCAGAACCAGCCCGAATCGTTCGACCTGCTGATCACCGATTATTTTTTAACCGAGTCGGACGGACGGATCGTCATCGAACAGGCACGAACGATCCTCCCTTCGGTCCCGATCATTCTCATCAGCGGATATCCGTTGAACAAGCTGAGTTTCGATTCCGAGTATTACACCAATGTTGAATTCATGCAGAAGCCTTTTTCTGCTCAGGATATGATCGAGAAGGTCGAGCGCATGATCCGTTGATCGTTCCAAAGAAAACGAACTGTATACATTCAACCGTTGAACTATCCGCTAATTGGAGGCCGTATGAAACTTTTAATGTTCATGATTATCCTTATGTTCATAACCATTCTTCCGGCGCAGAATGCAAAGGCAATAAAGGTCATCCCGTTCAAGGAACTGCAAAAGATCCTACCCGAGAAAGGACCCGAAGGGTTCATCCGGGAAAAACCAAAAGGTCAATCCATTTCGTCTTCGGGGATCTCATCATCATCAGCATCTGTCGAGTTCAGAATCGTGAAGATGGAGAAACAACTTCAAACGACGGATGACGGAAAACAAGATTCCGTCGATACCGAGGTGACATGGACCGCTTCAGTGGAGATCGTCGATTACGCCGGAATGGGGGAAGGGATGTCCGGCGCACTGCAGATGATCTCCGGTATGGACTTCAACAATGAAACAGATGAAGGTTTCGAACGTTCGGTAACCTACAACGGATACAAAGGAATAGAGAAATCACATTCGCAGGAGAATTCTCATTCGTGTTCCCTGCAGCTGGTCGTGGAGGAGCGTTTCATCGTCACTGCTAACGGCAGCGGATTCGCCGATCTGGCGATCCTTCAGGGATTATTGAACATGACCGACCTTAAAAAACTCTCAGCAATGAAGTAACGAATCTTGATGATCATCAATTGATGTTTCGATCCTTCATCGGTAGTTTCTCTGCTGTTCTCACTCACAATTCACTAACTCGGAGGTTTGTATGGATGTAAAGATCAACTATGTTGCCGTCGGAATTGCGGCGCTGGTCATGTGGATCATCGGCGCACTATGGTACGGTGTCCTGTTTTCCGCACAATGGATGATGTTTACCGGCATCACGGAGGAGATAGCAAAAGCAGTAAGCGGTACGGACAACGCGATCATGATGGGAGGATCATTGGTCGGCGCATTCGTCATGTTCTATGTTCAGACACACATCCATCATGCCTTTCAGGTGAAAGATATGAACGGGGCGGTTCAGGCTGCATTCTGGAGCTGGATCGGATTCGTCGCCATGGTGCATTTGGTGAATAATCTGTATCAGATGAAACCGTTCATGCTGACGCTGATCGATTCCGGATACTGGCTGGTCAGTATGATCATCGGCGGGATCATTCTGGTGAAGATGCAGAAAAAAGAAACTGCCTCCAATTCGTAAAGAAATTATTCAGATTCGGCCACACCGACCTGTTCTGCAGATGATGCCGGACAGGTTTTTTATTGTACGAATTTTGAATCCTTTCATTTTGTTCGGATATTACGTCATGAAATTCCTCCTTGCACCCAACGCCATGAAAGGGGCCCTCTCCTCTCAGAAGATCGCAGCAATCCTTGCTAAAACGCTCCGCAGAAAATACCGTGATGCCGTGATGGTTTCACTGCCGGTGGCGGACGGAGGGAACGGGACGCTCGACTGTCTGATGAACGCACTCGGCGGAATGATCCATGAACATGAAGTGACCGGACCGACACCCGACAGAACAGTCACTGCACGGTATGGTATTACTGCGGACCACATCGCTGTCATCGAATCCGCCGAAGCGATCGGACTTCAACATCTCTCCCCTTCACCTGACACTATTGCGCGATCCACTTCTTACGGCATCGGCGAGTTGATCACCGCTGCTCTGGAACATTCCCCTAAAGAGATCTGGATCGGTCTGGGTGGAACAGCAACGAACGACGGCGGTGCGGGAGCGGCGCGATGCTTTGGAGCGGAATTGCTGGATGAACACGGCGAACAGTTGAAACCGGGCAGCATCGCATTACTGCAGATGACTGCGGTCCGCCTTGCTGCCGCTTCACCGATCCGTTGTCCGATCAGGATCCTCTCCGATGTTCAGAATCCACTCCTTGGCGAGCACGGTGCCACGTATACATTCGCGCGGCAAAAAGGAGCTTCCGAAGAACAACTGCCGTATCTGGAAGCGGCTCTGAAGAATTTCTCAGAGATCATCTCGCTTCAGATGCAGAAGGACCATTCATCGGCTGCCGGAAGCGGGGCGGCAGGGGGACTTGCCTACGGTTTGATGACGTTCGCTGATGCGGAGATCACCTCCGGTATCGACACCATACTGAAGGTGATCCGTTTCGATGAACAATTGGAACTGTGCGATTGTGTCATCACCACCGAAGGGACGATCGACGGACAAACATTGTTTGGGAAAGGGATCGCAGGAATTACTGATCACGCACGTAAAGCCCGAAAACCGGTTCACGCATTCGTCGGCCGGATCAATGGGAATGCCGAAGAACTGCGGTCACGGCTCGGTCTCGCTTCGCTGACGCAGATCTCACCGGAAGAATTGACCACGGAACAGGCGATCCGCGATGCGAGCTGGCTGCTGGCTGATTCTGTTTACCATCATTCTTTTTAATACCAGAAGGACAGAATTTATGAAGAATTATTTGAAGCAATTGTCCCTTTTACTCCTTCTTTTCCCTTCTGTCTATTCCCAAACGCTCGATGATCTCGGCATCACCGTCACTTCGTCCGACCGGCAGTATGTTTTTACCAACAAAGAGGCCGGCACGTACCACGGCGAGGTGAATGGGAAGAATTCCGGCGGCTGGCAGGGATGGTTCATCAATGCAGAAAAGATCTTCCATGATTACTCCCTCACGGTCAAAGGAGTCGAACTCCAGCGGACCACTGCACGTTCCGTCGTCCATCCGCACCAGCTCGTCCGTACGTATCCTAACGGTGTCAAAGAAACAGTGACGTTGCTGGATAGTATCGATGTCCTGCTCATCGAAGTGGATCATCCTTTTGCACAGATATCAATTCAGCCGACCGATAATTTTCAAAGGGATACGGTTCTGAATGAACCATGGGAACATTGGATCAGAACAAACACCGCAACACCGATCGTCCCGACCGACATAATTGTCCTGCGGAAACAGAAACGGAATGTCACGGTCTTCGCCATAGCTGCCGGACGATCCCTGCGTGAACTAAAAGATATCTCTGCCGAAGCGGCTGTCCGCACGGACCATTTCCGCACATCGCGGAAAAAACGAATGCAGACACTGCTGGATCTCTCCCCTGTTTCCACAAGTGATGCAGAATTGACGACAGCGATCGCATGGGCCAAACTGCAGGCGGACGCACTGATCATGAATCAGTCAACCGGCGGTGCTCGGACGAAAGGGATCTTTGCCGGGCTGCCGTGGTTCAACAATTACTGGGGACGTGATTCATTCATTTCCCTTCCCGGTTCAACCTATGTGATCGGAAATTTTTCGGATGCACGCGATGTGCTCCGATCCTATGCGGCATTCCAGGAATTGGACACGAACAATACGAACTACGGACGAATACCGAATCTGGCCACGCCGCAATCCGTGATCTATAATACAGCAGACGGTGCACCCTGGTTCGTCAAATCGCTCTATGAATATGTGAAATACTCCGGCGATGTCGCTTTCATCAAAGAGATGTATCCTGTGCTCGTCCGCTCCATCGAAGGAACCGTGAAGTTCCACACCGATTCGCTCGGTTTTCTGACGCATGCCGATGCCGAGAGCTGGATGGATGCGGTCGGACCGAACGGCCCGTGGTCTCCCCGAGGAAACCGTGCATGCGATATACAGACGCTATGGTATCAGCAATTGATGGCGGGAGTATTCTGCGCCGAGTATTTCAACGATTTTTCCGCCGCCGCGCGCTGGAAAGTGCTGGCGGATAAACTCGAAAAGAATTTCGCTGCATACTTCGTCGATCCCAAGAACAATCTGATCTACGATCATCTGCGGACGGATGGAACTCCATCGCAAGAACTCCGTCCGAACCAATTATTCTCCATCGACATGATGATCCCGGAAGATGTTCGGCAGCAATCGGTCCGCACCGTCCTCGGTCAACTCGTCTATGAACACGGCACCGCAACGCTGGCGCAGAGTGATTCCAATTTTCATCCGTACCATGAGAGTCCGCCGTTTTATGTGAAGGACGCCGCGTACCACAACGGCACGATCTGGACCTGGCTGAACGGTCCGGCGATCTATGCGGCAACCAGATATGATCTTCAGGACGTGATCTATCCTGTCACCAAAAATTCAGTCCATCAAATGCTTCGCCGCGGTACGGTCGGCGCTTTATCCGAACTGCTGGATGTTCATCCGCGCAGGAATGACGAACCGAGACTATCCGGAACATATTCACAGGCGTGGAGTCTTGCGGAGTTCATCCGTTCGATGTATCAGGATTATTTCGGAGTGAGTGTAGATGTCCCCGCAAAAGCGATCCGCGTGCAGCCAAAACTTCCGAAGGAATTGAGCTCTGTTCATTTTGAACAAAGGGTGGGAGAAGGAACCGTGAATATCTCCTACCTTCGGAAGAACGACCGCATCATTACGACCATTACATCGAAAGATCTGCCCGAGATGTACACCGTCAATTATCTTTGGGTGCACGAGAACGGTGATGCGGTCACAGCTCCCTTTCAGATCCTTCCGGGAGGAACGGTGAAGCTTGAACACACGGCTTCATCAATAAAGATCGTCAGCAACGGAAAGACTGTGATCGACACGAAGAAGGATCCGAAGATCTTTTTGAGGAATTTTTCCGACAAACGGTATTTTAACGGCATCACACTTGCCCGTCCTGACACTGCCCGGTTGTTTCCGGTCCTGCGGGGTCCATCGCATCCTCTCCTCTCTCACGAAGTGATCAAGCGAAAGAACCCATCCGCTTCACTGCTTGCGGAACGGACAGACTCGGCCGGGGATGACTCCGGTCTTTCGGGAACGTACCGGTATCCTGAGAGTCAGCATTTCAAGAAAGGTATTCTCGATATTCTTCAATCATCGTTCCGATACGATGAGAAGAATCTTTACTGCACGTTGACCTTTTCCAGCCTCTACGATCCCGGCTGGCATCCGGAGTACGGATTCCAACTGACGATGGCAGCGATTGCCCTCAACACCGGTTCAGGGACACAAAGAAACATCGGAATCAACTCGGGCTTCATGCTCGATTCTTCATCAGCCTTCAACCGATTGATCGTTGTCGGCGGCGGAATTCGTGTTCTGAACGAAAACGGATCAATATTGTGTGAATATATCCCAAAACAGGAGGATGCCGTCTCCCCGCTTGGAAATACAAGGAGTTCGTCCATTGAGTTTGCCTTACCGCTTGAGTATCTTGGAACGCCCGGTCCGCACTGGAAAATGACCATTCTTGTCGGAGGACAGGATGATCACGGCGGCGCCGGGATCGGGGAATTCCGTTCGGTGGAGAAAGGGATAAGCGAGTGGCTTGGAGGTGGAAAGACACTGCCGAACGATTCCAACATATTTGATGTTATGATAGTGAACTAACTTTATTCATTTGGAGGCTTTATGTTCTTCTTGATCTTTGCAATCGTTGCCGTCGTCGCATTCGTGTCCTGGCAAAACATGCGTAGCAATCCCAACACCAAAGGGTCCGCGAATATTTCGCTGATGGTCGCGTTCGGCGCCGCACTCGCGATGCTCTCCAACTGTTTCACCGTGATCCCTGCCGGTAATGTGGGTGTCGTGGACTTCTTTGGAACAGTGTCGGACAACACGCTGAAATCCGGCATCAACTTCGTCAATCCGCTCGCCCGGATCGTGAAGATGTCCATCAAAACACAGGAACTCAAAGAGGTGATGGATGTTCCGTCCAAAGAAGGATTGACCGTTCAGCTGGAAGTGTCCGTACTCTATCATTTGAATCCGGAAAAAGCTGCCGATGTCTATAAAACGGTCGGTGAAGAGTATGAATCGATCATCATCGAGCCGCAATTCCGTTCCGTCACACGCGGAGTCACCGCGAGCTTCGAAGCAAAAGCGCTCTACACATCCGAACGCGAACATCTCTCCAAGATCGTTCTGGAGGAGATCACTTCAGCCATCGCCGGACGGGGTATCACCGTGGAATCCGCACCGCTGCGCAGAGTGACGCTGCCGGCAGGACTCTCCTCCTCCATCGAACAGAAACTGCAGTCCGAACAGGAAAGCCAGCGGATGCAGTTCGTGCTGACAAAAGAAAAACAGGAAGCGGACAGAAAGAGGATCGAAGCGCAGGGTATCTCGGATTTCCAAAAGATCGTGAATCAGGGGTTGAACTCGCAGCTGCTCACATGGAAAGGAATCGAAGCAACCGAAAAACTTGCCAACTCCCCCAATACCAAAGTGATCATCGTCGGCGGGAATGACGGATTGCCGCTGATCCTGGATACGAAATAAGAAATGTACCGTTTTAACGGACGAGTGTTCTCTACGAACACTCCTTCGCTTCGACAATTTTTTTGACGGGACAGGTACAGACACGAAGCAGGGATCATTCCCTGCTTCGGCGTTTTAAAGGGCGGGAGAATCCTTCGGCGTCAATGAACGTTTCCATTCTCTGTATCCAAGAATGGCAAGACCGAAATAGATCACGTAAAGAAATGTCGTGAAGTACAATCCTTTCATCGAGTACATCCCGATGGAGCCGATGTTGACGATCATCCACAGGATCCAGTTCTCGATGTATTTCTTCGCCATCATCCACTGCGCGGTCATACTCAATACGGCGAGAAATGAATCCGCGTACGGCAGGGATGCATCGGTCAAGCGGTGCAGCAGATAACCAAGAATACCAGAGGCAATAACGGTGAACATGAACGAAAGGACGTACAGCCGTTGTGTTCCCCATGCAACATGCAGTTCCGTTTTCCCTTCCCCGCCGTAGAGCCACTCATACCATCCATACGCCTGCAGAACAATGAAAAAGACCTGCAGTCCCATATCCGCATATAGTTTCACTTCATAGAAAATGAAGATGTAGATGAAGACGGAGATGATCCCCAGCGGGTAGCACCAGACCTGCTGTTTGGTGACGAGATAGACAGAAAGGAGTCCCAGAATGACGGCGATCGCTTCGGTGATTTCCATCGTTCAGCCGTTCATCGTTTATATTCGGGATGGATCTTGAAAAGAAGAAGTGAACCTGTCTTTACGGTGATCTCCACCGAGGAGGCGGAGGCTTCGTTGCTCGAACCTTCACGGACGCCGAGTTCCAGCGTCTCATTCTTCAGCGGATATTTCAATCCTTTCGTTGTGATCCCGCCGCATTTTCCCATCGGCACCAGAGAGATCTGCTGGCCGATCTCCGCTGCAAATCGGACCTTCTTCCGGACGACCTCGACCGTACAGCGTTCATCGAAGAATTGAAGCGCGATCTTCGGGTGATATTTCAGCAGGATACTGAAGTTGGACAGCGTGTGATCAGGCCGGTCTCCGGTCGCCCCGACGATGGTCGCCGAAGTGACCGAATTGACCAGAAGATATTCCAGCACTTTCTCGAGATCGGTACTGTTCTGATCCGTCATACGGATGATGGGAACGGAGGAAAAATACAGCCGGGTCTTCTGCGTGATGGAATCGAGGTCGCCGATGATGACATCGGGAACGATCCCGAACGGCCGGACCTTATTCGCACCGCCATCCGCGCAGACGATGAGCGGTTTTTTCTTCAGCAGGGGCGAGAGCAGTTTGGAGGAGGGCATTTCCCCGTTGCAGATGATCAAAGCGTATGTCCGGTTCGTTCTCTTCATGATCGTTATAATTGTACGGAGATGCCGAGCAGATAGTTCCTTTCGGCGGCCGGGAAGAATGCATCCCCTTCGCCGTTCTGCATGTAGAATGTGTCGAGCAGGTTCCGCACTTCACCTCGGAGCGATATTTCCGCATCGCCGATCTTCGGCAGCGCACAGACCGTTTCGAAATTCAGAACTGAGTATGAATCATTCCTGTTCAGCACATTCTTGAAATTATCGGTATAGAACGGACCGACAAATTTTGCGACAAGCGACGTCGAGAACCATTCCCGCTGATACGAAACGCGGAGATTCGCCGTCAGTCCGGGAAAACCTGCTATAGGATTACCGTCCAGTTTCGTTCTATACACCACAACCGAGCTCGAGACGCTGTCGATCGAAGAAAACGTAACAATATAATTGGTGGAAAGCGAGGTATTTCCATGGACCGTCAGTTCATCCGTCAACCGGATTGTTCCGTCCACTTCCAATCCGAAGTGCCTGGTCCGCGGAGCGTTTCCGTACACCGGATTGCCGAAGATATCCACCTGACCGGACTTGACCAGCTCGTTGGTGAATTCCATCCAATACACATTTCCGTTCAGCTGCAGAGCGGGAGTTTTATATCCCGTACCGAGTTCCAGATTCAGCAACTGTTCCGGTTTGGCGAACGGTTTGGTGAAATCGTACCTCACCGTTCCGCCGGAGGTATCGGCCGCAAAAGCAGGAAGCGCACCGAAATACGCATCCTCGGCGGCATAGAGATTGCGAAGCCGCGGTTCGCGTGAAGTATATCCGAATGAAACGTATGCATTCAGTTCGTTCGTGACATTATAGTTCAGTCCGAGCCGGGGATTGAGAAAATAGTACGGGATACTGAACGAGTGATGCAGGAATTTCTCATGCTGGATCTGATATTGATTATAGGCGAACTGGATATTCGCCATCAGCGTCATCTCTTCCTGCAGTTTGTAGTTCTCCGTGACATACAACGATGCCATATGCTTGTTCCCGTCGTACTGATAGAAGCGGTAATCCGGATCGAAATTGGAAGGCAGGCCTTCGGCATATTGTACCTTTCCCCAGTGTGATCCGTGATGATACCGGTATTCTCCGCCGATGATCAATTCCCCGTTCTCGTGATGAAGTTCGAAACGCGGCAGCCATCCCCATTGGACGAGGTCCACACCTCCCCGGATGATCGCATTGCTGATCGCCGGCGTCGGTGCGAATCCATGCACACTGTCGATGCGGAGTGTTGCCGCATCGGCCCAGGAACCGTCATAATCAAAATGTCCGTGACTGTCATAATAGAACAGCGTGTTATGCAATGTCTGCGATTCCGAGATCTTCCATTCATTCATGATCTCGTAGTGGGGCTGATTGAATCCCTCCTTCTCCTGCGGACGACGCAGCATGGAATACGGACCGAAATTCTTTCCGGTGGAATCGGTCTCCACATACGAGAGGTTCATTCTGCGGTACTTCGCATTGCCGTTGGTCCACTTCGGCAGTCCGGTGTAGACAAGCTGATCGGTCAGCGGTCCGCCGAAGAGATGGATGCGCGTGGTCATATCCGCATCGAACCGCAGCATGCCGAGGAAATAAGAACCCGCCTCGAAAGCGGAGTGAATGCGGTAACCGTTGGACTGCATCTTTCCGAGTCTGCCGTAGAACATATACTTGTCATCGATCAATCCGGAATTGAAGGCCGCGGAATACTTCTTCATGGTCATCGGGAGTGATTTGCTGCTGTCCGCATATTCCTGGAAACCGAACATCGCTTCGAACTTCGCATACGGTTTATAGGTGAACGGATTTGTCGTGATATTGACCGATCCGCCGATCGCCGGAGGGCCGTAGAATGCACTGCCTGCACCGCGCTGCACCTGCACGGTGGATGCGCTTGCCATCAGGTCCGGGAAATCGATCCAATACACATTATGGTCTTCCGGGTCGTTCTGCGGGATACCGTTCACCATGATGGAGAGACGGCGCTGGTCGAACCCGCGCAGGAAGACATAATTATACCCGATGCCGTTGCCTCCGTCCGAATAGGAGATCATTGCCGGAAGCTCTGAGAGCATCACCGGAACATCCTGCATGGAATAGCGAAGGGTGATCGACTCCTTGCTCAGATTGGTGAACGTAACAGGAGTTTGACGCTCTATTGCGGTCGTACCGGTCACCAGCACGGGATCAAAATTATATTTAACAGAATCAGGATCCTGTTGTGAAAAAAGTGCGGTCCCTGCCGTAATGATGTACACGATGGTGTGGATGCGGCTCATATCTCCTCTATCCCTTTTTCTCTCTGTGATGTTGAAATAGTGTTTAAAAACAAAATCGCCGTCCCGAATGTTATAAGCATCGGAAACGGCGATAAAATAGTGGTGCAATAATTTTATGGTCGTTTCCCTACGCTGGTATTATCCAGATCAGGTGGTTCATCGCGCGTTGCAGCGCGAATCAAGGGTGTGGTTCTCAGTCCCGTAAAGCGGAACACCCCTAACGAATGGTTGACTATTTTTAAAGAACAATACTGGTATGAATATACCGTATATTTTTTTATGGCACAAGCACAGGTCTAATCTTTTGTTCCATCCCGATTGGAATCCTTATATATCTTGATCGATGCTTTCAGATTTTCATCAATGATGCCTTCATTGTTCGTATCCTTCGGATCAATCAACACGCCAAGCTGATTTCTGAACCAATTTGCAGAACTAATGATTACGGTGGCGTTCACCGACGGTGAAGCCGTGTTCACAGCGATGGCCGGGTCGAAATCTGTTTTCTGTTTTGCATCCACTTTGGAACGATACGTGAATGTATCTGCCGCGGCACCGGTCTTGTACTGTATTCCGTTGATGATGATACTATAGCGTTCAGCAGCAAGAAATTCAGCGAACTGTGCCTGTTCCGATGCGGCGAGAGAAGATATTTCAGGCTGTTCAACCCTGTGAACATCATATTCGATTTTACTGTACGAACCGAAGGGCACTGTGATCGACCCGATGGAGTTCACGGAACCGTTTAACTGCAACTGCAACACCATTGGCAGCGTTCGAAAATTAGCGCTGTCTCCTGACGGCGATTTAAATTTGATGTCGCGAAGAATAAATCGCGCTTTGGTAATTCTTATGGAATCTACGCCCGCGGCGTTTCCGGATTTTAAGAGCATCGCCGGTGTATATTTTGCGGACATCGAAAGTGAACCGTTTGTCGGCTGTGATTCGGTCGATGAATCACAACTCCACGCTATTACTCCTAATAGTACTGCACCTGCATACTGCATTATACGCTTCATTTCCGCTCCTCCTCTAATTGTAAATGATGATCGCTTACAGAATTACTCTACCTGTAATGAAATGAATACTGCATCAGACAGTTGTGCTAGGCGACACCCATCCGATAATCATTTTCAGCGATGAATATTTCAACAGATGAAAGAATGACGGTAAAACAAAGATATTCTGTATGACATGAGTGTGTAGTTTCTCGGGATCTCGGGGTTACCGCCCATCCGGACTACTTGGAGTTCCTTCAGTCCTGGTGTTCTGCCGGAAACATCCCTTCGGCGCCTGGAAGCTTCCCTGCAAGCTGTTGGGGATTATGGATGAGCATCGGAAGGTGCTGCGGACAGATCCACATCTGCTGATTGCGGTACAGAATGTTGATCAAGGGAATTTGTTCCTGAGTTTGATCGCAGAAAAGACAATGAGCGGATAACTGGGTCATAACCAAATGATTCTTTCAAAAAAATAATTGCGCAGACGATTCTGCGGTATATCGTTGATTAGATTCCCGCCGCGAGCATGCGGGAATGACAGTCAAGGATACGATTACCTGGAAAATTAAAAATCCAGAAGCACGCCGTTCTTTACCACTTTCCACACATGATTGACGGCGTAATGATACGGAATAAATCGGTAATCGTGGACATTGTATATGACCACATCCGCCTGCTTACCGGTCTCGATGCTGCCGGTTTCGTGTGAAAGTCCAAGAGCAGCCGCGCCGTTCAGCGTCGCGGCGGTGATCGCCTCTTCGGGAGTCATCCGCATCTGCGTGCAGGCGAGGGTCATCATCATCTGCATTGAATAGCTCATCTGCGAGCCGGGATTGAAATCGGTGGCGATGGCGAGCGGGATCCCTGCATCGATGATCGCCCTGGCCGGGGCATACGGATGATCCAGAAACAGCGAGCAGCCCGGAAGTACGGTGGCGATGGTCTGTGAATTCTTCAACGCTTCTATTCCATGTTCATTCGTCTTCTCCAGATGATCGACAGAAATAGCGTTCAGACGCGCGCCGAGTTCCGTTGCTCCGATCGCATTCATCTGGTCCGCATGGATCTTCGGGATCAGTCCGTGCCGCTTCGCCTCGAGGATGATCTGTTCGGTCATCTTCAGGTCGAAATAACCGTTCTCGCAGAAGATATCCACGAATGTCGCCAGTTTCTTTTCCGCCACATACGGCAGCATGTATTCGCAGAGTCGGCTGACATAACCGTTCTTATCATCCTTATATTCCGGCGGAAATGCATGCGCACCGAGGAATGTTGCGACGATGGTCGAATAGTGATCACGCTTCAATTCGTTGATCACCTCCAGCATCTTCATCTCTGCTTCCGGTGAGAGTCCGTAACCGCTTTTGATCTCAACGGTGGTGGTGCCGTGCCGGAGCATATCATTCAGGCGGCGTTCTGCGAGCCGGTACAGCTCCCGTTTGCCCGCTTCGCGAGTTGCGCGCATGGTGGAAAGGATCCCTCCCCCCGCTTCCGCGATCTGCTGATAGCTCTTTCCCTCTGCGCGCATTGCGAATTCATTCTCGCGGCTTCCGGCGAAAACTGTATGGGTGTGCGAATCGACAAATCCCGGGAGCACGACCCGTCCTTCTGCGTCGATCACGTCGATCTCTTCCGGTGCGGTCAATTCCGATCCGCCTACCGCTGTAATGAGTCCGTTCTGTATCAACAGCGACGCATTGGTGTGAATATGCAGCTCGCGCATCTCTGCGCCGGTCTTCACTCGCTCACCGTGCGCTGCTGCAGTCACTAACTGACCGATATTTTTAATCAAGAGATTCATATTTCATATTTCCACTAATAACACGAATAACACCAATATATCGATTTAATAGATGAATCTCTTCCATTCCAGTTTTCCACGTGAGCCAAAATTTATCAGCACTCCCACTTTCATTCCGGTAGCCTTCAAATAGTTGATGATCTGAGAATCCTCTTTCCCCGATAATCGGTCCAATGCTTTCAGTTCTACGATGACACAATCAAAACAGACCAGGTCGGCTGTGAATTGTTTGTTGAGCACAATATCCTTATACCGAATAATCAGATTTTTTTGTGAAACGAATGGTATTCCTTTTCTTTGGCACTCAATCTCCATCGCTTCCTGATATACCGATTCAAGAAAACCGGTCCCAATTGATTATAGACTTCCATCGCACATCCAACGATAGCGTAAACTTCATCTTTGAATATCAAGTCTGCTAATTCTTTATGTTCTTCGTTCGTGTTCATTCGTGTTATTCGTGGATATGAATGCTGAACAGCTTTTTACCGGAAGCCTGGGATATTTTTCAAAGGAGGGATCGGTTTTTGAATATTCGCACAGAAGATATGCTCTCCTTTGATCCGTACGGATCGGCCGGCCGTGAAGGCACATGCCGCAGAGTCCGGTATTGATCGGGGCGGACTGCGTCATGCGATCCCGAGTTTTTCGGCGGCGGACGTGAGATGAACGTAGGAACGCTGAAGCGCTGTTTCGATCTCCGTCACCGACCGTTCGGATAGGACTTCCGGACGGGCTTCGGCGTTCAATTCGATCGTTCTGCATAATTCCGACAGTTCCTCCGCACCGAAACTCATCGCGAGTCCGCGGAGTTTATGAGCCGCAAAGATCCCCTGACCGATATCGTTCGCCGTCTGTGCCTCACGAAGATTCCTCATCACACTCTGTGAATGAGAAGGATAGGATTGGATGAATTCCTGCATGAATTCACGGTCTGTCTGGTCCAGTAATTCCTTCAGACGGATATACATGGCGGAATCCGACGCCGTGTGATGGTGATCGTTCTTTTGTTCCAGCACCACGGTGCCGTAATGCAGCAGCACCTCCTGCAGCCCGTCCAGCCGGACCGGTTTACTGATGTAATCATCCATGCCGGCATCGAAGCATTTCTCCCGGTCTCCGCTCATCGCATCGGCCGTCATCGCGATGATCTTCGGGCGCGCCGATGGACTCATCGAACCGATGATCGTCCGGGTCGCTTCCAGTCCGTCCATCTCCGGCATGTGGATATCCATAAAGATGATGTCGTACCCGTTCGTTCTGGTCATCGCTATCGCTTCTTTCCCGTTGACGGCGATATCGGCGGTATATCCCAACTGCTTCAACAGACGCATGGCCAGTTTTTGGTTGATGAGATTGTCCTCGGCAACAAGGATCTTCAGCGGGATCTGTTCTGCGATCGGTACGAATTTTTTGACGGTCGATTCGGTGCGGACCGGATCCGTTTTTCCGCTTTTGGAGAGAACATCGATCATTGTTGAATAAAGATGCGACTGCTTCATCGGTTTCAGGATGACCGCTGCGAAGAGTGCGTTCTCGGTCTCGGAGAATTCGCTTCTGCCGGACGATGAGAAGAGGACGATCGGCAACGTTTCCTGATCACGGAGCGTGCGGATGGCACGGGCAAGATCGACGCCGTTCATGACCGGCATATGGAAATCAATGATGGCCACATCGAACGGATCGTTCGCCGTGAGCCACGCGAGCGCTTCCTGCTGCGAAACGGTCGCGCGTGGATGCATCCCCCAGTTGGAACATTGGATGCTGAGGATGTTCAGATTCGTCTGATTATCGTCCACCAGCAGCACACGTTTCCCCTGCAGTTCCGGGATGTTCCCGCGGATATATTTCCGCGGCTGCGATTCCGCACCGTTGGTTGTCGGTACTTTGATAGTGAAATGGAATGATGAACCCTTCCCTTCCTCGCTTTCCACCCAGACCTCGCCGTCCATCAGTTCCACCAGCCGTTTGGTGATGGCAAGTCCGAGTCCCGTACCGCCGTATTTCCGCGTGGTGGAAGCATCCACCTGTGAGAACGCCTTGAAGAGTTTATCCGCCTTCTCTTTCGGGATACCGATGCCGGTGTCCTTCACGGTGAACTGGAGCGTCGTCCGGACATCATCATGATCGATCTCCTTCACCGTGAGATAAACCTCCCCTTTCTCCGTGAACTTGATGGAGTTGTTGGTCAAATTCAGAAGGATCTGACGCATCCGGACCGGATCGCCGATGATGAACGGCGGGACAGACGGATCGACGAGATAAACAAGGTCGAGACGTTTTTCCACGGCACGCCGGGCGATGAGATCGAAGGTCTCCTCGATCAGGTTCTGCACATCGATGGGGCGGCGTTCCATATCGAGCTTCCCCGATTCGATCTTGGAGAAATCAAGGATATCGTTGATGAGCGTCAGAAGCGTCTCGCCGCTCGTGCGGATGATCTCGGTGTATTCACGCTGTTCGGCATTGAGATCGGACTGCATCAGAAGATCGGTCATTCCGATGACGCCGTTCATCGGCGTGCGGATCTCGTGACTCATGGTGGCAAGGAACTGGGACTTCGCGACCGTTGCGGACTCTGCTGATTCCTTCGCCTTCTTCAGTTCCTCTTCGAACCGTTTGCGCGAAGTGATGTCCCGGTACGCGCTGAGATACATCACTGTATCCTTGACATGGACCATGCGCGTGGAGATGAGCAGCGTCCGTTCCTCACCCGACTTCGTCCGGATATTCGTTTCCACATCCTGGATGAATCCTTTCTCCACCACTTCGCCGAGCCGGTCGATCCCTTTCTTCTGTTCCGCCGGATCCGGATAGAGAAGTTTCGTGAACTCGCCTTCGTTGGCTTCCTCTTTGGAATATCCGGTGAGCTCCTCCATCTTCGCATTGAAGATCTCGAACCGGCCGTTCTCGTCACTGAGCGTGATCCCCTCGTCCACCGTCATCACCACCGTATCCAGCTGCTGCTGACGGCGCGTGATCTCTTCCTCCGCCAGTTTCCGTTCTGTGATGTTCCGAGCGATGGCCAGGAATCCTGTCACGACATTCTTCTCATACAGCAGTTCGACGCTTTGTCCGAGGATCACTTCTTCGCCGTTCCGCTTCAAAGCGGGGAACTCCATATAACTGGATTTCGTCTTCGTCAGCATCTGCCGGAAATACAGTTTGGCAACTTTCGATTGTGATTCCGGTTTGATAAAGAGAGTGAAATGCATCCCGAGCACTTCCGAGATATCATACCCGAGCATCTTCAGTCCGGTCGGATTCACATACGTGAAATTTCCGCGATGGTCCGTCCGATAGATGATGT
>CALRIY020000002.1:0-137210 GCA_943364975.1 Synechococcus sp. UW140
AGATCATCGATCATCTGCTGCGTTTTTTTCAGCGAATGGGAGAAATGCTGGGCCAGCACGATCTTCCCCATGTCATGCAGAAGACCAATGGTGAATTCTTCACCGATGGTCGGAAGGGCGATCTGTTTGGCGATGATTCGCGATGTTGTTGCGGTGGCGATGCTGTGCAGCCAGAGCCGGTTGAGATAATCGCGTTGATCCTTATTCAGGGAGAAGACCCGCTGTTTCATATCATACATCAGCACCAGGCGGCTGATCTCGGCGTGGCCGAGCAGCATCACAGCATGGGAGATGGTGGAAACACCGGAACGGAGTCCATAGAATGCGGAATTTGCAGCACGGAGGACCATTGCGGTGAGAGCGGCGTCGGCGTCGATCAGCCGGATCAGCTTTTCGTTCGCCATGTCCCCTTTGATGGATTGGGAGAGGATCAGCGTGACGGTCGAGGGGATTGGTACGATCTCGTTGATGTTCTTGATTTCATTTCGAATATCATGCATACACGTCTCCCGGTTTTTTTCACCATCGCCGCGAACACCGCAGTACTGTATGATATTCACAAAATGTTACAAAAGAAAGTTGAAAAGAATCGGGCTGATTCTGTTCCCCGGTCACCGCAAAAATACGGTGCGGCTCCCTTCCCATATCCCTTCTCCGTTCTTCCTAACCGAAATAACCCCTTCTTCCTGTTTATCCTTTACCAGCGGATCGTCGTGAAAAAGAATGTCATTTACGTAATAGATCTCTCCGCCCCGCTCTTTCACCACCAGATGGATGTGTGCGGGGGCATTGCCGGAGGGATAGCGTGCAGGTCGTATTGTGCGGATCTCGAATTCACCGCGGCCATTTGTTTTACCCCAGGCGTGAAGATATCCGTGCCACACATGGATCCCTTTCTCATCTCCCCGTTTCGGATAGATCCCATTCTGATCGGTATGATATGCGTAGATGGTCACTCCGGGGGCCGGACGGCTCGCGGTCCTCTCTTTCACGATACCGGAAATAATCAGCCGCTCGCCCGGTTCGGACGGACCCGCAATGGTGATGATATGCGAGAGTGAAGGTGGTGCGTTCAAAAAGCAGCAGGCGAGGTTCTCGTTATCGTCATCGCACCGGTCATTGGTCAACGTTTGTGATGCGGCTGCTCCGGATATCAAAAATGATAGAATAAGAATCTTAGCGGTTGTCATAGTATGTAAAATCCCCCGTGATAATTCCATTCTCGATAGTGAAGATCGTGCAGATGGGGAGCGACCATTCCTCGCCGTTCGGCGCTGTTCCGGAAGAGATGAATTCTACGATAACGTGCTTGTTGCCGGAGGGATAGATCTTCACAATATCATCCCGGATATCCGGAGACATCTTTTGATATTCAGAATATTTTTCAACCGTTTCACGGCGGGTTTGACGGACGGTCCCGGGTCCGAACGACGGGTCTTTAAAGTCCGCGGTATCACTGTACAGCGCCGCCATTTTTTCCCATTCGTGGGCATTAAAATGTTCATAGACTTTTTTTGCAAGCGCGACATTCTTTTCCTGTACATCCGCGCCGTCATCCCCGCAGGCGGCAAGAAGCATCGCCATGAGTATAAATACTATTGTTCTTCCGATCATTGCTGTCTCCAGTTATTTCTGTGAATGCATTGCCATCCGGTTCCCCTCGGTATCCGAGAAGAACGCCATATAGCCGATCTCTTCCGAGATCAGTGTTTTCGGCATCAGAACGCTTCCGCCGGCCGCTTCAACACGCGACAGGGGCACGCTGAGGTCGGGATCAGCATTCAAATAGACGACGGATCCATCCATGCTGGGAATATGCGAATCGCTTTTCACCAGACCGCCGGAAACCTTTCCGCTCCCTTGTGCGCCCGGAAATACCGACATCTGGAAACCGGGAAGATCCCAATCTTCCAGCGTAACTCCGAAGACCGTCTCATAGAATTTTTTTGCGCGCGCCATATCTGTAACGCAGATCTCGAACCAATTGAGTGCATTTGAATCGCTATTCATGCAGGATCCTTTCGCGGAGCGGTTGAGTGAATAAATAATGGATCAACGGCGGTAAAATACTCAGCAGACCAGGGAGAGTCAATTAACGATTGTCAACAAAGAGGGCGGGGAATCGGGAACGGAGCTGGCGGTCGTGTGCGGAGCGGAGGAGCGTGAGGGCGATGATCGCCCCGCACATTGCCAGGAACATATCCCATTGTGTATCCCACACATCGCCCTGTGTCGCAAGGAATGCATCGGCATTCTCACCGACGGCGAGCGCGACCCACCATTCGAAGAATTCGTACATAGCGCTGATGGAAAGAGCGATAGAGACGAGGATGAAGAAGAATAATTTTCCGTTCCTGAGCGGAGTGCGGCGGATGAGGATCTCACGCGCGACGATCACCGGTATGAATCCTTGGGCAAAATGTCCGACGCGGTCGTAATAATTTCGTGCGAGTCCGAACTCATCACGAAGCCAGTTGAAGAGGGGCATTTCGGCATACGTGTAATGTCCTCCGACCATCAGTATGAGAGCATGAATAGTGAGAAGAGTGTATACCAACGTAGTCAGCTGAAACCGCCGGTAGGAGATAATGACGAGCACGATGCCGATGAGCGCCGGAAGCACTTCGAGGAACCAGGTGAACAGATCCCTGGGGTGGATCGCGGACCAGATGAGTCCGGCCGCGAAAACACCCAGAAGGATCCTATGTTCGATCGGTACCGATGTTCTCATGCCCTGCGCAAAGGATTAGTGGTGATGTCCGCCGGCGCCGTGAACATGGCCGTGGCTCAGTTCGTCGGCAGTCGCTTCGCGGACTTCAATGACCTTCACATCGAAATTCAAGGTCTGTCCTGCCAGCGGATGATTCCCGTCCACCGTGACCATGTCATTCTCGATCTTGGTGACTGTAACGACCTGCTGACCTTCGGGACCGGATGCCGTGAACTGCATTCCGACAGCAAGCTCCGCTACGCCGGCGAACTGGCTCTTCGGAACACTGACGATCTGTGCGGCATCAAGTTCGCCGTAACCATCCGCAGGAGCGACCACGACCTTCAGTGCATCGTTCGCCGATTTTCCTTCCAGCTGCGCTTCCAGTCCGGGAATAAGGTTTCCGTTGCCGTGAAGATACGCCAGCGGCTCGTGTCCTTCGGATGAATCCAGGATATTTCCGCTGTCATCACGCAGTGTGTATTCGATTGAAACGACTTTGTCTTTGGCTATTTTCATGGATCATCCGATCTGATAAGGTGTATGGTTAGTGTATTGTTAAAGGAAAAATATTTTTTGCCACGAAAACACAAAAATATATAAAAACACGAAGCTCAAAAAAACTAGAAACCATCTCAAAAATAGCTCTGTCACCCCCACAACGTGGCCGTTGGCCGAACGTTTCTGTCGGGGGTCCATTATAATGGATTCCCGCCAAAAACATGTCCCAAGGGGATCCCTTTGGGACGGGAATGACACTCGTAACTTTATGTAAATTGTTTTTGAGAAAGGTTCTATTTGTATTGTTTCAGCTTCTTCTCATCGTCCTTTGTTGCAGGCTTGATGCTGACAGCAACTCCTCCTCCGGGAGCGAGTTTCAGCGACAGCACGGATCTGCCGGTGACGATGAACCGTTCCACAACGTATGCCATCGGATTCTTTTCCCAGTGTGCATCCGCAGCGTCGCGGTAGACCGCGGCGACATATTTCTGTTTGTCGTTTAGGAAGGAGAGAGGAATCGTCGCGGTCCGCGCATTTTCATCGGTGATAGCGCCGAGGTACCAATCCTCTTTCTTCTTTGCCTTCCGTGCGATCGTTACGTAGTCTCCCGGTTCCGCTTCGATGATCTTCGTGTCGTCCCAGTCCAACGCAACATCCTTGATGAACTGGAATGCATCCGGCTTCGCTTCATAATTCTCGGGCAGGTCCGCCGCCATCTGCAGCGGTGAATACATCGTTACATAGAGTGCCAGCTGTTTTGCCAGCGTGGTATGGACCTGCTCGGTCTTTTTGGGATCGTAGTAGCTCATTTTGATCTGGAAGATGCCGGGTGTATAGTCCATCGGTCCCCCCATCAGGCGTGTGAAAGGGAGGATCGTCTCATGGTCCGGCGGATTTCCGGAACTCCACGCATTGAACTCGTTCCCCCTTGCCGCTTCCCAGGCGATCATATTGGGATAGGTCCGCTGGACACCGGTTGGACGAACCGGTTCATGAGCATTGACCAGGATCTTGTAATCCGCCGCCTTGGTGACGGCACGGAGATAGTGATTCACCATCCACTGACCGTCGTGCGGTTCTCCGCGGGGAATGATCTTTCCGACGTAACCGGATTTTACCGCATCGTATCCGTGCGCTTTCATGAATCGGTATGCCGTATCCAGCTGACGTTCATAGTTGGTCACCGAAGCGGAGGTCTCGTGATGCATGATCAGCTTCACCCCTTTTTCTTTTGCATACCGCTGCAGTTCCGCGACATCGAAATCGGGATACGGAGTGACGAAATCGAACACGTTCTCTTTCCAGTTGCCGAACCAATCTTCCCAGCCGACATTCCATCCCTCCACCAGCACCGCATCCAAACCGTGTTGTGCGGCGAAATCGATATAGAATTTCGTCCGCGCAGTCGTGGCGCCGTGTTTTCCGTTCGGCTTCAGGGAATTCCAGTCCGTCTCGCCGATCTTCACATTATTCACATCGGCATAATTCCACGAAGCGACATTCACATGCATCTCCCACCAGATGCCGACATACTTCACCGGTTTGATCCAGCTGACGTCGGCGAATTTCGTCGGTTCATTCAGGTTCAGGATCATCCTGGAACCGAGGATCTCCGCTGCTTTGTCGCTGACGATCACGGTGCGCCACGGTGTGTGTGCCGGCGCCTGAAGGTATGCTTTGTTGCCGACGGCATCGGGCGCGATCCTGGAGGTCATAACAAAATTCTTTTGATCGATCTCCACGCACATCGCCGGATAATTCACCAGAGCGGCTTCAAAGATGTTGATGTAGAGACCGTCGGACGATTTCATCTGCACCGGTGTCTGCACCATGGACGAGCTTTTGATGGAGGAGGTGAAGATCTCGCCGGGATGACGGAGTTTGCCCGCATCCGCTTCGCTCAGTTTTGTTTCGTGGTACGTGTATTCATTCGTGTCGAAATCTCCCGGAATCCAGAACGCTTTGTGATCACCGGCCAACGCGAACTCGGTCCGCTCATCCGTAACGGTAAAATAATTCAGATTGTCCTGTTTCGGGAACTCATATCTGAATCCGACACCTTCATCGTACAGCCGGAACGTGAGGACCATGATCCGATCCTTCTGCGCCGGCTGCTTCAGCGTGATGCGCAGTTCGCGGTAATGATTGCGGATGGACTTTGTTTCGCCGAGGACCGGTTCCCAATTCTCATCGACGAGGGATGATTCGACCTGCGCAACGACGAATCCGGAGAGGAACGACGGCATATTCCGCACTTCGATACCGAGCCGGCTGGGAAGAATGACCGGCCGCTTTCCGAACGAAAGCCGGTACTGCGGAACACTGTCCGCGGTAACAGAGAATGTCAGCGACAATTTCTTGCCGGGGGAAAGGAGCGTCTGCGCCTGGAGCGATCCGGCACAGAGGAGAATGAAAAGGACCTTTTTGAGCATATGAATTCGGAGGAAAAATGAACAAAGGCGCATCCGTTCCGCCGAACAGGGGACGGGGATGTGCGGGAAAAAAAGTTCTTCAATGTAGAAAGGAGAGAGGAGAGAAACAACATCAAATCCTGAGCAGATCCAGTACATGTTTCGTTCTGGACCGGACCGCCGCCGAAGAGTGAAGCGAGAGCGGTTCGATCAGGAACACCGCTTCACGGCGGAGATCGGGTTCCACGCGGACAATGTTCAGCAGCACGCTCATGGAGAAGACCTTTACGGCAATAGGTGCATGGACCGACTGCAGATTGTCCGCACAGATGTTCACCGCACGGGCGCGAAACCGTTTCGGGAGAGGAACAAATTGCAATGCACGGAGAATGTTCCTCGGCACGGCCGGATGAACACCGCTCATTGTTGACCGCTTCAGCAATGCATCGATCCACGGCGCAGCGAGTTCTGGAGAATATTCCACGCAAATTCCAAGCACCCAGGCAGCACGCTGTGCCAACAGAGCATCCTCTCCGAGGATCACGTCCATCAGCTGTGCGAAACGGAGCCGGTCCGTTCCGATCCATCGAACGATGCGGTGAGTATTCGTCTTGGAATGCTCCCGCAGGAGCGCAGAATGAAGATCGAATGAGCGGGGAGACGTCTTCATGGTTTCCCGACCGGGATCGAGAAAGAGAATGTTGCGCCGCCGTTCGGTTTCCCGTCCGCCCATACACGGCCGCCGTGACGGTGGATGATCCGCTGGACGATGGAGAGTCCGATCCCGAGTCCTTTGAACTGTTCGTCGGTGTGGAGCCGCTGGAAGATGGCGAACAGTTTTTCCGATTTGGTGGGATCGAACCCTGCGCCGTTGTCGGTCACAGAGATGACGGCATTCCCCTGCTCTTCGGTCCCGGTGATCACTATGACGGGATGCTCCACGGCGGAGGAGTACTTCGCCGCGTTGCCGATCAGATTATTCAACGCCTGACGGATGAGAGGTTCATCTCCGCTGATCTGCGGCAGTTCGCCGATCGTTATATCGTACCGTTCTGCAGTATTGCCGGGAAGGATCTCGTCCACCACGGACAGGGCAAGCGTCCGCATGTCGATGCGGGTGATATGCAGCTCGCTCCGGCCTATACGGGAGAGGGTCAGCAGTCCGTTGATGAGCAGATCCATTTTCTTGATACTGCTGCGGACGATGCCGATCAGACGTTTCCCTTCATCATCGAAGCGGTCCGCATATCCTTCCACCAGCATGGCGGAAAAAGAATCGATCGCGCGGAGGGGTGCGCGAAGATCGTGAGAAACAGAATAACTGAATGCCTCCAGTTCCTGATTCGCTTCGGTCAGCTGGGCCGTGCGCTGGGTGACGCGCGATTCAAGGTCCTCGTTGATCGTTTTCAGTGCCTGTTCGGCCTGGACCCGGATGCTGACATCGCGGACAATATTCAACACCTTATTCTCGCCGAATGGAATCAGTCTCGCCTCAAAATATTTCACCGTATTGTTCACCGGCAGCGAATATTCATAGAACTGGAGCAGACCGGTCTTGATCGCCTGTTCGAGTTTCGGCATCATGATCGCCGAAAATTCCGGCGGCATCACCTGCGGGATAGTTTTGCCGAGAAACTCTGCTGGCCGAAGCATCAGCTGTGTCGGATCGGGAGAATGATAATCCAGATGTGTTCCGTTCCCATCCAACACGAACATCAGGTCGGGAAGGGATTCGATCAGGACCCGGTTCCGTTCTTCGCTGCTGCGCAGTTTCTCCTCCGCTCTCTTCCGTTCATCGATATCCTGAATCAGTCCGTCGTATGAAATGATCGTTCCGGATTCGTTCTTCCGCGGGACGAGTGTGTTGCGGACCCATCGAACGGAACCGTCTTTCCGGATGATACGGTGTTCCATCGGTTCAAGATCGAATACGGTGAACATCTTCTGCAGCTGCTGTTCCACCAAAGGACGGTCCTCGGATAATACCATATGAAACCACAGGTACGGGTCACGATCAAAATCTTCCGGCGAGTATCCTGTTACGGTCAAACATCCCGGTCCGTGTTTGGTGTAGGCCGCCGTACCGTTTTGAAGGGAAACGGTGTAGATATAATCGGTCACGGCTTCGGTGATCTGCCGGTACCGCTGCTCGCTTTCCTGGAGGCGTTCCTGTGCATGTTTCCGTTCCGTTATATCCTTGACGAAGTGCGATGCTTTAATGAACAGACCGGAACTGTCGAAATCAAAATGTGATGTCTGCTCGATCCAAAATTGTGTCCCTTGTTTTGTCTCGACCGGAAACTCGATGGTCAGACTGGTTCCCCGTTCCGCCATCAGGGCAACATAAGCCTCGATGACGCGCCGGCGGTGTTCCTCGGCGACCATCCGGAACGAAACCATTCCAATCAGTTCTTCTTCCCCGTATCCGCTGAGAATGAGGAATCCGGGATTGCAGTAGGTGAAGACGGCATGACGGTCTGACTCATAATAGGCCTGGTGCAGATTGTCCACGATATGGCGGTACCGCTGTTCGTTCTTTTCGATCTGCTCCTGCGCTTTTTTCCTTTCCGTAATATCCTGAATGACGCCGAACACCGTCTGCAGCTCGGGATGATATTCGGATCTTGCATAGATATCCACGACCGCATTGTCCGACGCACGTCTGATCTTGTACTCGACGTTTTGAGGGATCTTTTTTTCCAGAAGATCCTTCGCTGACTGATCGAGCATCGGACGGAATTCCGGGAGTGAAAAGCTCTTGACGATCTCGACAGGGACCTCCGATGCAGAGAGACCGTAAATGTGCTTTACCCCTTCCGAGATTCGGATGATCCCCATGCGGACATCGTATTCCCAATTCCCGGTCTTTGCGACACTTTCCGCCCGCTCAAGCCGGCCTCTGCCGAGAAGGATCTCTCTTTCCCGGATCACCCGTTCGCTGATATCCGATGTGATGATCAGGAAGAACGCAGGCTTACTGTCGATATCCGGCACGAGCGAGCAGTTGATTTCGGCATAGAACAATTCACCATTCAGCCGCTTCAGCGTGATCTGATAATTACGCAGAATACCGCCGCTTAAAATCTGCGCCATCTTCAATCGGACCTCCGAGTGCAGATAGTCCGGGACCCATTCAAAGACATTCCTGCCGACAAGATCCTCATCCAGGCGATGACCGTACATCACGAGAGCCTGTTTATTGACATAGACAAGATTGCCTTCCAGATCGGTAACCGTAGTGGCGTTCGGGGATGTATCATGCAGCGAGCGGTTATACTGTTCACTGCTGCGGAGCGCCTGTTCGGCATTCTTCAGGTCGGTAATGTCGAAGAATGATGTGACAAACCGTCCGTCGACGGGGATCGATGTTGAGACATGTTTCCACTGTTTGATCTGTTCATTGTAGAGGTCGGTCTTGATCGCTTCCGTATCATGCAGATGTTCTTTCCAGAATGCCGTGATATATTCCGACGGCATCTTGTACAGATCTGTCGCCAATCTGCCGACGATATCCTTTGCTTCCGTGTTTACGATGCGTTCGAATGCCGGATTCACATCGAGGATGCGGTAATCGATCACTTCTCCCTGATCGTTGTAGATCAATTCGTTGAGTGCAAGCCCTTCTTCCATAGCATCGAAGATGCCGCGGATCTTCTGTTCATTTTCGTTCCGGATCCGTTCAAGCCGGACGCGCTCGGAAATATCGCGGCAGATCACGAAGACCAGCGGTTCTCCTCCGACAACAGTTCCGTTTGCACTGATTTCCACTTCGAATTCCGTACCATCCTTACGGCGATGCCGTGTTTCGAATGTTTTGTTGATCGATGTGAGGTCGGCGAATTGTTTCCGGATCACCTGTTCCGGCATATTCACCTCATACTGCCACGTCTGCAGTGTCAGCGCCTCTTCCATGGTATAGCCAAGCATATTCGCGAATTGCTGGTTGCATTCCACTACACGGTGATGCTGATTGATGATGGCGATGCCGTTCACGGAGATGTCCATCATTGTTTTCCGCCGACAGGCTTCTTCTGCGAACCGCTGCTGCGAATGGACCTTGGTCAGCGCAAGGTGACATTGGTGTGCGAACAATTCAATGGTCGCCGACTCGATTGTGAGCGGTGTCCCCGTAAGGATGAAGATGTAACCGAGGCAGGCATTCCCTTCCGTTATGCCGACGGAATATCCATGTTTTACCGCAAGGAGTTTTTCGATCTTTGCGGCAGCGGATTCCGGCACTGCTCCCGAGGAAAGTTCCTTTAATCCAACGTCGTACCTTCGCACGGCGGGATTTCGGAACTGCTCTGCATAGCCGATATTCGAGATATTCACTCCTAACGGATCGAAACGGAGGATCTTTTTCGCCTTTGCAAGGACCGAGGGTTCAACCCCCGAGATCTCTCGAAGAACGCTGTGTGCTCCATCGGGAGAGGATTCCATGATAAGGATGACACCGTCGGGGATGAGAGATCGGAGCTGCTGTGCCATCAGGGAGAAGACCGCCTGTTGATCGGAACATTCCGTCAGCGCGACGAAAGCTTCTTTCAGAAAAATATTCTCTTCATTCTGTCTCCGCTGTTTCTCGTCTGCCTGTTTTTTTTCAGTCACATCGAGGAATGCCGCGACCGCCCCCGCATATTCACCATGTTCGTCCATCAGCGGATAGGTCTCGATCACGGTATGGATCGACGTACCATCCTTCCGCGTGAAGGTGTATTCCCGCTGCTCCTGAACCCCCTGCTTTCTGCGTCCCAGCGATTGGCGGATCCGCTCGCGTTCAGATTTTGAGAACAGACTCATCAATGTCTTTCCGACGATCTTTTCCTCCGGCATTCCGAGAATAGAGATCATTTTCGAATTCACCATCGTCGTTACTGCGTTGCGGTCGATCACCCAGATTCCCTCGTTCAGATTCTCGACCAACTTTCGGTATTTGGTCTCGTTGGCGCGGAGACGTTCCTCTGCCAACTTCCGCGTTGTTGTCTCCTGCATGATACCGTCCCACAGAACATCACCGTTCGGCATCCGGCGCGGGGTAGAGTTGAACTGGATCCAGCGGATACGCCCGTTCACAAGCGAACGACCTTCCCAGTGGAACGGTTCCATCGTCTGGGCACACTGTGCGTTCAGTTCAATAAAATGCGGACGGTCATCCGGGTGGATCAACTCGAAGACTGCCAAAGGATTGTTCATCAAATGTTCCGCATTCAATCCGTAAAGATCCTTCACTCTCGGACTGACATAATCCAGAATGAATTCGCCCGTCGGCTTCCACCGCCACTTGTAGACAACGAACGGAATGCGGCCGATCAATTCCGCATATGCATCCTTCATTGCCCGAAGATCATGTTCCGCCTGTTGTTTTTCGGTGACATCGCGCTGGGTTCCCCATACCTCGGTCAGTTTCCCGTCCACGATCGTTCCGGTGAGATTGTTCACCACAACGAACCGGCGGCCCTTCCTGTCCTGTTCCGTCGTTTCCACTTCCCGCATTTTGTACCGGCTGAGGATGAAGTCCTTCAGGAATTTGATATTCTTCGGATCATCCTTGGCCAGCATCTCTTCCAAACGTGCACCGATGAGATGCTTCGCGGCTGAGTACCCGTACATCTTTGCGTATTCATCATTGCAGTCGGCAAGATAGGCATCGCGGAAGAACCGTTTGATCTGCGTATTGACCGACAGAGAACAATCGATCGGAGCGGTCAAGCCGAAGCACCAGATACCTTCCGAGCTGTTCTGAAAGAACTTTTTATAGCGCTGCTCCTTTGTTTGGGTGGAAGGGGGAGTTTGAGCGGAACGGACCTTCTTCACAGAAGGGTTTCTGCGTGCAGCAGGGGAACGACGGACAGACGAAATATTTTTTTTCATACTGATTCTCTCCGCGCACAAACTCGCTGCAGGAGGATCAGAGGTGCGAAGGATTCGGCACCGTGAGCGGTAAGGCGATCTGTAGATAACTTCATACTTCCCGAATAAAGAACAATGATCCGTGACAGAGCTCCGCAACCCCTTTGCCGAGACACATCACGGACAATTGTGGGAAACTACTCATTAGTACATCGGCAGTCAACGGTTTTTCAAGAGAAGAAATCACCCGCCACCGATATATCGGATAATATAGTCTGATTTCTTGAGGTCGTCGTGTCTCGGAACCGCTGTTCCCTTTCGCTTCTTTACCTTCAACTGCTTTTTTTGTATTTTCTACCACTGTTTTCAGAGCTTTTTCACCGTTTGATTCATTGATAACACTGGTCTTTTATGGGTAGAATATTCGAAAAACGTAAACATGTGATGTTTGCGCGCTTCAAAAAAATGTCCAAAGCATTCAACCGCATTGGAAAAGATATAGAAATTGCCGTGAAAGCAGGCGGGGTGGACCCGAAGTCCAATTCGCACCTGAGGATCGCCATACAGAACGCGAAAAGCGTCAATATGCCGAAGGACCGTATCGAGGCCGCCATCAAGCGGGCATCGAACAAAGACACCTCGGGATATTTTGAGATCATCTATGAAGGATATGCTCCGCACGGAATTGCGGTCGTCGTGGAATGCGCCACGGATAATCAGACCCGGACCGTCTCCAACGTCCGCTACCATTTCAAGGAATACGGCGGCGCGATGGGAAATTCCGGATCGATCGCATTCATGTTTGAGAGGAAAGGGATCTTCAAGATCCCGATCGAGAAGATCGCGGACATCGATGCTTTCGAACTGGAGATGATCGACCACGGGTTGGACGAGCTGAACGGTGACGATAAGTTCCTGTATGTCTACACGACGTTCCAGGGATTCGGCTCCATGCAGAAAGCGCTCGAAGAGCGCGGCATCGAACCGGCGAGCACCGAGCTGCAGTACATTCCGACGACAACCAAAGAATTAACGCCGGAACAGGCGAAAGAGGTGACCGATCTGATCGACGCGATGGAAGAGGATGATGATGTGCAGAATGTGTACCATAATATGGCTTAAGAGCAATTTCAAGATTCCAAGATTCCAAGAATATCCCGATGAAGAGTCGGGATATTCTGTTTTAAATGGAACCGGTGTGAATGGCATCATCGCCGAACTTTTTCTTTAGCTTGTCCACGGCGCTCAGCAGCTGAGTTCGCTTTTCGTCTTCGGGGAAGAGGGACATCGGCTCCTCTTTTGCCTCGCTGAATTGGGTGAGTCCCACGCCGAGCAGCCGGACCGATCTGCGTTTTGCAAAGGCCTTCAGAAAGATCCCCTTGACCGCTTCATAGACGATCTTGTCATCATTGGTGGATTCATTCAGCGTGATATTCCTGGTGATGGTGGAGAAATCCGAGTACCGGAGTTTCAGTTTGACCGTCTTTCCTTTCCAACCATAGCGCCGTGTGGAGTAACAGACGCTCTCCGTCAGATCATAGAGATGCTTCAGCAGTTCATTGGTATCCGAGATATCCTTCCCGAACGTATTCTCCGTGCTGATGCTCTTCCGTTTCCACTCAACATCCAGCACATCGCTGCCGATCCCCATCGCCACGCGATGAAAATATCCCCCGTGATCGCCAAGGATATCCTCCAGCGTCCGTTTCGGTAGTTTTTGGATGTCGCGGATTGTATTAATGTCGTACTTCCTGAGTTCTTTTTCCGTCTTTGCACCGACACCGGGGATCACATTGATGTCCAGCGGTGCGAGGAATTCCTTCTCCAATCCGTGTTCGATGGTGATGCATCCTTCCGGCTTCACACAGCCGGTGGCGATCTTCGAGATCACTTTGTTGGAGGAGAGCGCGATGGTGCAGGGCAGGGAGAATTCCTTCTTCACCATCGCCTGCAGTGTCCGCATCAGACCGGGAAGGTCATTATTATAGAGCTTCTCGCATCCGGTGAAATCCATATACATTTCGTCGATGGATGCCTGCTGAACGATCGGCGCATAGTCCCCGAGGAACTGAAAGAGCCGTTTGGAGATCTTTCCGTATTCTCCGTGGCTGCCGCGAACAACGATCAATTGCGGGCAAAGATCGAGTGCTTGTCCCGTCGGCATCGCCGAACGGACGCCGAATTTTCTCGCTTCGTACGATGCGGAGGAGACGACGCCGCGTCTTCCGGTGCCGCCGACCGCCACCGGTTTGCCGATGAGTGACGGGTCCTTGATCCGTTCAACGGAGACGAAGAAGCAGTCGAGGTCGATATGGGCGATATATTTTTTCATAGTATTGTAGGACACCTTTGAAAGGTGTCCTACTGAGATTTTGTACTTATTTGATTAAAGAGGAGAATGAAAATACAATGTTCAACAGGGACACCTTGAAAAGGTGTCCTACAAAATAAAATAATCCTCGTTCACATAGGTCCACCGCCATTGATCGGAAGAAGAAACCAGGCCAGCCTTAACGGGATTATCGATAATGTAACGAATTATATTGTTTAACTCCTTACCGTCACGCACAACATGATCATAGCTTTCTTTCTGCCAAAAATGTCCGGTCTGTTGTAAAATAGTATTGGCTTTCCTTGCGCTGTGTCTTTTTAATGATTCCATTATTCTTGATAAAACATACGATGGTTTTTTAGGATACGGTTCTATCGTATGTCCGCCGACGTCAATAACAAGATGCACGTGATTGGGCATAATGCAATAACACACCGTTGTATAACGCGCACCATTCCCAAAACTGATAGAATCAATCACAATCTGAGCGATCTCCGGGACAGACAGATATCTCGGGCTTTCAGAATATTTCTCTAAAAAATCATCAAACCGTTCAAAATAATGTCTGTGGTTCAACGAAGGTTCAAAAGATTCTCCGTTCTTCTGTGCTTCCATTTTTGATAATTGGAGCTCTGCTTCGCACTCTTCTTTTAGGTTGATCATCACCTCGGCCGGCAGCGATCCATACAATCGAAAGGTAACAAAGAACATCGAATCTTTCGGCTGGATATGCGGAAGCTTTCTCCGGAAGAATATCTTTTCATCGGCGGAAAACATAACGGAAAAATAGTCACTCCCGAGCACGAATGGAACCCGTTTCCTTTTCCGCCAATTCTTTTATAGCTGTTCTTCCTGATTGTGAATATATTATCACAGGAAAAGTATATACAACCGCATCCGCCACCAATAGTATAACTCAATGAAACAGCTTCCAATTCTTTTTTTGATCCTGACCACATTCATCTCCTGCGACTCAGAACAGGAACTGACGCCCCCATCCACACCCGGCACCGTTTATGAATTCTGGCTCTCCAACGCCGATCAGTCCGCGAAATTCCAGAAACAGGCCACCGATAAACCGATCACCGCCTCGGGAACGCTTCCGGTGATCGAAGTGACGCCGACCCAGACATTCCAGACGATCGACGGCTTCGGCTGTGCGCTCACCGGCGGAAGCGCACAACTGATCCACACCATGAGTGCGGCATCGCGCGCAGCGCTGCTGAAGGAGCTCTTCGCATGGAACGAGAACAACATCGGCATCAGTTATCTCCGCGTCAGTATCGGTGCTTCGGATCTGGATGCGCAGGTCTTCTCCTATAACGATCTTCCTGCCGGACAGACCGATACGGCGATGGCGAACTTCTCACTCGATCCGGACAGGACGCACCTCATACCGGTGCTGAAAGAGATCCTCGCGATCAATCCCGACATCAAGATCCTCGGCTCACCCTGGTCCGCACCGCTGTGGATGAAGACGAACAACAATTCTATCGGCGGCAGCCTTAAACCGCAGTACTACGCTGCATATGCAAAGTATTTTGTGAAGTACATCCAGCAGATGAAAGCGGAAGGGATAACGATCGATGCCGTTACGATCCAGAATGAACCTCTGCACGGCGGAAATAATCCAAGTATGGTGATGCAGGCGGCGGAGCAGGCGTTGTTCATCAAAGCATATCTCGGACCGGCGTTTACGGCGAGCAATATCAGCGCGAAGATCATCATCTATGACCACAATGCGGACAGACCGGATTATCCGCTGACGATCCTTGCCGATACAGCTGCGCGCAAATATGTGGACGGCTCCGCATTCCACCTGTACGGCGGGAACATCAACACGCTGACCGATGTGCACAACGCGCACCCGGACAAGCATCTCTATTTCACGGAACAATGGATCGGTGCGCCGGGGAATTTCGCCAACGATCTGAAATGGCACGTGGGCACGCTCATCATCAGCGGGACGCGGAATTGGTGCAGGAATATTTTGGAATGGAATCTTGCGGCCGACCCGAATCAGGACCCGCACACACCGGGAGGATGTACCGAATGTCTCGGTGCGCTGACGATTGCCGGAGATGCTGTCACACGGAATCCGGCATTCTACATCCTCGCCCATGCAGCAAAATTCGTCCGCCCGGGCTCTGTTCGGATCGAATCCACTTCGCCCGGCTCGTTGACGAATGTTGCATTCAGCCGAGCGGACGGGAAGAAAGTGCTGATCGTTCTGAATGCCGGTTCGGAAACACAGGCGTTCAAGATCAAAGAGGGGACGAAGGAGATCGCCACATTCCTTCAGGCAGGTTCGGTTGGGACGTACGTGTGGTAAAGACGAAAATCCCCGTCACTTCAGCAACAGTTCCATCTTTATGTTCGTACGGACGTACCCGCTTTCGGTGAGCGGCGTTTCGGTAAATCCGAATTTCCGGTAGAGACGGATCGCCGGTACAAGCATCGTGTTGGAGTACAGAATGATCCGTACTGCCGCCGCATCCTTCGCGGCAGCAATACAACGCTCCATCAGCAAAGCACCGATTCCCAATCCCTGCGCCGCTTCGGTCACCGCCATTTTTCCCAGTTCGAACTCCTCCTCCGAATGGCGGATCAATGCGGCTGTTCCGACGACCGCTCCGTCCTGTTCCGCAAAGAAGATCTCTCCGCCAGGATCGATGATCGAATGCTGAGGATCGGAGAGCAGCATCACATCCAGCGGTTCCAGCGTGAAATATTTTCTCAGCCACTCTTCGTTGAGTGTCCGGAACAATTCTTTCTTTGAATGGTCATAGCGGCAGATGGTGATCATACAACCTTCAGTGATCTATTTAAAACATGCGGCGTCCGTTGCAAAAAGGTACAAATTTTGTAGATTGATAGTACTATAAAATTGACCCCATGAACGAAATCCACGAATTCCTTTCTGCCATCACTATCGTCCTCTGCGTTGCCGCAGTGACGACCGTGCTGTTCCAGCGGCTGCGTCAGCCGGTGGTGATCGGCTATATTGTTGCGGGCGTCATTGTCGGTCCGCATGTGCCGATCCCGCTTGTCGCGGATCCCAATATCGTCGCCACATTGTCCGAGCTCGGGGTGATCCTGCTGATGTTCTCGCTTGGACTGGAATTCAGCCTGAAAAAACTGATGCAGGTCGGCTCCACGTCCGCCATCATTGCGGTGCTGGAGACGAGCGTGATGCTTTGGCTGGGATTCATTGCCGGACGTCTGTTCGGATGGACGACACTGGAGAGCATCTTTGCGGGTGCCATCATCGCCATTTCGAGTACAACGATCATCGCAAAAGTATTCGACGAACAGAAAGTGACGGGAAAGATCCGCGAGACCGTTGTCGGTGTGCTTATCGTGGAGGACCTGATCGGCATCATCTTTATGGCGCTGTTCACGGGTATTGCAACAGGACAAGGGCTGAGTGCGGGACCGATGGCGCAGACGCTCGGGAAACTGTTCTTGTTCCTGGCGGGGCTGATCGTGACCGGCATGTTCCTTATTCCGCGCATGATGCGCGTGATCCGCATGATCGACAGGAAAGAGACGACGCTTGTCGCTTCCGTCGGCATCTGTTTTGCCATATCGCTGATCGCGCGTGAATTCGGATATTCCGTTGCACTCGGTGCTTTCCTTGCAGGATCGCTGATCGCCGAATCGGGTGAGGAGAAGCAAGTGGAGCATCTGGTGGAACCGGTCCGCGATATGTTCGCGGCGATCTTCTTCGTCTCGGTCGGAATGATGATCGATCCGGCCGTTGTAGTCCAGTATCTTCCGGCCATCATAATTCTTACATTGATCGTCATCATCGGAAAATCATTCGGCGTAGCGGCCGGTTCGTTTCTGACCGGGAACAGCATGCGAACATCGGTCCACGTCGGAATGAGCATGACGCAGATCGGAGAGTTCTCGTTCATTATTGCCGGACTCGGATTGTCGCTCAAAGCGACAGGAGAATTCCTCTACCCGATCGCCGTCGCGGTCTCCGTTGCTACGACGCTCACAACACCGCTGCTCATCCGTTCATCGGGACCGCTGGTGAATTTCATTGACCGGAAACTTCCGAAACCGCTGCAGACATTCGGTGCGCTTTACGGCAGCTGGATCGAAGAGATGCGCACACGGTCCGAACAGCGCAGGACCACCGGCCCTGTCCGTCATCTGCTCCGCCGCATGCTTCTGGACGCGGCGATCCTTGCCGCCATTATCATCGTCACGTCGCTCGGGATGGATCGGTTTACAGAATTTGTCCGCCGTTTTTCGGGATTGTCCGATATCGTCATCCGGAGCGCGGCGGTCCTTCTTGCGCTGCTTGCCGCTTATCCGTTCGGCGCCGGAATTGTCCGGCTGGGTAAGAAACTCGGTGTATTCTTTGCCCGCATGGCGCTTCCGGGAATCAAAGAGAAGAGTGTCGATCTTGTCGCCGCGCCGAGGCGGATGTTCGTTGTAACACTGCAGCTGCTCAGCGTGCTGATGGTCGGCATCCCGCTGTTGGCTCTGACGCAGCCGTTCCTCCCCGGAATCACCTCCGCCTACATTTTGGTGATAATGCTCGCTGCTCTGGCGGTGACGTTCTGGAGAAGCGCAACAGACCTGCATGGACATGTGCGGGCGGGGGCGGAGGTCGTTGTTGCCGCGCTGAAATATCCGCTGCGCGAGAGCGACCTGGAGGATGATAACGGGAATGCACGGCTCCAGCAGGTACATCATCTGCTTCCCGGTCTTGGCGATCTGGTTGCCGTAACACTGACCGCAGATTGTACCGTGATCGGGAGGACGCTGGCGGAGTTGAATCTTCGAGGATTGACCGGAGCAACAGTGCTGGCGGTGATCAGGGAAAAAGAAGGGGTGATCTTTCCGGGAGCAAATGAGCCGCTGAAGGAGAATGATGTGCTGGCGCTGAGCGGAACGCACGAGGCGGTCGCATCGGCAAGGGAGCTGCTGGAGCGGGGTTCATAATGTGTGTTCAGCGCTTCAGAATGAAATCATGTTCCAGCAGATCGTACTGCGTTACAGACATCCCCAGTTTTTCATACACAGCGTGAGCGCGCTCGTTCTCTTTTTCCACATAGAGTCGGACGCCGCAAACATTCCCCTGCTCATGCGCTATTGCAATAATACGGTCGTACAATGAGCGGAAGACCTTCTGAGCGCGGAATTCCTCCTTCACAAAGACACTTTGTATCCACCAGAACACACCGTTCCTCCAATCGCTCCATTCGTACGTGATCATCAGCTGTCCGATCACCGTACCGTCCGCTTCCGCCACAAGATAGAATCCGCGTGAAGGATCATCGAACAATCCGTTCACACCTTTCAGAAGCCGTTCCATATCCAGGTGAAGATGTTCGGTCTCGAGAGCCATTGATGCATTATACTGCGCGATGACCGGCGCATCATTCCGTGTTGCCGTGCGGATCGTGATCATAGAATCCATGCCCGATTAAAAATCAAAATACATTCCGATACTTTGTGTTGTACTGCGCTGATTGTAGAATTGTCCCCGTTCTTCCATACCGGTGCGGTAGGTGTAGGCGAGCCGCGCTGCCCGGAACAGTTCGTCCCTTGCACGGATCCCGATCTGATAACTTTGTGTGGAACCGAAATTCACTTCACCGCGGAATTTCAGATCGACAGCACCGTAGAGTTCCAGCGGACCGGTCAGCGGAAGATTCCCTCCGTCCGCTCCGAGCTGGAAGAGGAACTGTTCGTCGCGGTGGACGTTGATCAGGAAGGAACGGTTGTAATATGTTCCGCCGTACACGAATCCGCGCATGAGCGGGAGCTGCTGAACGACGAACAGCTGGAGATAATCCCTCGCATAGTTGATGACGGCGGATTGTCCGAGCGACGCCACAGCATCATCCACAAGATGATGGCTGGTATGACCCGACCCGAGACGGATCACGGTCTGATCGGACAGGGGAATATCGAATGTGACATCCGCGTAGTAATCCGCATTCGTCACTTGGAATTTCACTCCCGCACTCACGAGAGTCGTATAGACGGTCCCGGAAACGGTGACGAGGCACTCCAGTCCGAATGCGCGGACGAGCGCGGTCGGCATGGAGCCGCCGATACCGGCAAAGAACGAACCGTTGTTCAAGTGTTTTGCATAGGAGAGCCGGTGTTCTGTACCACTGGCGGTGAAGGAAGGGATGAAATTCTTCTTCGGCAGCAGCGTAACGAACGAACTGTCCTGAGCAGGCACAATGAGTGTGAACAGAATAAACAAGAAAATGAATGTGCGGAGTCTTTTCATATCAGTTCAGCAGGAAAGCTTTTGCTTCCGGCTTTTCTCCGGAATAAATTTTCACGGCAGGACCGGGGAGCCGGACCTTGTTGATAAGATTCTTAAAGATCTGCCATGTATCGCCGTCCGGCAGGATCGCATTGGTGTTCCAGTCCAGTCCGATCACATATTTATGCCGTTTGGTACCGGTGTCTGCAAAGGAGACATTCTTCGCACCGAGTCCGACCGCGAGATTCAGTTCCTTCGGCCAATATTCCGCCGCCGGTTCAGGAAGGATGTTGTGCATATCCATCGAGACCCAGTAGATATGTCCGCTGTAATCGCTTGCAGGACCCCAGTCGGGATCTTTCCGCCCGCCCGAAGCGGAAGGATAATAACTCCACTTGATGTTGAAATTGTTCAGATACGGATATTTTTTTTGCAGTAAGGCATAAGTGAGCCCGGCAGTATTGAAATAGAGGTCGGACATATTGAATGCCCACTTTGAGAAACCGTCGCCGATCTCGATACCGAGCGCGTGGAACGCAGGAAGCGCGACGGCGGTCCACATCACCGTTTCTTCGTCGATCTGCGCCCAGGAGAGGACATCGTGGGTGACATGAAAGATAAGATACGATGCGTAAAGATGACCCAGTTTATCCACACCATAACTGTAATTGTCGAAATATCCGTCACTTTTCATGCGGAATTCGTGCTGCTCGTAGAGATAATCCTCGCGCCACCACCATTCGAATTCCAGTGCGAACGCGCCGGCGGACCAGGCGATCGTGCCGTAGGTGGCGACATCCTTCCGGTGCAGTCCGATGAACATGGTATCTTGCGGGGTGACCTGCGCAGCGAGTTCCGGTGCCGGAAGGAGCGCAAGGAAGAGCAGCAGGAAAAATCGTTTGATCATATCGAAAATGTACGAAAGAAACAGGTAACTCCATAAATAAAAAATCCAATCAGACGATTGGATTTTTTATTTGGTGTGAACGTTCTTCGTTTACGCAGGGCGTTTTTTTGGAATGGTGATGACGAATTCCGTCCCTTTTCCCTGTTCGGAGGTGAAGGAGATCATTCCGTTATGCAGCTCCACGATCTTCTTGGAGATCGCCAGTCCGAGTCCTGCGCCGCTCTTTTTCCCGCCGGTGACGAACGGTTCGAAGAGCGATTCGCGGATCTCCTGCGGCATGCCGATACCGGTATCTTCCACAACGATCCGGAGCGAGCCGTTGTTGTCGGACATCATCACGCTGAGCATCCCGCCGTTCGGCATTGCATTCTCCGCATTGGTGATGAGGTGATTCACGGCGCGGCGGACACGTTCCTTATCCATCGGGATCCCGCCGACGGAATGATTGCTCACGGCGAAACGGATATTCGATTCCTTGAATCGTTCCTCATGGTCCTTGGCAAGCTCATCGGCGATCTCCTCGGCGGAACTCTCGCTGTAATTCAGTTCAAAATTGTTCTGTGAGAAGTCGATCAGCTCCTGCATCATGTCATCCAGCTTCCGGATGGCGTCATGCAGCTGTTCGAATTTTTTTCCGCGCTGTTCCGGCTCGATCGTCTGATGTTTCTGAAGATAGTCGGCAATGAGCGATACGGCGGTCAGCGGTGTGCGGAAATCATGCACGACGGAGCGGGCGATCTTCACGGCGGCGGCGACCCGTTCATTCTTTGCGGATTCGGACTGCACAACAGTAAGATTCTTCTGCAGGGACTTGAATGCATCGGCGAGCATTCCCATCTCATCTTTCCCGAAACCGCGGGTGAGGGAAGGATCGGGAGTTGTACCGCGTCCGATCGCATCGGCAATGGCGACGAGCTGTTTCACCGGACCGGAGACGGTCTTTCGGAAAATGAGCGCATTAAGGACAAGGGAGAGCACCAGGAATCCGCCGAAGACGGAGAGCGTGCGGAGAACATTGGCTTCAAGGTACCGGGCGGTCTGATCGAGCGGGACGCTCATCACTGCTGCGCCGAGTACGCTGCCGAGTTCCACGTTATGACACTGTTTGCATTTCTTCTCCGCCACGAACGGAATGAGCGCCTTCATCTCGTCGCATGAATTCAGCATGGCCGGTTTGTCCGAGGAAAGATTCGAGATCTGTTTCGTTTCATGAAGATGTTCGTTGCAGGTCAAGAACCACTTCGGTTCCTTAGTGAAGAAAACTTCTCCGCCGAAATCCTTGTTCAGGTCCCACACATCCACTTCACGGCGGATCAGCCGGGTCCTGCGTTCATCATCTTCCAGATAACTCTCATCGAAATGGAGACTGTCCATCCGGAACAGGATGTGGATATCCTTGATGTCGCCGGAGGAGCTGACCTTGCGGAGATAATTATCGTCGATGCTCTCATTTGTCACCATCATGTTCACAAGTGCTTCTTTGATGGTGTTCGCCTGTGCCGTCGCGCCGTTCTGCACCTGGGTCATCATCTGTTCCTGCGTGCTGCTGTAATCAAGGTAGATGACCGCCGCCGCCGCGGCAAACAAAACCGGTACGAGGACGAGAGCATGTTTCACCGATAAGGGGAGATTCTTTAGCATTGATCATTCCTGACAATTATGTTCACACAGATATGGTTCCAAGGATCGCGGGACGGACCGCTCCGGTAACCCGGGGAACGTTGGCCGTCTGTCCGCATACGGTCTGATTTGCAAGTAATGCGAAACAGAGCGCTTCTTTTGACGATGAGGGGAGACCGAGATCATCGCTGATCAGAACGGATGTTCCATGGAAACTGTGCCGCAGCGATTCCATCAAGGTTCCGTTCAGCGATCCCCCTCCGCTGACGATCAGTTCATGCAATATATCACCTTTCAGGGCTTTACGCAAAAAGCGGACATATTGGTCGTATATGCTCAACGCGGTAAATTCTGTCATTGTAGCGACGAGATCCTCCTTCTTTGCATCGTTAAAAACAGCCAATGTTTTATGGAGGAATCTTTCGCCAAACAGCTCCCTTCCGGTGGATTTCGGAGCAGGACGCTCAAAATACGGATGAAGCATCATTGACCGTAACAATTCCGGGATGATCTTTCCCTTTTTGGCGGCTGCGCCGTTCCGGTCGAACGGTTTTCCATACAACCTCTCCATAAGCGCATCGACGAGCATATTTCCCGGTCCGGTGTCGAACGCCGTCACGTCATTGACGGTACATCCTTTCTTCAGGAATGTCGCATTGGCGATACCGCCGATATTCAGCACCAGCCGATTTTTTCTGACAGAGCGGAAGACCAGATAATCGAAATACGGAACGAGCGGAGCACCCTGACCTCCGAGCGCCATATCCCCCGTCCGAAAATTCCCGACGACGGCGATGCCGGTCAATTTTGCGATCGTGGAGGGATCTCCCACCTGCAGTGTAGAACGGATTTTTTTCCTGAACAGATTCCGCGGCTCCGGCAAATGATGGATCGTTTGTCCGTGGGAACCGATCAGATCGATGGAGGAGAGGGGGATCGCCGCTTTTTTTGCAACACCCCGGACGGCATCCGCAAAGAAATGGGCGGAAAGGATGTTCAGAGTCGAGATCGATTCGACACTTCCTCCGCCGGGCTCCGAATTTTTCAGGACATATTCCTTATATCCTTTCGGGTACCGGAAGGAATGGAACGCGAGCTGCTTGAACGAAACACCCGGACCGGAACCTTTTACGCGTACCAGAACCGCATCGACGGAATCGACCGATGTTCCGGACATGAGTCCGACGATGAGCCGCTCTTTTTTTCGTGCGATGATCTCAATTCTTTTCATCTTCAGTTCTATTGTGCCGTGAATAATAAAAGGATGGACCGTTCAAGATAACGGAAAAACAAATGACTTTCTTGTTTCAGGTCACCGGACTGTTCAATGCGTCTCAATGTACGCGGCGTGGCGATAGGAAGGAGCAGAGTTCCTCTGGAGCGCTGCAGGGAAAAGAATTTGGCGGAATGAACGGTTTATCGGATCACTGACAGACCGCTTTGAATACGCGGAGATAATTCGCGCCGAGGATCTTCCGGACATCGGCCGGCGTATATCCTCTTCGCAACAGCGCCATCGTCAGGTTCTGGAGTTTGGAGACATTCTCCAGTCCCACCGGCGCGGTGATGCCGCCGTCGTAATCCGAACCGATCGCCACATGGTCGATGCCGACAAGATTTTTGATATGATCGATATGTTTGACCACCGTGTCGATGTTCACGTTCGCAGCCGATGCAGTGGAGATGAATGATGTATAGAAGACGACACCGATCACTCCTCCTGTGTTTGCGATGGCTGTGATCTGATCATTCGTCAGATTGCGCGTATGGTTCCGCAGCGCACGGGCGCCGGAATGACTGGCGATGATCGGGTTCCTGGTGACAGCGAGGATATCTTCGATGGTCTTGATCCCTGTGTGGGAGACGTCGATGATCATGCCGAGCGAATCCATCGTACGGATAACCTGTTTTCCGAATTCAGAGAGCCCTTTCGTCGTGCTGAGCGGATCCGCGGCCGATGTTCCCCAGGAGGTGCTGTTGTTCCAGGTGATGGTCAGGTAACGCGCACCGAGCTGATAGAATGAGATCAGTTTAGAGAGATCATCCTCGATCGCGCTTCCACCTTCTACACACAGAACCGCGGCGAGTTTTCCGGCGTTATTCACCGACTGGATCTCCGCCGATGTTCTTGCCTGTGCAACATATGCCGAGTTGCGTCCGAACTGCGCCATGCAGGTGTCGTACATCTGCATCGTCTGCAGATACGGCGATACCGCACTGCTCGGATTCGGCCAGAGTACGATCATCTGCGCGTCCACACCGCCGTCGAAAAAGCGCGGGAGATCGCTTTGATTCGTGGTGTGCCGGACGCCGAGCTGATATCCCGTTATCATCAGTTCCGCCACATCGTTATGCAGATCCATCACAAAGGCACGGCGATGGATCGTCATCATTGCAAGATCGACAGCGGAATTCGTGACCGGCGGGGCGATGATGGAATCCGGTTCGTAGCCGAATTTTGAGAACACGATCTTGTAATCGGATGCGGTTGTTTTATTCAATGTTTGGGCAATTCCGCCGGTCTGCAGTGCACTGCCGAGTCCAGTGCCGCCTCCTCCATCCGTCTGGATCATCTTGCGAGTCTCGGAACGTCCTTCGTACCGAACGGTGTAGAAGAGCGTTCCCGCCGCTCCTTTTGAGCTCCACCGGACCTGATGCCGACCGGCGGAGAGCGAATAGCTCCGTTCATCGAGCTGTTGACCGAGAATATTGTGCACAACGATCGATACCGTTCCCGCGGCCGGAATGGAAAAAGGAATGGTTGTGGAAGGATTGAACGGATTCGGGAAATTCTGCTGAAGGTCAAATGAATGCGGTCCGGCCGCATCAGGACGGACATCGGCAGGCTGAAAAGTGAACGACCATGTTCCGCTCACAGATGTATGGACTGTGAACCGGTCATTCGGCAGATCGAGCGGTGAGATCTCGACTCGCACCGATTCAATACCGGATTTTGTGTACGAATCTTTCACCGAACCGCCGAGCGTCAATGTTTGCGAGGGGAGCAGCTGCAGCACAGCAACGCAAAACAACAGAAGCAGATAATGCCGATGTCTCATGGAAGACCCTTTCGATGGTGATATGGTATGAAGAACGGGAAGCAACAGCAATATCAAAAGTGACGGAAATTTTGTACACTGTTAATATTCTTCAGCATTATTCACTATTGATCCTTACACAATTCCTATGATGAAAAAATCGTCCCTTCTCCTTGGTGCACATATGTCCATCGCCGGCGGCGTCCATACCGCTGTGGACCGCGCTGTCTCCGTCGGGTGCACCGCATTGCAGGTATTCACCAAGAACAATAATCAATGGAACGGGAAACCGTTCACGGAAGAGGATATTGCGCTCTATAAAAAGAAGATCGCCGCCGCCGGTATCGCTCCGGTCGTTTCGCACGATTCGTATCTGATCAATCTCTGCGGAACGAATCCGGACATTCTGAAGAAATCGCGCGCAGCATTCATCGATGAACTGGAACGGTGTGAAGCGCTCGGTATTCCGCTGCTGAATTTCCATCCCGGTTCTCATCTGGGACTCGGGGAAGAAGAAGGGATCAAGGGGATCTGCGAAAGTTTGAACATTGCACACTCGGAGACAAAAGGATTTGCGGTGAAGAGCGTGCTTGAAGCAACGGCGGGACAAGGGACGAATATCGGATACACATTCGAACATCTCCGGGCGATCATTGACGGCGTGGAGCATCCGGAGCGGATGGCGGTCTGTATCGATACCTGTCACATCTTCGCAGCAGGATACGACATTTCCACGGAGAAAGGATACGAGGAGACATTCACCTTATTCGACGAGATCGTCGGGCTCGACCGGCTGGTCGCATTCCATGTGAACGATTCCAAAAAAGGACTTGGTTCCCATGTGGACCGTCACGAACATATCGGCAAAGGTGCGATCGGGCTGGAAGGTTTCCGTCTGCTGATGAACGACGAACGCTTTGCGCACATCCCGAAGATCCTCGAAACGCCGAAGAGCGACGATCTGCATGAGGATGTGGAGAATATGAATGTGCTGAAAAGCCTACTCCGGAACAAATAGGCTTTCCAATGCAGCACTAAGGTGATAGTATTTCTGCGTTCCGAATAACTTCTGTTATTTTTTTGTAGCACTCTCAATAAGCTCAAGCGCCTTCGTCATCGCACTCTCTGCCGGAACAGCGATGACAGGAGCGACCCCTTTTCCTTCGATCCTTCCCGAGCTGCGGGAATAATAATCCGCAACGGGAAGCGACAGCTGAAGTCCATGCGGAAGGTCATACATCTTTTGTGATAACATCTTTCCCGCGGTCGTTTCACCGATCACTGTTACCCTGCCGGTCATCTTCAATGCATCAACAGCAAGTTCTGCGGCGCTTGCTGTCCGCTTACTGGTCAAGACGAAGACCGGTCCCGGATAGTGCGGCACCATCGGTGAGAACACGATCCTCATAATGCCGTTGGACTGAACATCTTTCCAGAACGTGCGAATGGACCATCCGTCCCACGCCGGAAGCGAACGGATGACATTCGAATCAGGAACGCCGGAATGGTCGTTGAACCACGGCCGCGACAAAAACAGACCGGTTTCCAGGTTTGATGTAAGCAGATGACCGACAAGCGGCCGTACGGCAAAGGCACCTCCTTCGTTCTTGCGCAGATCGATGATCAACGCTTTGGCGTTCTTTGCCTGAACGGCAGTATACGCTTCCGTGATCTGCGTGATGGTATTCCGCCCCATCATAGTATAGACCGTAAGAACCGCGATCTCATTGTTCCACGTCAACACGGCTCCCGGACGCGGAACGCTCATCGTGTCCAGATAGTGTGCTGTCTGTTCAGCACTCATCCTTGCGCGGTCCAGTCGGACATGCGAGTACGGACCGTTCTTCCAGCGCGTATTAAATTCCTCGACAAATGACGCAAGATCCCGGCACTGAAGCGAGAGTTCAACGATCTCACGGTCGATGGTCTGATACGCCGGAGAGGAAATCACGGACGGGTCGAACACATGGGCTTGCATAATTCTGCGGATGGATTCGGAGACCTCCCTGCATTCAGTCGCAGGCGCGGTCTGCGCTGTCAGGGAGAGGGGGGAGCAAAGGACTGCACAGGCAAAGGCAGCAATAACTCTATTCAAAACGGTAGTCATAAACTATTTCTTTCGATTGTTTGAAAATTAAAATTCATATCCGATAAAAAGCCAGACACTGGGGGCCAAAGCGATCTCATTGATCTTTGACGCTCCCATGATCGTCTCTTCGACCGGGTTGAAAAAATACCGGATGGGAATGCTTGGGTTGATAAAGATCCGTTCACTGAGGAAGGGGAGATTCCATTTATAGCCGAACCCCGTACCGAGAGAAAACGTATCGTTCCGATAATGCTGTTTGGTCACCATGTGTTCAAAATCCAAATGGATGAACGCGGCATTGAGCATCACATAGAACCGCTGTGTCACAAAATGATCGAGTGTGATCTCATATCCGCGCATATATCCCGTCAAATTGGGGCCCTCGGCGATCTTCGACCAGACATCATCTGCCAAATGTCTCTCCGAGAGCGCCACTTCCATCACAACCAACCGCAGTTGTTCATTTTCGCTGAGCGTGTAGGCGAGATCACCCGCAAAATAGCGAAAATTATTGACGCTCATCTCAAGGATCTCATATGATGCCGACCAGCGTGACCGAACACTATCCTGGGACCATGCGGAACCGGTGAGCAGCAACAAAGTAAACAGAACACGGGATATCATTTGGTTATTCCTATTGCAAAATATTCTACATGAAGTATTCAGACTGCCGCAGTTTCCCTGCACAACAGATGTTGTCAACGTCAACCGAACATGATCGCGGTGAACCGCCATTGCTTGTTCTTCGTGGCAAGCAGTGTTCCCGTCATCTTCCCCGAGAACGATATTCCTTTGACGGTAATGGAATAGTCGGATTCTATAGTTGCCATATAATCATCCCAGATTCGTGAACGGACATTCTTTACGGAGAACGAGAAGATCGAAGGGAGAACATTTTTCCGGAAGGCGCCCGTTGTGCTGACGGACCGTGTCAGCGAATCCGCCTTCGGATGAAGAACATACGTGCCGCTGGCATCACCGGTGATCAATGATGAGTAAGTGTGGCGCCGGTTCAGACTGTCTGATAACTGCAACAGTACATCCGTCGGAGTGTTGGAGGGAACGAATGATCTTTCCGTGATCGGACCGGGATTGGTCGTCCAATTCATGACGGCAATCCGCCATCCCGTATTCAGACGCACGAACGTGAACAGGTCATATCCGAAGCCGGCGTCTGTCCCGTTGAACCTCTGGTCGTACCGCGCAAATGAATATGCCGTATTGCCGGACACTTCAATCTTTCGTTCGGTGATCTGAAGTCTGTTCGTGCCCTCCATTTCCGTGACGCTCCGGATGAATTCCGATGCCGGATAAGCCTGTGTTATCACCGGTCCGCCCGTTTGCTTGTCGATTCCGAACATAGACGTGTTCTCGCTGACAACAATGGAACGAAGTCCGGATGCATTTTTGGAAAAGACATAATCGGAAAAAAGGGAGATGAGCGTATCAATTTCCCCCTGCTGTATTTTGCGGTGTACCGTACGGTGGCCAGATGTATCGATCGGTTGTTTTTCCGATACGACCGTTCTGCTTAGCAAGAACGGAAGAAAGATAATGATCATGATAATAATTTTCATCGGATTGTTCCTGGTTTACTTTGAAGAGAAAGAATTAGTTCCTGTGATCCATTGATTTCGCTGTACATTACGGCTCATCGGCATTTGCACTTATTTTATCATCGTTGCTTTCACGGTGCGAACGAGGCCGCCGGAAGCGAGCCGGATCATATATGTTCCGCTGGCGAGGTGGGGTCCGCCGAAAACGGCGGAATGTGTTCCTGCCGGGACCACTTCGTTCGCCAACGTTGCAATTTCGGTTCCGAGCATTGAATACACTTTCAGTGAGACATGAGATCTCCCCGGGACCGAATATGAGATCGTTGTGACGGGATTGAATGGATTCGGATAATTTTGATCCAACCGGAAATCCGTTGCGCCGCCGATTCCATCATTCACCGATGTGAATTTCTTGATATCGGTGATCACCCGGAGCGATCGGGGCGTATAATCCGAAACATAAAGACTGTCGCCGGTCAGAGAGGCGACGATACCGTTTGGATTGTTGAACCTTGCCCCCGTGGTGCCGTTCGTCGTTCCGCTTGTTCCTGTCCCGACAAGTACCACCGCACCTGTTCCACTGGTCGGAATCCGGTAGATTCGGTGCTGATAGTATGCCGTCGCAAAGATCATGTCGTTTACGATCGTCATAAAACCAAGCCCTCCGGGCACTTGTCCGATCTGGATCATTTCTTTCGCCGCGGTCACCCGGAAGATCCTCCCATCGGTAAAATTCCCCACATACAACACACCATTCTTATCCTTCACCAATCCGATCGGGCCGACAAGTTTTGCGGCATCATTCAAATAGGTCGAGATCGTTTTACCGGTATCGATAAAGGAGATCCTGTTCAACTGATAATGCGCTACATACATGCTTCCGTCCGGATTGACCAGAACGGCGCCCGGGTCATCGATCGTGACATAATTTGTAACAACACCGGCCGGCGTGATCTTGGAAATAACGCTGCCGGAGGCATTCGGCACATACAGGTTCCCGTCAGGTCCGAATGCAAGTCCGTTCGGACTGCTCAATCCCGAAGCAAAGATCGAGACGGAGCCGCCGGGTGTGATCTTTGAAATACTTCCCCCGCCGTACCGGGATGCATAGATATTTCCCATGCGGTCGATCGCCAGCCCATCATTGAATGAAGAAGGTCCGGGAACAAGCGTAGTGACCGTTTGACCCAGGACAGGAAAAGCAGCAAAGAAAATGGCCGAAAAAAGGAAACGAAAGATGTACATATAACTCCTGTATTTGATTGGTAATTGGATGATTCATTACGTCATCAAAATACGGAGGTGAGGGAGGAATATCGTTCGGACTTATAAAGTCGCACAACAATAACGAACAGCTGCAGATATTTCGCAAAAAATGGGCTATTCTTTAAACTGTTGAACGGAACTCAGATATTCGCGGGGGGTTGAATTGGTGATCTTTTTGAAAGCGGCATTAAATGTTGTTTTGGAATTAAATCCGGAATCCAGAGCGAGCGCGAAGACGGTATGATGTTTCAGCTTTTCCGCCGTAGCGAGCCGTTTGAATTCTTCGACTCTGAAGGTGTTCACGAATTCGAAGAAATTCTTCCGGTATCCTTCGTTGATGATGCGGGAGAGCGTGTGGACCGGTATTCCTGACCGTTCCGCAAGATCGGGAAGAGACAGTCGTGGTTCCAGATACGGTCGTTGTTCTTTCATGATCCGGTTCAGTGTGTCGCTCAGTTCCTGAAAATTTTCAATGGGAGCGGGCTTTGCCGCAGGAATCGTTTCGGCCGTCACCGGAATGGGGACGAAGACTTCCGGATTATTCAGTATGACATATCCCAGTCCGATGATCAACACAGAAAGACTGATCCAGACCAGCTGATAACCGAGAAAGCCGCGAAGCTCTTCCGGTCCAACGAAGCGTAGTCCGAAACTTGCGCTCCAAAAGAAAAGTCCGACAAAGGTCGTGCCGAGGAGGATCTTATAGAACCAGACCTGAGGCATAATTGAGCTGACCTGAAGGGAATTCCGCTGAAATGTCCGGATGAGTCCGATATTCACATACAGATAGAAGTAATTCTGACAGATCGCAAATAATTCCAAACCATAGAAGGCATTCTCCATCCTGGTGCCATACTCAATGAATTGCTGTTCATCAAATCCAACGAACGGCAGAATGATGATCCCGAAGATCAGCAGGGGGACAAAATGCATCCAGGTGCTGATCCTGACCGTTGGTTCAGTTTTGAAGAGGCGGATGAAATAGAAATACAACAGGGGACCGTAAAAGAAGATGACAAAATCGCCGACAAAGAGGAGTTTCGATAAGAGCAGTGAAGAAGAGGAGATCGTGTAAGAGTATCGTCCCAACAGCGTGATGGAAATGAAAAGGATAAAGAACCCGGCGACGGTATTCGCCTCCCTGTTCCCCCGCTTCATGCCGCTGAGCGTCACAAAAAGAAAAAATCCCTGCAATGCACCAAGCAAAATAACGACCGATGTAAAGCCCACTGCGTTGTTTTCCCTTCCCCAAAGTTATTGTCTTTGAAATTAGAGAAGTATTTTCATAGTTACAACACACCAATGATTCACTTGATGATTGTCAATTTGCCGGATAAAAATGCGATCGGTCCGGAAGGTTTCCATCTGCTGATGAACGACGAACGCTTTGCGCATACCCCGAAGATCCTCGAAACGCCGAAGAGCGACGATCTGCATGAGGATGTGGAGAATATGAATGTCTGAAAGAGTTTGATCAATGAACGCTGAGACGCGGAGGCGCAGAGAAATAATAAATGCCCTTGATGAACAAGGGCATCTCTTTTTCCGTATCTCAAAATATTGTATAAGAACAGTATTCCCAGCGTTGTCGAGGCCGATTGCCGCTTACATTCCCCGTCTGCCGGTAAGAAGACCGTAGAACCGCGGCGCTGTTCTCCGCAGCAATGCGCCGATGATGATAGAACCCGCGATGATCGCCGAAGGAAGTGCGACGAACGTCAGGAGGCGGGAAACGGGAAGATGCTGCGTCATCTGCAGCACGGGATCGATGGCGAATGTGACCAGAGGAACATGCAGTGCATAGATAATGAATGAGAATGCGCTGATCTTAACGAACCATTGACGCTTCATACACCAGCGCACTAATCCATCCCCGCCGTACCACGCCGCGATCAGTCCGCTGACGACCGCCAGTTTATGGAGCAATGTCATCACGGGACCGAGCGCGCTGCCGAGCAGCTCCATTCCCGTGAACGCAAGCAGCGTCTTGACCGTGCAGACAAGAATGAAAATAAACCCCCACCATCCCGGATGAAAGAGCTTCGCCGGACGTTCGATATCGAACCGATTCTTTTGTATCCAGACCCCCAGTGAAAAGAAGAGGAGACCTTCCCCTTCAAAAAAATGGAATCCGGAGGTGCTCAGCCACATCAGCACGGCGATGGAGAAGAAGATCCTCGATCCGATCCGGTGCGAGGTCCAGCGGACCAGCAGCGGATACGCAAGATTGTAAATGAACAGGACGCGGATGAACCACAGCTGGTACGGAACAGGGAACATGATCCACCGTGCAAGGACCTCATACCATTGATATTCGAAGAGGAATACCCGCTCGCCGTCCAGCCGCATCATGTTCGTCGAGGAAATGATGTTCCGTCCATATTCTGTCGCCTCCATCGCAGCGACCGTCAGCAGTCCGATCCCGCTCCAGAGCAGGTACGGCAGCAGCAGCGTGCGGGACCGTTTTTTGATACGGGTCCCGTTCGGCTGAGCATCGTGCATCGCATACAGGAAACCCGAGATGATGAAGAGCATCGGGATGCGGAAGCGGAAGAGTCCGTTCGCCAGCAGGTATTCGGTGAACGCAGTGAGGGTCATCGGTTCCCCCGGGACCGTCCACGGCTGAAGGAAACGAATCTCCAAAGTGTAACCGTGAACGAAGACCAGAAGGACCATCGAGATGAAGGACCAGAATCGAAATTTTGTGCTGCTGAACGGAGAGAGGGTCGTTTCCATGACAGGTATTTCCTTGATGATGATGTTACTGCTCATCAAAGATAGATATATCAAAACGCCGGCGTGTCACACCGGCGTTTTGATTTGTAAAGAGATGTACGGAAGCCGCCCCTGCAGTTGGAACGAACGGGTCCGATGCGTGTGTATTCCGCACCGCACATCGTGCAGCTATGCGGGAAGCACATTCTTACGGCGAAGGATCCCGGCGCTGATAAGCGCAACGCCGAGACCGATCGGGAAGATCTCCGCCAGAGTGATGCCGAACCGGAAGAACGGATTCTTATACATCTCCGCCATCTGTTTCATCTCGACTTTCTTCGCTTCGATCTTTTCCGGCGACGCACCTTCCTGCTGCATCTTCTTTGCATTCAGCTCCATATAGCGCTCCATGAATGTCTCTTTCATATTTGGAACGGTATTATAGTAGATCTCCCACCCCCCGGCGTAGAAAAGTGCCGCGATCCCGGCGATGAGCACCCCCGTCTTCACCCCGGTCCCGAAGGTCATAAAGCCGTTCAGATGATTGTTCCGGTACGACCGCACTCCCATAAAAATGAGGGAGAGGACGATGATCATGGTGGTATACCCGAACAATTCGCTGTTCTCGAAGGAGATGACGCCGTTCTCCATCATCCAGAAACTGATGACGAACATCAGATCCATCAGCAGTCCGGCGATGGAACCGTAGATGAGTACAATTTTACGCATGTGCATTCCTTTGATTGGTGTGAAATTCGTGATGGCCGTCCGCAGATGCTGGACCAAAACCGTAATCAACATACGAAACGGCCGGCCCCCGGCGCATCACCCGAAAGTATGAAAACGGGGATTCATCCTTTTGTCTATCCTTTAGACGCTTCGACTCTGTCCCGACAGTCATACTGAGCGAGTCCGCCGCAGGCGGACGAGTCGAAGTATGGTCGGGACATCGCTCAGCGTGACTAAGGGTTTTGTTTTATCATTTTCCTAAAATTCCAAGTTCTTTTGCTTTGTTTATCGCTTCGGTCCGGCGGCGCGCGTTGAGTTTTATGAACAGACTGGATGAATGCGATTTGACCGTGTGCGGAGAGAGGAACAGTTTTTCGGCGATCTCACGGTTGGAGAGTCCTTGTGCCATCAGATCGAGCACCTCCATTTCCCGTTTGCTGATGCCGAGCGATTCGATCGCTGCCGGGTCCGGATGAAAATCAGGATCCCGCGCAATGACCGGACGATGCGTCAGCTTCCATCCGATCCAGAGACCGAGCGATGTGAACAACAGTGCGATGAATCCGACGAAAAATTCCACCGTCAGATCGCCGAAGATGAAGAACCGGTATTCTGCGATCTTCAGGAGCATGATCAGTGCTGCCATGGAGAGCCCGTATGTGAGAACGGTCCTCTTCACCGGAGATCCTTCACCATCCACAGATTACAGGCGTAGTGGCCGGAGTTGCCGAGCGCGTGATCGATCTGCACGAATCCGGAGCGCACATACATGCTTACCGCTTTGGAAAGCTCCGGGAACGATTCAAGATAGATCTGTGTGTATCCGAGTTCTTTAGCTGTTTCGATGCTTTTCTGCATCAGCATATTGCCGACACCTTTGCCGCGGACCTCGGCGGCGACATAGAATTTTACCAATTCTACGCATCCGTCGGGTAATCCCTCCGTCGGATAGACGCCGCATCCGCCGACGATCACCCCCGCATCTTCTGCGATCCAGTACGCGCTTCCGCTTTTTTGAAACAGTGAGAAGAGATCATCCGTTGTCGGATCGGTATAGACCGTGCCGGGGCGGTCGATCTTGAATTCGCGGAAGACCGTGCGGATCACCTCGGCGATCTCCGCGTTATCTTTCTGTTGTAGCGGTCGAAGAATGATGTTCATGAGATCATCCGTTGAAAAGCTTTGATCAATCCGTGAACAGCCGTGAGCGTTCCCGCATCGGTGATCTTCCCTTCATTCGAGATCTTTGTTTTGATGAATGGGATGATCAATTGCGTCTCCTCGGTGATCGTGCATCCGATGATCTTCAGAGTTTCCATCAACGCCGCGTGTCCTTTGTATCCTTGCGACGAAGCCGTGATCAGAGCTGTCGGTTTGTGATAGAATTCAGCCGAAGAGACCGTCCAATCGAGCGCGTTCTTCAATGAGCCCGGGACGCCCATGGCATATTCCGGCGTGCAGATGAGGATGCCGTCGGCATCACGGAGCTGTCGGCGGAATGCCGCGACTGCTTCCGGCGCCGGATCGGTGTCTTCGTCCGGATTGAAATGCGGAAGAACGGATACGGGTGACGACACCGCCACGGAGAACGTACCGGCGGCAAGCTGCGCAATTTCGCTGATCAGATTCAGATGGGTGGAGTGTGCGCGGGTGCTTCCGGAGATCGCGAGGATTTTCTTCGGCGGTGAGGTCATCGGCACAGTCAGAATTTTTTGGTCTTGAAGAGTTTTCCTTTGGTATCGTAGATCTTCCACGCGCCGCTCTTCGCGTTATGATTGAAGCGTCCGCTGTCGAACAGTTTTCCGTTCAGGTGATACCGTTTCCAGGGACCGTGCTTCTCCCCGGCGGCGAATGTTCCGGTTTGCCAGAGCATTCCGCTCTCTCGGTACCATTTCCATACGCCATTCATCTCACCCTTTGCGAATTTTCCGGCGGCGCGGAGCTGTCCGTTCCTCAGGAAATATTTCCAGACACCGGTTTTGATCCCTTTGGAGACACGGCCGGTCGCCGAGAGGACCTTGTTGGAGTAGAACTCTTTCACGATGCCGTTCAGCGTGAGTTTTTTGCGCTTTTTCATACCGAGAACATAACGAAAAAGAAATTGAAAATCCTGCAGAAGATAGCCCGAGCATTATATCAAACACTTGCCAAGTCTTTAAGACTTGGCAAGTATTTATGCTTCGTGTACCTATTGGCTTCCCAATCCTTACATCTGTCTCTTGACTGAGATCATGATAAAGATGTATTTTCACAGCATCATATTCTAAAGGAGAAGACATGAAACGTTCAGAGATCGATCCCATGCCCGAATATTTCGATCGGTATATCAATAAGACGGACGATGTGGACCATCTTGAAGCGCTCGAGATCAGTCTGCGGGAACTGGAACAGCTGCCGATGGAGAAATTCCGTGCGATCGGGGAGAAGGTTTATGCACCGGGGAAATGGACGATCAAAGAGATCCTTCAGCATATGATCGATGCGGAGCGGGTCTTTGAGTACCGCGCTGTGGCATTCGCGCGGGGGGAGACGGGACAGGTGCTCTCGTTCGACGAGGATCTGTATGCGAAGAACTCGGATGCGAACCGGCGTCCGCTGGAAGAGATCGTTGAAGAATTGAAACTCGTCCGCCGCTCATTCATCACGCTCTACAAGTCGTTCACGCCGGAGATGCTGCAGAGGACGGGGATCGGATTCCGCGGGCCGTATTCCGTGCTGGCGATCGGGTTCATCGTTCCGGGGCATCAGCGGTGGACGATGGAAGTTATCAGGGAGAGATATTTTCCGTTAGGTTGAAAAACATTCACCACGGAGAACACAGAGGACACGGAGAAGAAATGCAGGGACGGACGCCCGTCAGTCCAATTTTTTACGGACGTCCATCCGTCCCGCAATAAGCAAATAATTATAGATGTAGGACACCTTGGAGGTGTCCTACATCTTTTTTATTTAATGACCGGTTTCGCCCTTATATACTGCACCGGCCAATCAGTCTCATCCTTTAACTCCCGGGCAGCATTCAGCGGGAAATAGGGATTGCGGAGCAATTCCCGGGCGAGAAAAATTACATCTGCTTTTCCTTCCGCAAGAATGGCCTCGGCCTGTTCCGTCGATGTGATCAAACCGACCGCACCCGTCAACATCCCGCTCTTTCGGACCGCTTCAGCAAATTGCACTTGATATCCCGGTCCGATTGGTATCCGCACGGTCGCTGAATTTCCTCCCGACGAACAGTCGATCAGATCAACGCCGAGTTCTTTCAATATCTTTGCGAGCGCAACGGAATCTTCGATCGTCCATCCCTCCTCAGTCCAATCGGAAGAGGAGATGCGCACGAACAGCGGATTCTCCGCCGGCCAGGAAGATCTCACCGATGCGATCACTTCGCGGAGCAGACGCGTGCGGTTCTCGAACGAGCCACCATAGTTGTCCGTCCGTTTGTTGCTGAGCGGCGAGAGGAATTCGTGGATCAGGTATCCATGCGCTGCGTGGATCTCGATCACGTCGAATCCTGCCTCATGTGCGCGACGCGCAGCTGAGGCAAAATCATCGGTCACTTTTCGGATTCCCGCTTCATCCAGTTCGGCAGGAGGATCATCGTCCGGTTTGAAACCAACAGCAGTCGGACCGACAGTCTGCCATCCGCCGTTGTCGGGAGCGATCTGCTTTGAACCTTTCCACGGCGAAGCGGTTGATGCTTTTCGTCCCGCATGTGCCAGCTGGATCCCTGCCGCCGCGTTCTGCTGATGAAGAAAATCGGTGATCCGTTTCAATCCGGCAATATGCTCATCCTTCCAGATGCCGAGATCGTCCGGCGAGATGCGTCCTTCGGGAGAGACGGCGCACGCTTCGCTGATGACGAGCCCGGCGCCGCCGACTGCTCTCGTGCCGAGGTGGACAAGATGCCAATCGTTGGAGAATCCATCAACGGATGAGTATTGACACATCGGTGAGACGACGATGCGGTTCTTCAGAGTAATATTTTTTATGTCGAGAGGAGAAAATAGAATTGACATAGAGATTCAAATTTATTTGATAATGTAGGACACCTTTCAAAGGTGTCCTACATTTAAGATAGCAAGAAGAGCATTCACATTCATCCCGTTTGCATCTTTAACGGGTATCAATTACTATACTTTGACAAACGAAAGCACAACAATGAATTCAGCGATCAAACTATTCTCGGCAGCGTTGTTCCTTCTGGTGGAATTATGCAATGCACAATCCGTTCACAAACGCGTTGCCGTCACCATTGACGATCTTCCTCTGAACATTGCATCCAAAGTGGACAATAAAGAGCTCCGTCGGGTGACGTTGCGTCTGTTGGAGCAGATCGGATCAACCGGCGCACCGGTGACCGCTTTTGTGAACGAGAATAAACTGGAAGTGAACGGCAGACGCGATCCTGAACGCGTCGCCATCCTGAAACTCTGGCTGGATGCCGGCGTGGAGCTCGGCAATCATACATTCGCGCATAAGAGTCAGAATCAAGTTCCTATTGCCGAGGCGAAGGACGATATCATCAAAGGAGAACGGACCATCAAGGAACTGCTCGCCGCACAGAACAAACGTCCTGAGTATTTCCGTCATCCGTACCTGCAGACAGGCAGGGACAGCATCACCCGGAGATCGATCACCGCATTTTTGGATTCGCTTGGCTATACCATTGCTCCCGTCACCATCGATAATGCGGAATGGATCTTCTCCTCGGCATACGATAAAGCACTTTCGAACAACGATTCTGCGAAGATGCTCAGCATCGGTCAACAGTATCTTACCTATATGAGGGAGAAACTGCGGTTCTACGAATGGCTCTCCGACACTCTATTCGGAAGACAGATCGGCCAGATCCTGCTGATCCACGCCAACCGGCTGAACGGTGATTATTACTCATCACTATGTCAGGTAATGAGCAGCGACGGCTATTCGTTCGTCACTTTGGAAGAAGCGCTGAAGGATGAAGCATATACCTCCCCGGATTCATTCTACGGCGGCGGAGGTATTTCCTGGCTGGACCGGTGGGCATTGACGCGGGGTTATAAAGGAAAATTCTTCTCGGCGGATCCTCACGTTCCCAAAGAGATCATGGAATACGCGGGGATCGATTATGAGTGATCCGAATATGTCGGAAAGTTAGAATGTTTAAAAGTTGAAAAGTTTTTTCTTTAGACCTTCCAATCTTCAAACAACAAATATCAGATTGATATTTGTTGTGATCCTGCTGTATTGAACTTATCGAAAGTTAACGTTCCTTCGAAAAACTCCCGTTCTTCAAAAAATGGATCGTCTGTCTTGCCACCTCTTCATTCTTCGGCAGCGAGGAATGGGAGACGGGCAGAATGATAAAATCGGTCATCCCTTCGATCTTCGTCGATTCCACCGGCACAACTCCGTCATCTTCTCCGGGTATGATCCCGTCATTATTGAACCAGCCGGAGACCCCGGCGATGATGCCGACGGGATAATACGGCGCGCGGAGTGTGCGCGGAAAATTATTCTTATCCGTTCCCAGCGCCGCCGCGATCGGTCCGGCAAGTTTCAGCACCCACGCATCACGGAAATAATCGACGAGCGGTGTCCCCTTGTTCGGACTTCCGATCAGCACGACCTTTCCAAGATGAGGGAGCCGGCTGCTGTCCAGATACGCGCGGACGAGCAGTCCGCCGAGCGAGTGACCGACGAAATGGATGCGCCGGTTTGTATCCGCGGTGACGGCATTGAGCTGACCGGTCACGTCGGCGAGGATCGCTTCCGGAGTTCTGCCGATCGATTCATAACCGATCAGGATAGGGGTGTACCCGGCATTGGACATGCTGAGCTCCATCTTATCCATGATCGACTTACCGCGGCCGAGACCATGAAGCAGCACAACGGTCTCGCCGGATTTAACGGCGGACTCTTGTCCGAAAAGAGATGCAGGAGAAAAAACAATTGAAATGATTAGTATGTAAATCAAAAAAGTAAGGGCATTGCGAGGAGTCCTGTTTTTTTCGACGACGAAGTTCCGTTTTTTGATATCCCGCATCGAACGGAATCCAAATGCGGGACAATCTTTTGTTGAACGCAAGATTGCTTCGCCATAAAACGGTTTGCAATGACTATGAGTATTTGAAATAGCTTCAGACAAAAACTGAGGAATAATAATAGACATAGCGGTAAGTATAATTATTGGTTGATGAATGTCCCATACCGTGCAATCACGGAATCGATCCATTCATTCGTCTCCTGCCGGATGATCTGACGGGACGGATCAGCATGGAACCAATCGAGCGTCCGCCTGATCCCTTCGCTGAACGGGATCGTTGCTTTGAAATCCGGAACAACACTTTTGATCTTCGAATTATCGAAGATAACACTGGTCGCTTTATCGCCGATCAAATTTCCCACAAGGTCCGGATTGAACGCCGCCAGCAGATCCGATGCGATGTGGACGATGTCAGCGGTTCCTCCGCATGCTTCCGCCAGTGTGCGGTGGATCTGATCCCACGATAATACCTCATCCGAAGTGATATGGAATGATTCACCGATTGCGCGCGGATTTCCGAGCAGTCCTACAAACGCTTTTGCAAAATCATCGGCGTGCGTCAACACCCACAACGAAGAACCATCGCCGTGAACGATGATCTTTTTTCCTCTTCTCATCCGGTCCACCACCGTATATTCACGGCTCCCTCCGAACGTAGCGGGGATGATCGTGTCGTATGTATGCGAAGGGCGTACGATAGTAACGGGAAATCCTGAGTTCCGGTAGAGTTCGTTCAGCACCCGCTCGCAGGCGATCTTGTTCCGCGAATATTCCCAGAACGGATTCTCCAGCGGCGTCGATTCGGTGATCACCGGATTGCGGGAAGGTTTTTGATAGGCGGAAGCTGAACTGATGAAGATAAATTGTTTCGTCCTGCCGTTGAACAGATCGAAATCATGCCGCACATTCTTTTCCTCGTACGCGATCCAGTCCACCACTGCATCCCATGTGTGTCCGTTCAGGACGGACGCAACACCCGGATCATAGATATTACCGATGAGGGTCTTCACCCCGGGAGCCGACGAAGCGGTTGCGCCGCGATTCAGATGATACAGATCGATGCCGCGCGCCAGCGCCAGGCGGCTGGCGGACGAACTGATGTTCCCCGTGCCGCCGATGAACAACACTTTCATAGGGTCATTCCTTGTCATTTCCCGTTCAATATAACCAAAACAAGCAGGGAAGTGTTCACAAAATTAATTTTTAAGATTTTCGGGACGGGATGTTGACTTTTGGAGTTCGGAGTATTATTATGTAACCAAACGGTTACATATAAGACGAAAGAATCATGCGAAGAGATGTGTTCCAGGCGATAGCGGATCCAAACCGGCGGGCGATCATCAGTCTGCTGGCGGAAAAAAAGAAACTGAATGTGAACGGGCTGGCGGACCGGTTCAAGATCAGCCGTCCAGCCGTTTCAAAACATCTGCGCATCCTCTCCGAATGCGGATTGATCATTACCAGCCAGCAGGGACGGGAGAAATTCTGCGAAGTGAAGTTTGAAAAGCTGAACGAAGTGTCGGACTGGGTGGAGCAGTACCGGAAATTCTGGGAAGAAAGATTCGATGCGCTGGAGCAGTATCTGAGTGTGCTGCAAAAGAACGAGAAGAAGGGAAAGAAAAAATAATCGACAATCTGTAAAAATAATATCTTGCGGAAGTGAGCGATGGTAAAAAAAGAACACAAAGAAATGCGGATCACGAGAACATTCAACGCCCCGGTCGATCTTTTATGGAAGGTCTGGACCGATCCCGAACATATCGTCCACTGGTGGGGCCCGAACGGGCATACCAATACGATCCACACGATGGAGTTCCGGGAAGGGGGAGAGTGGAGGCTGACGATGACCGGGCCGGACGGAACGGAATATCCGAACCGGAGCATTTTCAAGGAGATCGTGCTTCATCAACGGATCGTGTTCGAGCACTTCAATCCTCATTTCATCACGACGATCATCTTTGAAGCGAAAAGGGAAACAACCTATTTGGAATGGTCGGTCTTGTTCGATACGGAGGAAATGTATGAGACCGTTGTCAAAACATTCAAAGCGGAAGAAGGACAGAAACAGAACGTTGAAAAACTGGAGCAGTATCTCTCTCAATTGCTGAGCGGACCGACACGCAACGATCATCATAAACCATAAGAAGGATATTCACTATGTCTGATACAACGGCGCCGAAGAAAACGAATATCGTTGTGAAACGCATCATTGATGCACCGGTCGAACTCGTCTGGAAGACCTGGACCGAACCGGAACACGTGATGAAATGGTGGGGACCGCAATATTATACATCACCCTCCTGCGTGATCGATCTTCGCGTCGGCGGAAAATATATCTTTTGTATGCGGGCGCCGGCCGATCAAGGGGGACAGGACATGTACTCCTCCGGTGTCTATACCGCGATCGTTCCGTTGGAGCGGCTGGAATTTACTCAAGGACTTTCCGACAAGGATGGTAACAGGCTCGATCCGTCCGCGATCGGTATGCCTCCCGATTTTCCGTATGAACTTCAAATGACGGTGCATTTCAAACGGATCAAACATGATATGACGGAGCTGACCATCACCGAACACGGATGGACTCCGGGTATGATGATGGTCTATTCGCTTGCCGGAATGCATCAATGCATGGATAAGCTTTCCGAAGAATTCGGAGGTCGGTAACGGGAAAGATCATGCCCTCTCTCAAAAAGAAACGGAAAACGGAGCCCGAAACGGTTTTGACCGCCAATGAATTCATCCGCCGTCTTCATTTGAAGCGATCGGATGCCGAATTGAAGAAATATGAACGGTACTTCAAATTCAGTGCCGAGCGTCCGTTACGGAACGACAAATTCATCGGCGTGCGCATGGGTCACGTATTCGATCTCGCCAAAGAATTCCTTCCGATGCCGGTGAAGGAGATCGAGAAGCTGATGGAGAGCGGCGTCCACGAAGTGCGCGCCGGTGCGATGAGTATCATGGGAAAATCCGCCTCCGCAAAGAAGGTGACTCCTGAGCGGCTTCAGGAGTTGTATGAACTTTATCTTCGGCGGCACGATCGGGTGAACAGCTGGGATCTGGTCGATCTTGCCGCGCATCAGGTGATCGGACGGTACCTCGCCGATAAGCCGCGTTCGATCCTGAAGAGGCTCGCCCGTTCGAAGGATCCGTGGGAACGGCGGACGGCGATCGTCAGCACGGCGCATTTTATGATGAAGCTCAAACAGTCGGACGACACGTTCGTCATTGCGGGATTGATGCTGAACGAAAAAGAAGAACTTGTCCAAAAGGCGGTCGGATGGATGCTGCGTACTGCCGGGGGTCCGGATACACCGGGTTTGATCCGCTTTTTGGATGAGCATGCGGCGGTCATGCCGAGACCGATGCTGAGGAACGCGTTGGAGCATTTTCCGGCTCATCAGCGCGAGAAGTATCTTGGGATGAAAAAGGGAAAACAGAAGGATAAAGAGACAGGATGATCGAAATCGTCAAAATGATAAAAGCATCTCAACAATAATCAAAGAACACAATCGAAAGGATCATCGATGAAACGACTCTGGCTTGCGGTCATCGCAGCAATCCTGATCAACTTTATACTGGCGAGCGGGATCGATCACTTATTTCATACAAACGGGGTCTATCCTCCTTACGGTGTGGCCTATTTTGATACGGAATTGTATCTTTTGGCGCTCGGGTACCGCATCGTCATAACGATCTTTGCGGCATATGTTACGGCCGTCATCGCCAAAGAACAGGCAAAGAAAGCGTTGATGATCACCGGAATTCTTGGAACCGTGCTGTGGCTGGCCGGCACATTTGCGGCGTACGGACTCGGTCCACTGTGGTACGGACTTGTCGGTGCAGCGCTGTCGATCCCCCTGGTGCTGATCGGCGGTAAACTATATGAGATCAGAACGAAGAAAACATCGGGGGCACCGCGATGACTCCAAAAAATAAAACAGTGGTCACGGCAGTTCCGGGATCGTTGGAGCTGTTCATTACACGCGAATTCGACGCACCGCGCGAGTTGGTCTTCCGCGCCTTCACCGAGGCAGAGATCTATGCGAAATGGCTCACCGGTCCGCCGGGATTGACGATGGATCTCGAACGCTTCGAACCGTGGAGCGGCGGTTCGTGGCGCTACATTCAAACGGATACGAACGGGAATTCATACGCATTTCATGGTGTGAATCACGAGGTCCGTCCTCCTGAGCGGATCATCGGCACATTCGAATTCGAAGGACTTCCCGAAAGCGGTCATGTGGTGCTTGAGACCGTCCGCTTTGAATCACTTCCGGGGAACAGGACGCGGCTGGTCAATCAATCGGTCTTCCAATCCGTTGCGGACAGGGACGGGATGATCCGCGCCGGGATGGAATCGGGAGTCAGCAATTCATACGACCAGCTTGATATTGTATTGACGAAACTATAAATAATCACATACACACATACACAGGAACGACCGGATATGAAACAACAGACGCTGCAGGAATACTATTCCGCACTCACACCGCAGGCAAAAAAAGCGCTGGGTCATTTAAGAAAAAGTATCATCAATATCATTCCGGATGCGGAAGAAAGGATCAGCTACGGTATGCCGACGTTCTTTCTGGGGAAAGCGCTCGTCGGATACGCAGCGTTCAAGGAACACTACAGTTTCTTCCCGTACAGTTCCTCGGTGATCAACGGGATCGCGGGGGATCTCTCCGGGTATGAGACATCGAAGGGGACCATCCGGATCCCATACGGTAAGACCCTTCCCGCATCGCTGCTGAAGAAGGTGATCGCCGTCCGGATCGCCGAAGTCGCGGCGAAGGAAGCGCTGATACAGAACAAGAAGGGATCGGCAAAAAGATCCTATGCGTTACCGGAAAAACTTGGAGCTCCGGCGGACCGGGCTCTCGCGAATGCCGGCATCCGCGATCTGAAACAGATCTCCCGACGAAGAGAACAGGAGATCGCAGACCTTCACGGGATCGGAAATCATGCCCTGGGAAAACTCCGCACAGCATTGAAATCGGTTGGATTATCCTACAAAAAATGAACCGGAACAATACCAAGAGTATGTCATGACAAGCGCGAACCGTACGATCATCAGCAGGCGGAGCTTCCGCGTCTCTTCTGAACGGATGTTTGCTGCGTGGACTGATTCCGATGAGCTGAAATTATGGTGGGGACCGAAAGGATTTACCAACACGTTCCTCAAATTCGATCTCCGTCCGGGCGGCACGTGGAAATACATCATGCATGGTCCGGACGGGACCGACTATCCCAACGAGAGCCGATTTGCCGAGATCGTTCCGAATGAACGGATCATCTTCGATCACCTTTCCGGTCATCGATTCCGGACAACAGTGCTGTTCAACGAAGAGGGAATGGTAACAACGGTCGTCTGGTCCATGGAGTTTGAATCGGCCGATGAATGTGAAAAGGTCAACTCCTTTATCGCTGCTGCGAATGAACAGAATCTGGACCGGCTTGAAGCCCATCTCAACGGTAAACCGTTTGTGATCGAACAGACTTTGAATGCACCGGCATCACCGGTCTGGAAAGCGATCACGCGGAAGAAATAAAAATGTTCAAGGTTCAGAGTTCCAGATTCAAGTCCCGGGATTCAGTTTCAAGCTATTGCTACTTTATTCTGCATTCTCCATTCTGAATCCCCCATCTTGCATCCAGCATCTCGAAACTTTTCATCCCATCCCCGCTTTTTTTCTCATCAATTTCTTGTCCGTATCCGTTCTTGCGAGCTTCTGAGCTTTCAGAAAATGTTCTCTTGCTTTTACAGTATCCACGCCGGTGTAGAGTTCTCCTAACAGCGCATAATAAAAATGATTCCCGGTCAGCTGCAATTTTTCCGCTTCGGCGATCGCTTCCTGTTTTCCGTTCGCTTTTGACAGCGCGTAGGTCCTGTTGAGCGCCGCCATCGGAGAGTACTCCATCTTCAGCAGTTTGTTGTACAGCTGCAGGATGTTCTCCCATTTCTCCTTCGTATCCTCCTTCTGTGTATGCCAATATGCGATCCCTGCTTCCAGATGATATTTGGAGACAGTCTCGCCGGCTGCGGAACGGTTCAGGTAATATGCGCCCCGGTGTATCAGTTCCGTATTCCACAATTGCGGGTCCTGATCATCATACAGAACGAGTTCGCCGTTGCTGCCGATCCTTGCATCGAAGCGCGACGCATGGAAGCACATCAGGGAGAGAAGGGCGTTCACCGCCGGTGTATCGGTCCGTTCATTCTCCGTCAGCATCGCGCAGAGACGCATCGCTTCAACACACAGTTCCTTCCGGATGACGGTGCTGCTGTTTGACGAGTAATATCCTTCGCTGAAAAGAAGATAGATTGTTGTCAGAACATTCTGCAGGCGGGGACCGATCTCGGATTCCGCCGGGAATTCGACCGCGATCTTCTGCGTGCGCAGCGTCTCCCTGGCGCGGAAGAGTCGTTTGTTGATCGTCTCCTTGTTCGTCAGGAATGCATCGGCGATCTCATCGATGCCGAATCCGCAGAGGATGCGGAGTGAGAGACCGATCTGCGCTTCGGACGGGATGGAGGGATGACAGAGGGTGAACATCATCTGCAATTGACTGTCCGTGATGTTTTGCGGAGAGAGATCGATCTCCGGCATCTCCGTGTCCTCCGCGCGCTGTTTCAGTTCGGGCGCGATCGCAGATGCAAAATGCGCATCGCGCCGAAGAGAATTCACCGCTTTATGCTTTGCGACGGTGTACAGCCAGGCGGCCGGATTGATCGGCGGTCCGCCGATTCCCCACGTCTGTGCTGCAGCGAGGAATGTTTCGCTTGCAATATCCTCCGCCAGTTCCATCCGCTCGATTCCAAATCTCCTGCAGAGGACCGAAACGATCTTCCGGTATTCCGTTCTGAACAGATCAGGGAGCAGTTCGTGATTTTCCGTCATAGATTTGTTGCGGCAAAGAGATAGAGGAACAGGAAAAAAGTTCTGCCGTCAGTTTCAAGCATTATGAAACCTGAACCTTGAATCGTTTTGATCGTTTGAAGTTAATGAACCCCGTCTCCTTTGATGATCTTCCGCACCTCAACACTGTTCCCTTCACCTTGAAGCACGGGACATCCTTTTGCAAATTCCACCGCTTCCTCGGGCGAACCGGCTTTCACGACGACATAACCGCCGATGGTCTCTTTGATCTCGCCGAAGGGACCGTTTGTGACGACAGGTTTTCCATTCGTTGTCCGCACGACTCGGGAATCGTCGAACGGCAGTCCGTTGCCTCCGCTGAATTTGTTCTGTGCAGCGATCCCGCCGATCCAGTCCATCGTCTGTTTCATCCAGATCTGCAGCTGTTCGGGGGAAGCGGTCTTTGCGCCGTCCTCGTGCCGGAAAATGAGCATGTATTCGTCCATAAAGTATCTCCTTATTGTAGAAGGTATTGAATGTGTGGTTTACATTCCAATAACAATTGAACGTGGAGGGATTGGACAGAGAAAAAGAAAAAAGATCATCGGAGTTGTTTGTCCGGCGAATATCCGCCGGTGAGCTGAGGAGAGAAACGGTTCTGCCGGAAACGGCGGTGCGGCAGTTCGGTATTAGTACATTCTTGCCTTTTCCGCTGGCATAAAGTATTATCAATACATGCAATCCACGGCCGAACATATCCGTACGACACTCGACACACTCTATACGAAGGAATCGCGCCGGATCCTTGCAACACTGATCCGTCTGCTGGGGGATTTTGACGCGGCGGAGGATGCGATGCATGATGCGTTTGCTGCTGCTGCCGAACAATGGATGAACGGGGGTATTCCGGACAATCCCCGAGCGTGGATCATCTCCGCAGCGCGGTTCAAGGCGATCGACGCGATGCGCCGGAACGCACGATTTGTCGGCGATCTACCGGGGGACAGCGATTCGGCTGAACGGCTCACGGAGCAGCTTGAAGCACATCCGTTCGATGTTGCACTGCAGATCGATAAAGGGATCGAGGATGATGAACTTCGGCTCATCTTCACATGCTGTCATCCTGCGCTCAGTCCGGAAGCGCGTATCGCCCTGACGCTCCGCGAAGTATGCGGACTGACCACGGAAGAGATCGCTCACGCATTCCTTACCACTCCGCAGACGCTGGCGCAGCGGATCGTCCGCGCCAAAGCGAAGATCCGCGACGCAAAGATCCCGTTCGAGATCCCGCGTTCATCGGAGCGTGCAGAACGCCTCAGCGCGGTGCTTCATGTGATCTATCTGGTCTTCAACGAAGGATATTCCGCATCCTCCGGCAGCAGCGTCACGCGCGCCGATCTTTCCGGAGAAGCGATCCGCCTTGGACGGCTGCTGAAACAACTGCTTCCCGAACCGGAGGTGAACGGACTTCTTGCGCTGATGCTGCTGCAGGAATCCCGCCGCACGGCGCGCACGAACACTTCCGGCGATGTGATCCTGCTGGAGGATCAGGATCGTACGCTGTGGGACAAGGGGATGATCGACGAAGGGATCGCTCTTGTTGAAGATTCTCTCTCATCCGGACGGTTCGGTCCGTACACCGTCCAGGCGGCGATCGCCGCTGTCCATTCCGAAGCATCCTCCGCACCGCAGACAGACTGGGATCAGATCGTCAGTCTTTACGATGTGCTGCTCCGGGCAGAACCTTCCCCGATTGTTGAACTGAACCGCGCCGTTGCCGTAGCGATGCGGGACGCACGGCAGCAAGGAGCAGCGGGTTATCGATCCGGACTTGACTTGATCGACACTATCCTCGGACGAGGGGAACTGACCGAATATCTGTTTGCCCACTCGGCCCGTGCGGAACTGTGCCGTCGGCTGGGAAGGAATGACGAAGCTCGTGCTTCGTACAAACGTGCCCTGGAACTGACGCAGCAGGAACCGGAACGAAGATTCTTGGAAACCCAAATGAACAATCTCCCCTGACAGATACCGTCAATCTTCCAGAGACGTTTTTTCAGGAAAATCACCAATCCGCCTAAGAATCGGCACATTATTTTTATTTGAAATAAATTCGGACTACCTTGTCGATAATTACGGGCGCCATTCGACTATAGAACGAAGACAGGAATTCCCGCAGGAACATACTAATATCAGGAGGTCGAACGATGAGATTCATGGTGATCGTAAAAGCATCAAAAGAGACGGAAGAAGGGATCCTTCCCGACGAGAAGCTTTTGACAGAGATGACGAAGTATAACGAAACACTGGTCGCCGCCGGGGTCATGCAGGGGGGAGAAGGACTCCATTCCAGCATCCAGGGGAAACGGGTGAATTTTTCCGGCAGAACGGTCACCGTAACGGACGGTCCGTTCGCCGAGACGAAGGAACTGGTTGCAGGATTTTGGATCTGGAAAGTGAACTCCATGGAAGAGGCGGTGGAATGGGCGAAAAAATGTCCGAATCCCACCGGCGCTGAGTCACAGTTGGAGATCCGCCGGATATTCGATGCAGAGGATTTCGGGGAAGCATTCACTCCCGAACTGCGCGAAAAGGAGGAAGAGCTGCGAAGGAAAATAGAATCACAACAATAATTATTCACGAAACGGAGTGACAGATATGAGATTTATGATGTTCATGATTCCCGGAGTCTATCAAGGCGGAAAAGAAAACAGAGTAGCGGCGGATTTTACGCCTCCCGCGGATGCCGTCGAACAAATGATGAAATTCAATGAAGCGCTCGCCAAAGCAGGACACCTGATCGCGTTGGACGGACTTCATCCGGTGGAAAAAGGAGCGCGTGTTTCGTTCACCAAAGGAGTGCCGACGGTGACCGACGGTCCGTTCATCGAATCCAAAGAGGTGTTCGGAGGATACTGGATGGTGCAGTTCGCCTCGAAAGAAGAAGCGGTTGAATGGGCGAAGAAAGTTCCCGCTGCCGAAGGAGACACGATCGAGATCCGCCAGGTCTTTGAACTGACCGACTGGCCCGAGGATGCGCGAAAAGCTGCGGAGAACAAAGCAGTGATCGAAGCAGTGGAGAAACACAAATGAAATACATCTGTCTGGGATATTTTCAGGAGAATCAGTGGGACGGTCTGACCGAACAGGAGCAGCAGAAGTTCGTTGATGACTGTCTTGCATACGACGGAGAGCTCCGCAGGAACGGCCATTTCACCGGAGGCGAAGCGCTGCAGAGCGTCCGCACGGCGACGACCGTCCGTATCAAGAGCGGTAAACCGGTGATCACGGACGGTCCTTTTGCTGAGACGAAAGAACAGCTCGGCGGAATCATGATCCTGGAAGCGCGCGACCTGAACCATGCGATCCAATTGATGACGAACCATCCCTCCACCCGCATGGGAAACACGTGGGAGATCCGACCTTCGGATGAACAGATCAATGCGCTCTATCAGGAACAGCAAAAACAAAAGGCGGCGGTGAAATGACGGATCAACAACAACCGCTTCCCGGAATCGAACAATTGCGAATGAGTTTCTCCGGTGAGATCATCCTGCCGGAACACGAATCGTACGCTGCAGCGAGGACGGCATACATCTTTCAGGGATCTCCGGCTGTTGTCGTCCGCCCGAATCATGAGGCAGACATTGCTGCCGCTCTCCGGTATGCGCGCGAACAGAAGCTGATCCTTTCCGTCCGCAGCGGCGGACACGGCGGTGCGGGATTCGGTACGAACTCCGGCGGATTGGTGATCGATCTTTCACGGATCAATTCCGTCGACGTCATCGATCCGGAAAAACGGAGAGTGCGTATCGGCTCCGGCGCTGTCTGGAAGAATGTCGCACAGACGCTGCAGCAGCACAACCTCGCGCTTACCTCCGGCGATACGGTCAGCGTCGGCGTGGGCGGACTCACGCTCGGCGGCGGTATCGGATGGATGGTGCGAAAATACGGACTGACAATCGACAGCCTTGTTGCTGCGGATGTCGTTACAGCGGAAGGCGAGTTTCTCCGCGCAAGCGCCGATGAGCATCCGGATCTTTTCTGGGGACTCCGGGGCGGCGGCGGAAACTTCGGGATCGTCACACATTTTGAATTCACGGCTCAATCCGTCGCAAAAGTCCATGCAGGAATGATCATGTATTCGTTGAACGATCTGCATGGACTGCTCACAGGGTGGCGGGATGTGATGATGAACGCACCGGAAGAACTGACCACCACCTTCCTGCTGGTCCCTTCCATGGCCGGTGCACCGCCCATGGCGATCCTGCAATTATGCTGTGCGGATGATGATCCTGTCTCGGCGATGAAGATGATCGATCCTCTCCTCCATATCGGCACCGTCAATCAGCAGAATATCACACTGAAGAATTATTCAGAGGTGCTGGAGGAAGCCCATGCTCCGGAAGGAGTGAGGATCGTGGTGAACAACCGGTTCGCCGAATCATTCAATGATGATCTGGTGCAGATCGTTGCATCCCGGTATGGAAAAGAGACCGGACCCATCCTGCAGATTCGCAGTATCGGCGGCGCACTGAATCGGGTGAAGGAAGACGCGACCGCGTTCCGGCACCGCAAAAGTTCATTCCTGTTCCTGGAGGCGATCTTCCTTCCGCCGGAATCGTCGGAGGCGGAGGTGGAGCAGGCGCTTGCATCGTGGAGATCCATCCTCCCGTTCATGTCGGGCGCATACGTCAACTTCTTCAGCACGGAATATCAGAAAGAGATGACGGCTGCCTATCCTGACAGCACACTCCGGCGGCTGGCAGAAGTCAAGCGGAAGTATGATCCCGAAAATATCTTCAACCGGAATTTCAATATCCTTCCGGCCGAAACGTAACATTATTCAACGCACAGACAATCACAAAAGGATACGACTCATGACATCAGCAAACAAAGTACAGATCACGGTCCAGACCACCGTCAACGTTCCGGTGGAAAAAGTGTGGGAACTGTGGACGCTTCCCGAACACATCATCCACTGGAACACCGGTTCGCCGGACTGGCACACGCCGTATGCCGAGAACGATCTGCGCGTGGGAGGAAAAGCGCTCTCGCGGATGCAGGCGAAGGATGGAAGCGCCAGTTTTGATTTCGTCTGCATCTACGATGAAGTGGAGCTGCACCGTTCGATCGCCTTTACGATGGAGGACGGAAGGAAAGCACGCGTCACGTTCACCGGCTCCGGGAAGATGACAACGGTCTCCGAAACATTCGATGCCGAAACGGAGAATTCCGTCGAGCTCCAGCGCGAAGGATGGCAGACCATCATGAACAATTTTAAGAACTACGCAGAATCGGTCAACTGACGGAAAGGGAACGGATCGATGAACACTGCAATTTCAAAGGACGGCACCGTCATCGCTTATGAAAAGACCGGCAATGGAAAACCTCTGATCCTGATCGACGGAGCGCTCTGTTACCGCTCGTTCGGTCCCATGCCGAAACTGGCCCCGCTGCTGGCGGAACATTTCACCGTCTATTATTATGACAGAAGAGGACGCGGGGACAGTACCGATGTTCAGCCGTATTCCCCGCAAAAAGAAGTGGAAGATATCGCCGCATTGATCGCGGCAGCCGGCGGCTCCGCCTTCGTGGCAGGATTGTCATCCGGCGCAGCGCTCGCACTTGGAGCGGCGGAAGCGGGATTGAATATCCCGAAGATGGCGCTGTATGAACCGCCGTTCGTGTACGAGAAGAACAGTCCGCAGTCCAAGACCGATCACGCAGCTCAGCTGAAGTCTCTGGTGGCGTCCGGCAAACGCGGTGCAGCGGTGAAATACTTCATGGTGGATATGGTCGGTGCTCCATGGTTCTTCGGATTCATGATGCAGCTGATGCCGATGTTCAAAAAACTGAAAGCAGTAGCCCACACACTGCCGTACGATGCGGCAGTGATGGGAGACTTCACCGCTCCAACGGAGCGGATCGCACAAATCACAAACAGAACACTGATCGCCGGGGGAGAAAAGAGTCCCGACACCCTGAAGTACGCCGTCCGCGCCGTTGCGGATGCGCTGCCGAACAAGGAGCTGCGCTGGCTGGAAGGTCAGACGCATAATGTTTCTCCCGGTGTTCTTGTCCCGGTTCTGACAGAATTCTTTCTCTCGTAAATACATCAGGAGATTTTTCATGCCCGAAACACAATCGCAGACCGTTCCCCTCAAAAAACTTTGGGCTTCCCGTGTCTTGGGAGGAATCGCGGTCCTGTTCATGCTGTTCGACACCGTTATCAAGCTCGTGAGGGAGTCGCACGCTGTCGAAGGAACAATTCAGCTCGGCTATCCGGACAGCACGGTTCAGCTTCTCGGGATCATCGAAGCGGTCTGTCTTGTTCTGTACCTCATTCCCCGCACTTCGGTGCTCGGCATGGTGCTGATGACCGGATATCTCGGAGGAGCCGTTGCAACGCATGTCCGTCTCGAGAATCCGCTCTTTTCCCACGTTCTCTTTTCCGTCTATATCGCTCTGCTCATGTGGGGAAGTCTCTATCTTCGTGAACCGCGGCTGGCGGCGCTGCTGCCGTTCCGCAAGGATTGATCGGGAGGAATCATGGCGAAGGGACCAACGAAGCTGATCACGCCGGAAGCAGCCGATACCGCCGGTGTCGATGCATACATGAAAAAGCTGAAGCATCCGCTGAAAGCGGAGATCGAAGCGGTACGCTCGATCATTAAAGGTGCGGACAAGAAGATCGGTGAGCGTGTAAAATGGAATGCACCGAGTTTTTTCTACCGTGAAGATATGGTCACATTCAATCACCGGAATGAACAGCAGGTCCATCTGGTGTTCCACCATCCCGCCATTGTTGAGATCACCTCCGATCGGCTGCTGGGGGAATACAAGGACCGCCGGATGATGTACTTCGGAGACATGAAAGAGGTCCGCAAATATAAGAAGGAACTGCAGACGATCATGAGATCGCTGATCAAACTCATCGAACAACAATAAACGGCCGGACGGAAAGGAAATTCATGGCATCACTCAACGCCTACCTCAATTTCAGCGGGAACACCGAAGAAGCATTCAATTTTTACCGCTCCGTATTCGGCGGTGAATTCATTACGCTGCAGCGGTTCAGAGAAACACCTGCGGCAGCGCACACACCGGCCGCCGATCTGGATAAGATCATGCACGTTGCTTTAGCGGTGGGAGGCGGAATATTGATGGCGACCGATTCGCTGGAATCGATCGGTCAGAAACTGGTCCAGGGAAACAATTTCTATCTGTCGCTGACACCCGAATCCGAATCAGAAGCGACGGCGTTATTCAATGCGCTCTCTGCCGGCGGGAAGATCGAACAGCCGCTGGAGAAGATGTTCTGGGGAGCGCTCTTCGGATCATTCCGCGATCAATTCGGCGTGCAATGGATGGTGAATTACGAATATCCCAAACCATAAAAACTTTACCGGGAAAACATTGGTGTTCCTATGAGAAAACTCTATCTGTTCAACATGATCACGCTCGACGGATTCTTTGAAGGAAAAGAACCGTGGGATCTGGGATGGCATACTGTTGACGCAGAGTTCAACATATTCGCCGTAGAACAACTGGAATCCACCGGTCTGCTCCTGTTCGGACGGAAAACATACGAAGGAATGGCGCAGTACTGGTCCTCGGATCAGGCGAAGGACGATGATCCGGCTGTTGCCAGGCTGATGAACACGATGCCCAAAGCGGTCGCTTCGCGGACCTTGACTGCAGCGGCCTGGAACAACACAAATCTTCTCAGTGAGAATATTGTTGAAGAGATCGCAAAACTCAAATCCCGGCCGGGAAAGGATATCGGTATCTTCGGAAGCGCTGATCTCGCCGCATCGCTCAGCGGTCTGATCGACGAGTACAGGATCATCATTGCACCGATCGTACTCGGGAGGGGAACACCGTTGTTCCCGGCGAAGGAAGGAATGGTCCGGTTGACGACAAAGAACGTTCGGACATTCAACAACGGTAATATTCTGATAACCTATGCGCCGCTGAAGACGTAATTCATCATCACTCCGCACACGAAAAGGATCCAATGGAAGAAGAAATGAAAACAGTGGTGAACAGTCCGACCACCGCCCGCTCGTTGTGGAGCGACCTGAAGGACGCTATCCGCGGGACCGAAGCGGATTATACGCAGATCGGTATGGGGAAGGCGGTCTTCCTTCTCGCTATTCCGATGATCCTGGAGCTGATGATGGAATCCACGTTCGCCGTGGTGGACATTTATTTTGTCGCAGCACTCGGCGCATCGGCGGTGGCAACTGTCGGATTGACCGAGACCTTTCTCTTTCTTTTATATTCGATCGGCATGGGACTGGCGATGGCCGTGACGGCCGTGATCGCGCGGCGTATCGGAGAGAAGGAAAAAGAAAAGGCCGGAGTTGCAGCGGTGCAGGCGATCGTACTGGCGTTTATCGTTTCGGTCCCGTTCGCCGTTGCCGGCATTTTCTTCTCCCGCGAACTTCTCGCATTAATGGGGGCGGATCCATGGACGCTGGAACACGGACACGGCTACATGCAGTGGACGCTGGGAGGGAATGTTGTGGTGCTTCTCCTTTTCATCAACAACGCCATCTTCCGCGGAGCGGGGGATGCGGCGATCGCCATGCGGGTGCTCTGGATCGCGAACGGGATCAATATGATCCTCGATCCTATCCTCATTTTTGGCTGGGGGCCGTTCCCGGAGCTGGGGATCGAAGGAGCGGCTATTGCGACACTGACAGGACGCAGCATCGGCGTTGCGATACAGTTTTGGATGCTGTTCCATGGAAGCAAGCATCTCCGGGTCCTCCGCGAACAGATCCGCATTCACGGTGAAACGCTGACGAACATCGTCCGCACGTCGCTCGGCGGCATCGGACAGATGATCGTGGCGATGCTCTCCTGGATCTTCGTCATGCGCATCCTGGCGGAGTTCGGGAGCACGGTGGTGGCCGGCGCGACCATCGCCATGCGCATCATGATGTTCACGCTGATGCCCGCATGGGGAATGTCCAACGCGGTCGCAACGCTGGTCGGACAGAATCTCGGAGCGAACCAGCCGGACCGTGCAGAACGGTCGGTCTGGCTGACGGGGATATGGAACATGGGGTTCCTGATCGTCGTTTCGATCACGTATAATCTGTACAGCGACCGGCTGGTGGGAATCTTCACGGACGATGCGGCGGTGATCGCTGTCGGTTCATTGTGGCTGACGATCGTTTCGTATTCCTATTTCGTGTACGGCTGGTGGATGGTCGCCACGCAGGCGTTCAACGGTTCGGGCGACACGGTGACCCCGACCAAGATCAATCTCGTTTTCTTCTGGCTTATCCAGATCCCGCTCTCTTACGTTTTGGCGAAAGTTTTTGGATTCGGTTACCACGGGGTATTCTGGGCGATCTTCGTCTCAGAAACATCGGTCGGGATCTTTACGCTGTGGCTCTTCACCAGAGGGAAGTGGAAAACGGTGAAAGTGTAGAAAACAAAGAACCCTCACTTTTTTGATCCGCTGCCGTAACGGCGGCGGATTTTTTTTGTATCTTGAGTATCATTTTAAAAAAGGAATATTTCTGTGGAACTCGGAATCTATTCATTCGTTGAGATCCCCATCGATGCCGAAGGAAAACCGCTCATGTCCGGCGAGGAACGTATGAGGAATCTGATGGAGGAGATCGAACTGGCCGACCGGCTGGGACTCGACTTCTTCGGTCTCGGCGAACACCATCGTCCCGAATATCTTGTCTCTTCTCCCGCAGTGGTGCTCGCTGCTGCCGCAGTGAAGACGAAGCGGATCAAACTGAGCAGCGCCGTCACGGTGCTGAGCTCCGACGATCCTGTCCGCGTGTATCAGGATTTTGCGACGGTCGATCTCCTGTCCAACGGACGGGCGGAGATCATGGCAGGTCGCGGTTCGTTCATCGAATCATTCCCGTTGTTCGGCTACGATCTTGAGGAATACGATGATCTGTTCCAGGAAAAGCTGCATTTGCTGATGAAACTGCAGGAATCGGAGAAGATCACCTGGAGCGGAAGACACAGAGCGGAATTAAAGAATCTCGGTGTCTATCCCCGCGCTGCACAAAAGAAGATGCCGATCTGGATCGCCGTGGGAGGGACGCCTCAGTCCGCTGTGCGTGCCGCCGTGCTCGGCCTGCCGATGGCGCTGGCGATCATCGGCGGTGAGCCGGACCGGTTCACGCCGTTCGTGGATCTCTACCGCAATACGGCGAAGAATATCAAACGTGATCCTGCGACGATGCCGGTGAGTATCAATTCGCACGGATATATCGCGGAAGATGCACAGCAGGCGAGGGATGAGTACTATCCGCCGTATGCGGAGGTGATGGGGAGGATCGGGAAAGAACGGAACTGGCCGCCGCCCTCACGCGCACGGTTCGATGCGGAATGTGATCCGCACGGCGCGCTGTTCGTGGGAAGTCCTCAGCAGATCATCGATAAGATCATGTATGAGTATGAATTGTTCCGGCATCAGCGGTTCGGCATTCAGTTCAGCGTCGGCACGCTTCCGCATGAGAAGATGATGAAAACGATCGAACTATTCGCGACAAAAGTTGCGCCGGTCATCCGCAAAGAAATTCCATAGCAATAGACCACGGATGACACGGAAAAAATGGATATCCACGGATTAGTTTAAAATAAATTGGTCCGGACATGAGTCCGGACCAACAAAACATTTCTCTGCGTTCTCCGCGTACTCTGCGGTGAGTGGTTTTATTTTTTTTCGCCGGCAATAAAATCGACCCACCGCTCCGCCGGCCGGTCCGTGATCAATCCTTCCATCCAATCATATTGGGGATGAGCGTTTAGATAATCCGCCGCGATGAACGGAATTCCGCACGGCGAACCCCATCGTGCTCTGAAGGACATCTTCTTCGCCATCTGTGAATCGACCACTTTGCCGTCGTACGCGCCGAGCGGATAATACGGCTCGTCGAGTCCATTCAGTTGAGCATCCAATTCCATGTGACCGCACAGTCCGCGCGAACCGGGGATAGTTGTGTTCAGGTAAGTATCTTTGTGATCGGCAATGAACGATTCCGCCAGGGAAATATCGATCATTCCTTTGTGTTCTCTCATCAATTGTTTCCACCGCACGCGCCGCGCGATGTTCGCATTCTTGATGTTCACTTCGTTGCTGGTTGTTTCGAACCGGAGGATCTTCGGATCCTCGACGATATTCGAACCGGAAAAATATCCACTCTTCGTCCGATCAAATCCCACATGCTTCAATCCAAGTTCCAGCCGGGCGATCTCGTTCGTCTTCACGTCTCCAAGAAGCCACGCGCTGGCGTATCCGCCATTATTATCCCTCTTCATTACTTCGCACCATTCGTCGATGGATGAAGAATACTGCGTCGCTTTCCGCATTCGTGAGAACTCGGGAGTTCCTTTCGGATCGAATGGAACAAAATCTCCGATGGTCGTTTCGGAGCCGATGAGTCCACCCGCGGTGATGAAGAAATCTGTTCCGCTGTGGATGAGTCCGGGGGCTGTCTGCATCAGGATACGGTGTCCGGAATCGGGCACGATATCGATCACCACATTGAAGACAGCGTAATAATAGGAACTCCACGTATTATGACCAAGAACAATACCGCCGTCCTTTGTCATACCGCCTGTTGCGATGAAGGAACTGCATGATTCCTTTTTCGGATCCGGCGCGTTAGGGGAGACGGTATCTTTTACGGTCGGCCACCAGCCGCCGAGGAATTCCGATGCGGCGTTGTAGGCGATCACTTCCTCTTTGGTGATGCGTGAACCGGCCGCCTTCAATCCTTCTGCGATGCCGTCGATCTCAGCCATATTTTCCGGATCGACCTTTGCGGCGAACAATTCCATCGAGCGGTCCACCATCCACTTCCAGTCCATCGCACTCTCGTATTCCCAGACCTTTTTTTGGATCCGGATCCCTTCATCAATATCCTTCGCCAGAAGATAACCGTGCTGGAATCCCCGTTCGCGCGGCGCTCCCTGAATGTGCAGATAGGTCCAGCCGCTCTTCAGATGCTTTTCCGCTTTGGCGAGCCATTGCTTCTGCTGTGCGGTGAGCGGTGCGGAGGAAACAGAAGCGGCGGACAATATCAGCAGCAAACAGTATGTGTGAAAATTTCTCATGACATCCCTACCAATGATCAAAATTTTTTCAGCGATCTCATCCGCATCAGCGCTTCCACATAGTAATAGTCGGCATACGATAAGGGGACATCGATCTCACTCTTGTGCGGGATGCTTCCCACCCCATGCTTTAAAATGAAATTCCTGTTCTCTCCCGGTCCGTTCCGGTACTGCGGTGAACTGAGCGCGCGGATCTGTGTTTCGGCAGCGGAACGATACTCTTCCTTCTTTCTTTGAGAGACATAACCGCTTAATTCGATCAATGCGGAACAGATGATCGCTCCGGCGGAAGCATCACGGAGTGCGTTCGGGATCTCCGGTGCATCGAAATCCCAATACGGGATCTTGTCCTTCGGCAAACGAGGATGGCGCAGAATAAATTCAGCGATATTTTGAGCCTGCTCCAAATACCGCTGCTCGTTTGTCAATCGGTACATCATCGTAAATCCGTACAATCCCCACGCCTGTCCTCGGGACCAGGAGGAGGAATCGCTGAATCCCTGCGCGGTCTGTTTCAGATGCGGCAGTCCGGTGACGGTATCGTAGCTGACAACGTGATAAGTGCTGTGGTCCGGACGGAAGTGGTGCTGAATGGTCTTGTCCGCATGGGACAGGGACGCTTTTCGCAGTTCCGGTTCGTTGAACATCTCCGCCGTTTTCAGCAGCAGTTCCAGGTTCATCATATTGTCGATGATCACCGCATACTGCCAGTGACGGTTGTTCGTGTTGGTATTCCACGAGCGGATGACGCCCAGCATCGGATGAAAGCGGGTCATCAATGAGTGGGAAGCGTTCCGGAGGATATTCCGATACGCCGTATCCCCGGTGATCCGGTACGCATTCCCGAAACTGCAGTTGATCATAAAACCGACATCGTGATTATCGGTCGTGTACTGCTGATCCTTTACCCGTTCGGAAAAACTCTGCGCCAGTAATTTTATGCTGTCGTTTCCCGAATACTCATACAGATACCATAGTGTTCCGGGGAAGAATCCGCTCGTCCACCATGTTGAATTGCAGGTGACGAGTTCCCCTTTACTGTCCACTGTTCGCGGCAGGAGTCCGGGACGGCCGCTCAGGGAGTGAGCCATGGAGAGACTTTGCTGCACGGAGAATTGAAGAGAACCGTTGACGATCTCCTTCAAGGGAGCCTGCGTACCGGTCTGAGCGGGACTGTGAAATGTTATACAGAGAGAAAATGCGGCAAGGATAATGGAGGATCGAATGGAAAAGATCTTCATGGGAATGCGGATTGGTCATGACAATAAAAAATTGCCATTGCCCCAAAGGGGACTCCGTTGGGGCAATGACAATCGATGGGTCGATGATACCGTATTATTTTTTCGGCAGCTGATTCAGCACGAGCCAATAGTATCCGATGTTGCGGATCGCTTCGGCGAATTTTTCAAAATCATCCGGTTTCACCACATACCCGTTCAATCCGAGGTTCTCCCCTTCGATGATATCCTTCTCTTCGCGGGAGGTCGTGAGCATCACCACCGGGATATCTTTCGTCCGTTCATCGGCGCGGATCTCTTTCAGAACTTCGAGGCCGCTCTTCTTTGGAAGCTTCAGGTCCAGGAAGATCACTTTCGGTTTGTTCTCGATCTTGCGCAGTCCGAACTCACCGCGGCAGAAGAGGAAGTCGAGAGCATCTTCGCCGTTCTTCACCCAGTAGAAGTTCTCGGCGAGATTGTGCATCTTCAGTGCCCTCATTGCGAGTTCACCGTGATGAGGATTGTCCTCAACAAGAAGGATATTTACTTTTTGGTCTGACATGATGGTGTTCCTTTCTGATGACGAATGACAATGATCGAAGCGAAGACAATTTGATCGGTTACACTTTTACCGGGAGCGAGAAATAGAATGTTGCTCCTTTTCCCGGCTCACCTTCCGCCCAGACATCGCCGTGATGGCGGTGGATCACTCTGCGGACGATGGAGAGTCCCACGCCGGTCCCTTCGAACTGCTCATCGGTGTGGAGACGCGAGAAGACGCCGAACAATTTGCCGACATCCTTCATATCGAATCCCGCGCCGCTGTCCTTCACAAAATAGATGGTGCGGTTCTCTTCGGTGCGTCCGCCGACCGTGATCGTCCGCTCATCTTTTGCTAAAGTAAATTTAATCGCGTTGGAAAGCAAGTTGCTCCACACCTGACGCATCAGCAGTTTGTCTCCGTTCGCCTTCGGCATTGCCGGGAATTCGATATGGATCTTTTTCATCACCTCCGGAGAGGCGATCTCGTTGAATGTCTCTTCGGCCAGCTGGGTCATATCGATCGTGACCATTTCCAGTTCTTTTTTGTTCGTTTTGGAGAGCATCAGCAGGGCGGAGACGAGATTCTGCATCATCTGCGTGTTGGAGCGGATGACGGTCAAAAGCCGTTTTCCCTCCTCATCCAGTTTGTCGCCGAGATGCTCGCCGAGAAAATGGGAGAAACCGTTGATGGTGAGGAGCGGAGCGCGGAGATCGTGGGAGACGGAATAACTGAACGCCTCCAGTTCCCGGTTTGCATTCTCCAACTGCGCCGTCCGTTCGATCACCCGCTGTTCCAGTTCCGCATTCAGCTTTCGGACCTCCTCATCGGATTTCCGCATCGCCTCTTCGGCGAGAACGCGGTCCGTGATATCCCGTGCAACGGCCTGAAAGCCGATGATCTGTCCCTCTTCCATCAGCGGCTGCACATTCTGTCCGAGCCAGAATTGTTTCCCTTCCTTATTGACGGCAGGAAATTCGAGATAGGATGTGAACTGACCGTTGAAGAATTGTGTGGCGTAGAATTGACGCGCTTTGTTGCGGAAGTCCGGATGGAACAATTCCAGATAATGTTTCCCCATGAATTCCGCTTCGGAATAGCCGAAGATGCGAAGACTGACCGGATTCACATAGATGAATCGGCCCTCGCCGTCGGTCCGATAGATGATATCCGCCGCATTCTCAACAAAACGGCGGTACTTTTCCTCGCTTTCGCGGAGCTGTTCGTAGAGCGTCTGTAGATCGGGTTGTTGGGTGCTCATTCCGGGGAAAGTAAATTGTTGAGCGGATCCATTAGTGCATGAATGTAATCACAATCGCAGAGGATAGCAACGGCGGAGAAACAGGGAACATCCGGCCGAACGACTCCCCGATCGATCCGGCTATTGCAGTATTTCTTCGATCGAGCGTATCTCATCCGTACTGAACGAAATATTCTCCAGCGATCTCAGCGAATCCGACAGCTGCTCCGGTTTGCTTGCACCGATCAGGACGGATGTGACACGCGGATCTTTCAGGACCCAGGCCAGCGCCATTTGCGCAAGGGATTGTCCCCGTTTTATCGCAAGATCGTTCAAACGGCGGATCTTCTGCAGCGTTGCATCAGTGATCTGTTCTTTCTTCAGGAATCCGTGCGGTTTTCCGGCACGCGAATCGGCAGGGATGCCGTTCAGGTATCGGTCCGTCAGCATTCCCTGAGCCAATGGAGAGAAAGGAATGCAGCCGACGCCGTTCTCTTCCAGGATCTCCATCAATCCTCCTTCCACCCACCGTTCGAACATGGAATACTTCGGCTGATGGATGAGACACGGTGTACCGAGTTCTTTCAGGATCGCGATCGCTTTGGAAGCTTCTTCATTGCGATAATTCGAGATGCCGGCATACAATGCTTTTCCTTGGCGGACGATCAGATCGAGCGCGGACATCGTCTCTTCCAGCGGTGTCTGCGGATCGTACCGGTGGGAATAGAAAATGTCCACATACTCCAGACCCATCCGTTTCAGACTCTGATCCAGACTTGACACCAGATATTTCTTCGAACCCCATTCGCCGTACGGACCTTCCCACATATGATATCCCGCCTTTGTGGAGATGATCAGTTCGTCCCGGTGACCGAGCAGGTCCTGTTTCAGGATCTTCCCGAAGTTCGTCTCTGCGGAACCGGGCGAAGGACCGTAATTATTTGCTAGATCGAAATGCGTGATGCCGCTGTCGAATGCAAGATGGATGATGCGGCGGGCGTTCTCGAAATCATCCACATCACCGAAGTTGTGCCACAGTCCCAGCGAAATAGAAGGGAGCTGAATGCCGCTCCTGCCGCAGCGGCGGTACTGCATGGATTGGTAACGGGAAGCGGAGGGAAGGTACGGCATAATATTTTCCGGAATGTTCGAGAAATAGTCTTATCAAGAGTACTGATTATTTCCTGTGATTACAACTGTAGGTTGATAGAACACGGATGACACGGAAAGAACAGATTTACACGGATGGGAATATATGTAGAACGGGATGACTTCCCGTTCACCTTACACCGGTTTCTTTTTTCCCATCACAAAATAGAGGGAGGAGAGAACGATCGCACCACCAAGCAGCATCGGAACCGTGATCGACTCCTGCAGGAAGAGCGCCCCCCAGATGAATCCGAACACCGGGATCAGGAAGGTGACCGTGCTGGCTTTGGTGGGACCGAGGATCTTCATCAGCCGGTAATAGATGATGTACGCAACGGCGCTGCAGAGCAAAGCGAAAACAGACATGGTCACCGCAACCTCAACGGTGACGGCGGAAGGAGCGGGGAAGAAATAGATGAGCGGCAGGAAGAGTATGCCAACGGTAAGCTGGCTTCCGGCGGAGATCGCCATCGGACTCATCTCCTTTCCGTTGAGTTTCAGATAGACCCCTCCGGCTCCGTAGAACATCGTTGCAACAATACACATGATCATCGAGACCGTTCCCATACTGTCCAGCGCCTGGATCCCGCCGCTTCGGATCACCACCACACCGCCGATACCGAGCAGAAGTCCGAACAGAAGTTTTGGTGTGAATTTCTCGTGCAGCCAGATCACCGCACCGACGGCGGCAAAGAGCGGAGTCATGGAATTGATGATCACGGAGATCGATGCGGGAAGGTGGAGCGCCGCATAGGAGAACAGCAGGAACGGAATTCCCGAATTGAGCAGTCCGATGATGAGATAATGTTTCCAGTTCTTTTTCCATTCCATCGGCCGGCTGACTGTCCGCATGAACAGCGCCAGCGCCGCGCCGGCGATCAACATCCGCATATCCGCTGTCGCGACCGGACCGAGCGCGGGGGCCAGGATACGCATGAAAATGAATGACGAACCCCAGATGGCGGAAAGAACGACAAGCAGCACATAATCCATGAACAGCATTCGTCTTCCTTCAAAATATTATCGGGATAGTATACAAGTTTTGTACATACTCCGCAAGCACTACTCAATGATCGTAGTGGGTCAATTTGAACCAACAATATCGTCATGCCCCAAAGGGGCGGCTTTGCCACTGACGAATGTCAGCATCTTTCTTAACATATGAAGATGCCGAAACGAGTTCGGCATGACGTTAATTGAATTAACCCACTACCTCAATGATTGATATCGTCCGAATTATTTCATAGACTCTACTGTGCGATTCATCTTTTTTTACTACTCAGTGGATTGAAAAAACAGATTTGCTTTCTGCCACGAAAACACTAAAACACGAATTTTTGAAAAAATACAAACGACTAATGTTGCGGATTTTTGTGTCTTAATGTTCATGCGGCGAATTGCCGGCTGAAAATATCATTTGTTGAGTCATTTCTATGTTTAAAAATATTGGTCCTGCCATGAAAATATCCCTCATCCTGTTCGTTCTCTCCCTTTCATCCGCCTTCGCACAATTTCCCACGCCGCTGGAGCGGAACAATTATCAAACGCTCACCACCCACGCGGAATTGCTGGAATATGTGAAGCAGGTCGACGCATCATCGCCGAATATTTCCATGGAGATCATGGCGGTATCGCATGGAGGGAAACCGATCCCGGCGCTTACTATCACCGACGGTGCGAAGAACGGACAAAAGAAGAAACTCAAGGTACTCATCTTCGCTCAGCAGCACGGGAACGAACCGTCCGGAAAAGAGGGGGCGCTGCTGTTGCTGAAAGGATTCGCCGAAGGGACGCTGACCGATCTGCTGAAGAATGTCGATCTTACCCTTGTGCCGATGATGAATCCTGACGGTAATGACAGGGATGTACGCCGGAACGGTGCGGGGATGGATCTGAACCGTAATCATATGATCATTACCGAACCGGAAGTGATCGGTCTGCACAGACTCTATGAACGGATCGACCACGATGTGACGCTGGATGTGCATGAATACTTCCCGTTCGACAGCGTCTGGAAAGCGTGGGGTTACCGGAAGAACAGCGAAGTGACGATCGGACTGATGACGAATTTGAACACCGATGACGATCTTCGCGCGTTCCAGCGCGATGCGTATCTTCCGTTCATCGGTTCCTATATGGAAGCGAAGAAGATCCGTTTCGGCGAATATACGCCTCTCGGTCCGCCGCATGTTCAGCGAATGCGCAACAGCACGGTGGATATCAATGACGGACGGCAGAGTTTCGGCATTCTCGGTTCATTCTCCTTCATTCAGGAAGGGCTCCGCTACGAACGTTCCATCGACAGCATCCGCCGGCGTGCGGAGACGCAGTGCGCATCCCTGACCGGATTCCTCACCTTCATGAACCGGAATGCCGATACCATCCGCACGATGGTGAAGAGAGCGAAAGGGACGAGAGCAGACCGCGGAGTAACGGCCCTGCTGATGGATCATACGAGCGACGGAAAACAGACGCTCACATTCTCCTCGTATGACGGACTCCGCGACACGACGATGATCGTCCCGAACTATCATAATACCGTCATCCCGCTGCTCACCGTCACGAAACCGAAAGGATATCTCGTGCCGAAGAGCGATACACTGCTGCGGGACTTTATTGCGAAACATAAATTGACTGCCGTGCAATACAAAGCAGGGAAGAAGGATGTAGTGAAACAGTATCTGCTGGAATTCGAGAAACAGCCGGAGATCGAGGAGTTCACCATCTATGTGAGCGGGGCGCGCGAACGCACGGTGAAAGTGAAAGCGTCGGAGTATCTGTTCGTAACGACGAACCAGCGCGCAGCGCAGCTGATCATCACCGCACTCGAACCGCAGGGGATGATCAATCTGATGCAGTATGACCGGTTCGCGTATCTGCGGAACGCGAAGGAGTATCCCGTGCTGAGGGTGGAATGAAGGAACAAGAGAACGTTTCAAGTTTCAAGATTCAGGAAATGAAGAATTGGATTTATGAAGTGATGCCATGACTCTACGTCATGGCGTCACTGTATTCACACTTATCTCCGCGGAGAATTGCGCTTCATAGAAATATTCTCCGTGACCTCCGTGTCCTCTGCGGTGAATTCTTATTTGCTTTCTAACGTCCACACATTCCGTTTCATCCAGCACAGACCGTCGTTTCCGATTTACCGCCTGCCCTTTACATAATCACCCGGCGAAACGCCAACCATCGCCTTGAAATCATTGATGAAATGCGCCTGATCGAAGTATCCCAGCTGCAGCGCAAGCTGTGCCCAGTCCACGTCCGCACCGCTGTTCATCGCATCCACCGCTTCAAAGAGCCGGTAGCGGCGGATGATCCATTTCGGCGGCACGCCGACAAATCGATCGAACATCCGCTGCAGCGAGCGGACGCTGACGGAGAAGCGGTCGGAGATTTCCTCTACGCGGCGGATCTCTTTGTTTCGGATCACTTCTTCGATGATCGAGTTGATCAGTTCAATCTGACGGACCTCGTCATTTAGTTCCTCCGGTTCCGGAATGTGCGACGCAAGAAACCGTTCAGCGCATGCGATCTTTTCCGGATCGTTCGTCAGCGAGAGCATCTCTTCTTCGTATGCCGTACCGTCCGCGCCGAACAGGTCATGCAGCGGCATGATCGTGTCCGTGATCTCCGAAACGGACGAACGGAGAAGTGGTTGGAATGCACCCGGTCTGAACTTGATGCCGAAGACCGAGCCGGCTCCCTCCAGCACACGGACGAACTTGCCGCTCGTTACTCCGAAGATGCCCGACCTGTTCCGCTCCACGACCAGATGGACCGACGGGTGAGGGAGATTCTCGCGTTGCTGCGGTTCCGGTACGTTCCACCGGATGCTCCAGTAATGCTCAACGAAGAACCGCAGGCGACCGGTCGTCGGAAGATAGCGGGAGAATGTACCGAAATCAGCGACAGGTGTCGCGTGAAGGATCCCTCGCGGTTTGCTGGTGTCGTGTATCGCCATGGAGTATAATAAGGGAATTATGTGCGGAACATCAACAGAAATTTTTCCGATATGCACCGCGGTGTCGCTTTTTTCCAATCAACGATACCGGGAAAATATTATCTTGAAAGGAAAAACAGGGAGAACATAATGCTGAACGACCGCGTCTTGAAGAAACAGATCACCATCAACGCATCAGCCGGTGCCGTGTGGGATGTGCTGGTGGAACCGGCAAAGATCAAACAATATCTTTACGGCACGAATACGATCTCGGAATGGAAAGAAGGGAGTCCGATCATCTTCACCGGCGAGTGGGATGGAAAGACCTATACGGACAAAGGGACGATACTGAAGTTCCAAAAGAACAGCATCTTTCACTACTCATATTACAGTTCATTCTCGCCGCTTCCTGATCTGCCGGAGAATTATGCATCGGTGAAATTCACGCTCGAGTCGTTGCAGGGAACGATCGTGCTCCATCTTGAACAGCAGGGATTTTCGGATGATGCCGCATTTGAGCATTCGGATATGAATTGGAATTCGATCCTGATGCAGATGAAAGCGATGGCGGAACAGGGATAGTCCGGCTCCGGACACACACCGGGCGATCAACCGACCGTGACAGAAACATTTCCTTTTTTCCGTCCGGTATCCACATACCGGTGCGCCTCAACGATCTGCTCCAGCGTGTATGTCCTGTCGATCACCGGTCTGAGCTTTCCTGATTCGATGAATGCTTTCAGTTCAGTGATCAGCGCCGACGTTTCGGGAGCGTTCTCACCGACAACGATCATTTTTTTGCTCGTCAGTTTTGTCCTCACCATCGCCAGACTCGGGACCGGAGCGGTGATATTAAGATAGATGCCGTTCTCCTTCAATACTCTGCTGCACAGGTCGAACGGTATCTTATCCACCGCCACCAGGACCGCATCATACGATTCCAGCCGTTCGGGAAAATCCTTCGCAGCGTAATCCAGCACCGTGCGGGCACCAAGCGAGCGGACCAATTCGATATTTGTGCTGCTGCAGACAGCGGTTACGTCCGCTCCGAAGACCGCTGCAAGCTGAACAGCATAGGTGCCGACGCTGCCGGACGCGCCGTAGATGAGGATCTTCTTTCCGGGACGGAGGTCCGCTTTGCGGAGGTAATGGAGAGCCGTTACCGCTCCCACCGGCACCACTGCTGCTTCTTCAAAGGAGAGATTGGACGGTTGTAGTGCGAGCTGAACATGCTCCGGGACCGTAATGAATTCGGCGTAGGAGCCGAACTGCGTCAACGGTGTCGCTCCAAATATACGGTCACCTGTTTTGAATTTGGTCACATTGCTGCCGACTGCCGCGACCTCGCCGGAAAATTCGACACCGAGTACCGGATTCCTCGGCCGGCGGAATCCAAGCATGAACCTCGCAGGAAGACGGTATGATGCCGGGATGTTAAATCCTCTGATCCTGACATCGGCAACGGTCACCGATGTGGCACGCACACGGATGAGGAGCTCGTTCGGTTTCGGCTGAGGTACGTCGATCTCCGACAGACGTAATACTTCCGGCGGACCATACACAGGACAGACGACCGCTTTCATTTTGTTGATCATTCTTTTTGGTTCTCTTTTTTAAATTCAATTGATGGTAATGATCACATTTCCCGTTTTCATTCCAGTCTCAACATAACGGTATGCATCGGCGATCTGTTCCAGCGGATATGTCCTGTCGATCATCGGTGTGAATTTTCCTTCCTTCACCAGCATGCCAAGGAACTCGACATCCTGCTGAGTGATGAAGGGGAGGGGAAACAATACTTTTTTCCCGCGCATCAACGGAGCGATGAGTCCCAGGAACGGATTCTCGGAATTCGGTCCGAGTTCGGTGGACATATAAATTCCCTTATCGGTCATGATCGGTTTGCATTCTCCGAAGGAACGCTTACCGACCGCATCGAAGACGACATCGAATTTCTCATTAAGAGCGGTGAAATCCTCCGCCGTATAATCGATCACCCTGTCCGGTCCGAGCAGGCGCACGCGTTCCACATGCTGAGCTGCGCAGACCGCCGTGACATGGACGCCGAAATACTTCGCCAGCTGTACGGCAGCGGAACCGATGGCGCCGGTCGCACCGTTGATCAGCCACCGCTGTCCGGGAGCGATCTTAGCCGCCCGCAGATCACACAATGCATAGTGTGCCCCCTCCGTAATGGCAGCAGCGGTCTCAAACGGAACATTCTCCGGAATAACGGCAATGCCTTCATGCTCACTGACCGCCATATATTCCGCATGACCGCCGAACCGGGTATCAGTGAATCCGAATACGCGGTCCCCGCGTTTGAATCGGGTCACCGCGCTGCCGGTCTCCTCCACTTCACCGGCGAATTCGCAGCCGAGACAGAGATACTTCGGTCTCATCAATCCGGAAAAGAACCGCGTCAGAAACGGTTTGCCCCGCAGAAATCCGCAATCCGTTCTGTTCACCGTGCTTGCATGGACTTTGATCAGCACTTCATCCGGTTTTGGTACGGGCTTCGGTACATCTGTAACCCGAAGAATTTCCGGCGGTCCATATATTAAATTGATCGCAGCTTTCATAAATGTTTTCTTCATATTCTTCGTGAACTCTGTGACTCCGTGGTGAAGATCCGGATCGTGATTATTCAGGATCCTGATCAGCGAGTTTTCCTTGACCGCTCCAAACACGGCACCGCCGGAACAAAATAGAGAATGGCGGTTTATGTTTCCAGCTATTTCCGATTATCTCCGGACGCTATTTCAACAGCATCATCTTCCGCACATCCGAAGCGGTACCGGAAATGAGTTTCACAAAAAAGAGTCCACTTGCCCGGTGTATGCCGTTGAATTGTACGGAATATCGTCCTGCTTCTTTTACCTCGTTCACCAGCTCCTGCACTTCCCGTCCGAGAGCATCGTACACCGTTATGGTCACCTGACCGCTCACGGGGATCTGATAATTGATCGTTGTAACAGGGTTGAACGGATTCGGATAATTCTGTTCCAGCGCGAGAGTATTCGGAAGCACCGGTCCGCCCCTTTCGCTAACGTCCGCCGTTGCATCAGGATCGATCGCCAGCGCCTGAATGTCCGATCGGCCGAGCGATCCGATCACGGTTGCGGCACCGTTGACTGTATCGATGCGGATGAGGGAATTGACCGCGGTGCCGGTGCCGGACAAACCGTACAGCGTTCCCTTCTTATCAAACACAATGTCGATGATCGCTGAACCGACCCCGGCGCTGCCGACCAACGTGGAAATTCCGGTCGTTTTGTTCAATTTGTAAACATTATCCATTGCACCTGAAGTATTGCGCAGTGTCATCCACAACGTTCCATTCACCGGATTGAGCGCCAGTCCGCCCGGACGCTGTGTCAATCCGTTCGTGCCGAGGAGCGTGAGGACTCCCGTATTGATGTTGACGGAATAGATGGAGCCGTTCGACGCGCCGGTATAGGCAAGAGAATCATTATAGATCGCAAACCCCTTCAGGTTTGAAATGTTGAGAGCGGAGATCTGCTGAAGGTCCACGCCGTCGCAGCTGATGCGATAGACCGCACTGCCGGTACCGGCCGATGCATTGAGTCCGATCAGTTCCTTCGTTCTCGGATGGACGCGCAGTCCGTTCAGCTGCGGCGCATCCGTTTTGCGGATCAGCGTCGGCACACCGGTACCGGTGTTCACCGTGTACAATTTTCCTCCGTCCGCGATACCCGAGGAAGCGTAGAGCGTACCCGGCACAGCGCTGAGGAGAGGATTGGCATATTCCTTTTTCACGGTCAGTTTCTTCAGGATGACGGCATTCTCCGGATCGAATATCATCGAAAGGACAGGAGCAGAGAATGTGTAAGAGAAAGTGTCATTTTTCGTGGTATTCCAAACGGTCACCGTGGTGTCGGCGCCGTTCTTCAGGAAAAAGCGGAGTTTCACCGGCATCTTCCACAGCAGATCGGCGGCGGTCTGCTGAATCCGGACGAATGCCGTCTGCGCCGGTCCGTTCAGCGTGTATTTTACATTGTACTCCGGATGATTCGGCTGCTTCAGCCATTGATCGAAGAACCAGGTCAGATCCTGCTTGGTCCGCGTATTCATCATCTGCACAAAATCTTCGGTCGTTACGGAACCGTACTTTACGGAGGGATCTGTTCCGTATGCATGAACGGCATCAAAGAAAACGGAATCTCCAAGGAGTGACCGGAGCATATGCAGAACGCTCGATGCTTTGTTGTACGTGATGGCGGAATTGAACAGAATACTGTTCGGCGGTACGTTCGTTTTCCATTCGGGAACGTAGATGGCCCAGCCGGGATTCGCGCTGAAATATCCATTGGCGATCTGAGTAACATATTGATCGTAGACGGTCTTACCGAGCGACTGTTCGGCCCAGAGCGCTTCACCGTACGTGGCGAACCCTTCGTTCAGCCAGATATCCGCCCATGTTGCGCAGGTGATCAAATCGCCGAACCATTGATGGGCATATTCATGCGCCACGAGGAATTCGGCACCGTAACCGTTCCGCATCAGACTGGTCAATGATTGGTTCTCCATTCCTCCCCAGATGAAATCATTGTTGAGGGTGGCGAATCCGTTCTTCTGGAACGGATGTTCTCCGAACTGTTCCGAGAACTGCGTGGTCATCGGAAGGATCTTTGTTTTGATATTGCTGATCGCTGCGAGATCCTCCCCGGTATTCCAATAGAAGTAGATCGGAACGCTGTCCGACGGATTGGAAATTTTCTTCCAATGGACAATGTCGAGATGATAATTCATTTTCGAGGAGATCACGATCAGATATGTGGAGACCGGGTCTTTGCTCACCCAGTGATACCACAGGGAATCACCGGAGCGAGTGGTGTCCTGCAACAGTCCGTTCGACCCGAGTTTGACCGCGACGGGAGTTTTTGCACGGAGTTCCATTGTCGCTTTATCGTATGGTTTGTCCCAACAGGGAAACCATTTTCTCGCCCCTTCCGGCTGCGCATCCGTGAAGACCATACCGTCCGATCCGACATTGAATGCACCGTCAATGACGTTGTTGTGCCGGTAATAAATGATGAGTGAGAGTGTATCGTTCGGCAGATAGGTCTTGTTCAGCTGAACGGTGAGAAGATTCCCTGTATGAGTGAAGGATGTTCCCGCGAGACGGACCGAATCCACGGTGATGGATGTATTCACCGCGTCGAGCGCAACAGAAGAGATGGAAGAATCGGCTCTCAGCGTTACGGTAACGGAACCGCTGAATGTTCTCGGAAATGGTGTTGTATAATTTTTAAAGAGGTCGAGATCAAGAGCATAATGAAGCACATCAAAGGAGTGTGTCGGCGATCCGGGGGATTGTCTCTTCTCGAATCTCATCGGCAGCGACGGCCGGTGCTGTTTCCCGTCGGAACAGATCGCCGCACCTGTCGCGAATGGTTGTTGTGCAAGGGAATTGAGGGTGAGGAGGGCAAGCAAACAGATGCACCAGAATGTTTTCACTGTATTCCTTTCAACGAATGAAGAAGCGAAGAAAAAGTACGCAAACAATCCATTCTATACGTCAGGAATACCAATCGGTTACGGGGAAGGAAAAGATTCTAGATCAGAATGTCTGATATGATGGCATGGGGAGCAATGTTCAGTGACCATTCGTTCCGGAGAAGGCGCCTGCCATGCATAACAATTATAAAGATCAGCGTTGCTGACCATCGTTCATTCCCCGGCGATCTTGTTCAGCACTTGCAGAAACAGCTCGGTCGGCTGAGCACCGGAGACCGCATACCGGTTGTCGAAGACGAAGAACGGAACGCCGCGTGCGCCGACCTGATTCGCTTCGTAGATATCGTTGTTCACATCGTCCGAGAATTCCGATCCGGCAAGCATCGTCCGGACCGCGCCGGCTTCCAATCCCGCTTCCGCGGCCAGCGCGGTCAGAACCTCATGATCTGCCGTATTTTTCCCTTCCGTGAAGTACGCTTTGAACAGACGTTCTTCCACCGCATCCTGTTTCCCGTACCGTTTTGCGAAGTGGGATAAGCGGTGTGCGTCAAAGGAATTGGCAACGACCGCTTTGTCGAAATCGTACTTCAGTCCGACCTCTGCCGCCATTGCGGTCACCCGGTCGTTCATCTGCTTCGCCTGCGCAAGGGAGATCCCTTTGTGCTCGGCAAGGAAATGATTGATGCTTTTGGACGGATCGGTCACCATATCCGGATTGAGCTGGAAACTTTTCCATTCCACTTCCACACTCTCTTTGCCGGGGAACTGTGTGAGCGCCTGCTCAAATTTCCGTTTGCCGATGTAGCAAAAGGGACACATTACGTCGGACCAGATCTCTACTTTCATTGAACTTCCACACAAAATTAATGTATCAGCCGGTCAAAGATACGATATCATTGCCGGACAGCATGCGTGTTGATATGCGGTTCTAAGATACTGATCTTTGATATAATAAAGACACCAATTATCTCACTTGGAGGGGAACGCTGAAACTATGAAAAAAAAGATCCCTGAACCCGCCCCGACGCCCGGGCATCTTTAAAAAAGCCAGCCGGCAACGATCCGCACGTTTGCATTCATCGCCGGAATCGGTGAAGCTGCCGCCCGTTTTCCCAGAGGAGCTTCGGCGCCGAATCCGGTCCCGATCATGAAGCGTTCCTCGCTGCCGAGCAGCCAATTGTATTGGATATTTCCCCCGGCGACCGGCATTGTATCCTCTTTCAGTTTTCCTGCTTCATCGGATCTTGATTGATGAATCCCTCCGGTAAGTCCGATGCTGAGTCCATCGAATCGATTCTCGGAGAAAAAGTACATTGCTTTGATGTGCATCCAATGACTTTCGATGTTTCGATACTCCAGCCATGCCTCTGTTCCAATTATTATTTTGGAGCCGCCGATCGCACGGTCATATTCGATGTGGATGGTTCCCAGCGGAAGGAATATCGGATTGACCGCCAGGAGATTTTCCGGAACAAATGGGTTCCGCTCCGTATCGTTTTGGGAAAATGTTAATGTGCAAAGTACGAGCGATAAGAATATGATCTGTTTCATTATTGTCCTATGAGAAAAGTGGCCTTGTTTTAGAAATTCAAAAGAATACAACCGATGGACTGCTGAAAGTCACTGCGTTACATCGAACGAGATATTCTTTAGAGTGAACATTCCGTACGTAAAATCACCTTCGGGATAACGGTAGATCGTTGCGCCGTAGGTCGGGACCATTCGTCCGTTGAATTCCTTATAATTCCCGATCGGAGTGAACCACGGATACTTCTTCAGCGATCCGTCATCCTGCAGAGCGGACCGGTCATATGAAATAAAATTGATCAGTTCCCCTTCTTCGTTGAAAAATAACGTTGCCGAGACCGTGTATTCCCCGTTGGTGAACGTTACCTCGGCGGAAAGAGTATCGATCGGCCTCCAGGTAAGCCGTTTGTCGATCAGCGCTCCCGGTGCAAAGACACACAGGTCATTCAGGATCGTCACGGTCTCCGCCGTGGTCAATTCTTTGCCCGAAAGATCCACCGCATTGAAGAGCGATGCCACCCGGACAACGAAGGTCGCTTTTTGCTCCGAATAGACATGCAGCACTCTGAACGGAACGAGCATTTTATTGGCCTTCATGAAGAATATCCGCGCGTGTTCTCCAAAGAAATTGATCTGCTCTGAGGAAGCATCCATCGGCGTGTCGCCCGGTTTCTTCGTCATTTGCGCGTCGAATTCGATCCGCATATTGCGCGGGATTCTTTTTCCGAGCGAGCCGGTGTACGCAATATATTTTTGGACCGGCGCGGGGAGCCCGGCAATATCCTCCGCGGTGAGAATTCTTTCTTGACTCGCCGGTTGATGCGCGAATTCATTCCGGACGGCTGCCTGGTATTCGCTCTGCATCGAACTGCATCCGGTAAAAAGCACTATGCTCATAGCTGCACATCCTAAAAAAATTAATGACTTCATAAATGATCTCATGGCCTAGAACCTCCATCCTAAAAAGAAGACCGGTGCGCGGAACACAGGATCTGCTCCTTCGGCAAAATCAGCCGGCTTATTCCCTTCGATCAGTCCGAATCCGACGAGATACTGCAGATTGATATAGAACGGTGAATCACCGAAGTCGAATGTGTATCCAAAACGGAATTCATTCCACAGATCGAATCCGTTGAAGTATTTCTTCTCCGTTGCCGAGTAGAACGAGTTGTATCCGGGCCACAGCTGATATTCCACATGGAACCGGTCATAGACATACCGTTTATAACCGAAAAAGATGGTCCAGGAATGATTGATGCCGATATCCTTTGTGATCGTATTCGGCGTGATGAAGAGTTTCATCCACGACGGTTCCTTCTCCGCTGCCGGTTTCTGAGGGATGTCCGCATACGAAACACCGATCATCGCTTCGTTCGCATCGTCAAAATGATATGCGTATTGAACGGCATAAATGTGGAACATCGGCGAGAGGGGACTCACTTCAAGTGAATGCGTCCTGTGCTGCGCAACGAGGCATTGTCCGACGAGCAATATCGCAGCGATCGATAAAAATTTGTTGTTCATGATAGGTCTCTTTCTGTTGGTCATTGTTTTTGATGGAGAGTAAAACAGCATTGTTCCGAATCCCACAGTGTTGTTTCTACAGTGATCGAATACGGCGGCTCCAATGCACCGCATAAGGAATTCAGAGGCTGAATGCAGCACAGGGTGCATGGTTGAACCGTCCCGGTTAATTTGGCAATTGCACAAAGTTTGCATGTCGTATTGACGGCTACCATCTTCGGTCCGCTGCGGCGGACGTTCCAGTCGCTGAATCCGAACACATCCCGGTGTGTGGTAAAGATCTCTTCCACTCGGGTGATGCCGAACTGTTTGTTGCGAAGGGGAGCTGTAAGTTTGTCTTCCCGTATTTTTTCTTTTCGCACTGTCTCCAACAATCCGCACCGGTCGAGCAGTGCAACGGATTCTGCAAGAAGTCCTGCATAGAAAAGCTGAAGTGTCGGTAATGGTTCGATTGTTTTCATGGTCATTTTTGTAACAAAATTACGTATCTTCACACCGTTAGTGAATAGTCATTTCTCGTCATTTATCATGAACCCCGAATTCGAACGCCACTTTGCGAAATATCTCTCCCTCTTCGATCAGCAGCAGTTCGATGAGCAATTCATTGACTATTCGGAACTGGACAAACATATCGGGTTTCTCAAACAGCTGGCGGTAGCGGAGAACAGTTCGATCGCGGTGATGGATCTTTTCCGGCGGCGGTATGTTTTCCTGCAGTCGAAATTCCTGCCGGTGATCGGATTGGAGCTGGATGAAGTGATGAAGCGGGGACCGAGAGCATTGTACGAGATCATGCATCCCAGAGATGTTCAGACGGTGATCGAAACATTGACCAGGGGAAACGAATTCCTTCTGCAGCTTCCGGCGGATGAAAAGAAAGAGTACAAGATCATCTACGATTTCCGTTTGAAAGCGAAGAGCGGAACGTATGTCCGGTTCATCCAGCAGCTGCTGCCATTGGAGCTGGATCACAAAGGGAATATTTGGCTGATGCTGATGCTGAACGATATTGTTCCGGACAGGGGAGAATCGGCGCCTCCGCAGCGCAAGGTGGTGAATGTGAAGAACGGAAAACTCTATGTGTTCAATGATGATGAAGGGAACAGCCGGTCGATCCTCAGCAAACGGGAGGTCGAGATCCTTGGGTTGTTATCAAAAGGGATGGCGAGCAGACAAGTGGCCGATGAACTCTTTCTCAGCGTCAATACCGTGAACAATCACCGGAGAAATATTCTGGAGAAGACGAACACCGAGAATACCGCCGAGGCGATCCGGTATGCGATCAGCCTCGGATTGATGTAGGATGCTTACGGCGCAGCGTCCGGAGCTGCCGAGTTCTGCACCGCCGAACGGAGTTTCTTCTCCACCATCGTGTTGATGACGTACATCATTCCGATTCCCGCCACCATCAGTGTAACGCACGTATAGCCGAGCACATCATAATTCTGCAGCGGACCCTGGTTCGACTGCACGATGATCATTCCCGCGAAGACCGATGCGATGCCTCCCGAGATCTGCTGCAGTGAAGAATTGACGCTCATGAATGCGCCCCGGTCCGCCAGATCCGGAACGGCGGTCATCAGGGTTGTTGCCGGGATCATCCGAGACATGATCCCCGCGAAGAGGATGACATTGATCACTACCACCTGCCACAGCGGAGTGACGGAGAGATTCGTGTAGTAGATGATCCCGATCCCCGCTACGACCGTTCCGATCACAAAGATCTTGAATTTCCCGATGGTGTCGCTGATCCGTCCGACCAGAGGAAGGATAATGATGGTCGCGAATCCTGTGAACATGAAGACGTAGGGGAGTTCCTGCTGGGCAATGCCGATATTGTTCACCAGGAAAGCGCTGGAAAAGGGCATCATCAGGAATCCGCCGATGGTGAGCAGCGCCGTGGTGGCGAATGCTTTCAGATATTCCGGATGCGAGATCGTCTTCTGCAGATGACGGAACGCCGAATGGTCCGCCGGCCGCTCAATGCCGAGATGGGTGTTGATCGGGCGGATCAGCCGCATCATGGCGATGCCGGCGGGTACGCCGATGCCGACGATCAGAATGAACGGGGCATGCCATCCGATCACATTCGCCAGATAGATGCCGAGCGGAATTCCGGCCACCTGTGCCACGGCAAAGGACATCTGAATGAACCCCATCACGCGGCTCCGCACATTCATCTCGAAGATGTCGGTGACAATGGCGAGGGAAACGGATGCGATCACACCGCCGAAGATGCCGGTGATGATGCGGGCGGCAAGCAGCGTATAGTAATTCGGCGCAAGACCGCAGAAGAGGGTTCCAAGCAGGAATCCCGCATAGAAGAACATCAGGAATTTCTTCCGGTCATACTTGTCCGCGAATCCGGCCGCAAGGAATCCCGAGATCCCCGCGCTGAACGCATACGCCGATACGATCGATCCGAACTGTGCCGGGGTGACCCCCATCGTTTTCATCAGCAGCGCGCCGAGCGGAGCGATGATGATGAAATCCAGGATCACCGTGAACTGGATGAATGCCAGTACCGCGATGATGAACATCTGGTACCGTGTGAATATTTTGTTGTTCGGTGTGTCAGCCATGTTTCTCGGTAGTTGTACAAAAAATGGAGACCAGAGACCAGAGGTCAGAAATCAGAAGTCAGATATCAGAGGGCGAGGAAATTCGATATTTATCTAAAACCTATAATCCAGCATCCAGCATCGAGCATCCTGTATCCAGCATCCTGTATCCAACCTCCACCATCCCAATTCTTCCCTCACGCTTTAATGGTCCCGAACCGTTTGTTCTTTGCCGTCATGGAGATGAAGTATTTCAGCCGTTTCCGGAAGACCTCCGGACGGGTCCGGGAATCATCGATCCATGCGATGCGGATCGACCGGTAGACCGGTGAGAATGTGCGGTAATTCTTCCATGCGGCGGGATCCTTTTTGATCTCCGCAAGGATATCCTTTGGGAAGACGAACCGTTTCGGCATCCGGCTCTTACCGGTGAGATGGTGCGCCACGCTGTCCAGCCCGGCTTTCGTCATCTTTCCGGCGGCGATCATTTTCCGCATCCGTTCCTTGTTCAGTTCCGAGAGAACGCTCTTCGGCCGGCGCGGTGTGTACCGCTGAAGCCAGCTCTTTTCGTCACGGCTTTTGGTGGTGCTGTCGATCCATCCGTAACAAAGCGCTTCCTCCACACACTCATTATATGAGATCCCCTTGATGCCGGAATCCTTCTTATAATAGACCAGCCAGATCTCCTGTGCGGTCCGGTGGTTCTTCGCGAGCCACGAACGCCAGGCACGGCGGTTGCGGACATCCAATATCGTTCCGACCTTCATCGTTTCCCTTCTTTGGCACTCTGAAGTTTTTCAAGGCGCTTCCTGATCTGATCGCCGCGCGGCCCGGGAGTGAGTTCAATTGCTTTCTTATAATTCTCGATCGCCCCCTGTATATTTCCCGCATCCTCATACCAGCTTGCAAGATGTGTGTATGAGAATGCGAACGAAGGATACATCTCGATATTCAGTTTCACCACCGCAACGGCGTCGGAGCTTTTTGTGGAGTCTTCCGCGATCTTGTCCGCCAGCCGGAGCAGCACTCCTTCCTTGAAATTGTACGTGTTCCCGCCGTAGAACTGCTCGCGCAGCATACGGTAGTGACGGATGGTGGAATCGATCCCGGCTTTGTCGAACGTTATTTTCAGTTTGTCCTCCAGAGAGATCGGTGTCGGTTTTCCGCTGTGACAAGTCTGACAGTTCACCTGCATCCCGGCAGAACCGTCATCATGGAAATCGGCGAGGTATTTTCCGTTGATCTCTTTCACCATCTTGATCATCATCCGCGCTTTGTTCTTCGCCGGCTTGGCATCGGAGACGAAATCGAAATCCTTGAAATCCATCCCTTCTTCGCCGACATGACAATAGGTGCAGCGGACCCCGAGACTGTTCGTGTAGCTGAACATCACCCGCTGCAGGTCCCGTCCGACAACATGCGCCGGGAGCGCGGTGATATTCTTCGGTTTTTCCGGCCATTGCCACTGTTGAGCAGCGAGTGTTCCCGCGGTGATCACAACGAATTGCATGATGCGTACGAATGATCTCATGACGCTCCTAAAGAATGTTGGTTGAGGTTGTTTTAAATGCCGTTGCAAACGTAGCGACGGTGTTTACACTTCGGTGTTCGTCAGCCATTCGACCGCAAGACCGGTTTCAGCGAACACTTTGACATTCACCCCGAGGATGTTGGCAAGATTTTCTCCGAAAGCGACGGTAGTGCGGTGATGGTCGCGGTTCAGATCGATATAGGCGATGCGCAGTTTATGATCGCGGGCATACCGCGCGCGGTTCCGGATGATGTCGAAGATGTCGAAGGTATCCAGTCCGGACCCGGTCAGCTGTTCTTCGATCAGGACGTTCTTGCAGTCTTGCTGTTCCACCGCCTGCTGGATATCGGAAAGGTAGCGGTCCACATTCTTGGTGGTATTGTCCCCGACGATCACCGCATGGAGATACAGCGGGTGATGAGTGATTTCGATGTGATATTTCATGGAAGGATCCCGTTCACCGTTTCCGCGCTTTCAGACTGTCGGGATGGAACCGCGCCTTCATGGAATCCTGCACGGAGCCGACCCAGGCATACAGCATTGATTTTTGTCCTTCTGTGAGGATGGCGTCCTGATGCATCTCGATGTAGGAAGGGAGGGGCATCCAGTTCTCTTTCACCATTTCCACTACCTCTTCCATTTTATGGAACTGTCTGCGCGGGCGGTAGGAAGCGAACTCGGAAAAATTCAGATCCTTTTTCCCTTTTTGAATATGCTCATCCAAAAATCCGGCGACGGGCTGGAATTCGGCGTACCACGGATAGCGGGTGTAATTGCTGTGGCAGTCGTAACATGCAGCGGTGAGGATCACTTGAACACTGTCCGGTACAGCATAGAGTGTGGAGATATGCTTTGTTTGATCGTTCGAAAGATTCCGTTCGGGACGGTCGAACTGCATCCCGAGGAGAACAACGATAACACCGGCAAATGAATAGAGGAACAGACGTTTGAACATTGTGACCCTTACAAAAATGGTTTCTTCATTCAGGAAGGTCAATATACGAAAAATTTGGCGATGGCGGAACGTGTGTTCGGAGGAAAATTCGGTTCCTCATTGGAACGAAAGAATGGCAACGAGGTCCATATTGGTCCGATCATAATGAACGATCTGCACATGCGAACATTCATGCTGATGTTATTTCAAACCGTACTTTTGAGCGATCATTTTCCGCTCTTCTCTGGAGGTCGCCGAATGGACCAAACCAAATTTTTCGGCAAGACGGTCCCGTTCGAGCTTCTTTTTTTCGGAATTGTCCGGATACCCGTTTTCCGGGGTCAGCACATGAAAGATCGCTTCCAGGTATTCTTCAAATGCCTGATGAAAGTACATGTCAATAAAATGAAGCGGGACATCCGATGCATTCCAGAACGTATGCGTAACGCCCCGGGGGCGTAAGTGCCATCCGCCGGCGGCGATCTCAACGACATCGTTCCCGACCAGGACAGAGGCCGTTCCTTCAAGTACATACATCAGTTCATCCAATTCCTTATGATAGTGAGGTGATGGACCCATGGTCTTTGGCGCGACTGCACATTCAACGCTGGAATACAATCCGTTGGTCATGGATGACCGAACACAGACGCGGATATCCATGGAACCTTTATGATCCAGCGGCGGGAGTGACGGAAGAAGAAACGATCCTATCGGTTGGTTCTGGGCTGTAGGATGAAGTTCTTCGGAGATACCGATCGGAAGGGCAAAATGTGCCGATACAATTCCCGCGGAGAGTAAAAAATTACGTCGTTCCATTGTGAACAGACTCCTTTAAATGATCATGTGCAGAGCGGAGGACTTAAGCAGCACGGCAGTATCGGTAAACTATATCTCCATAGGCCGGAGTGTTACAGTGAATTCCGACCCGTTCCCTTCTTCGGAGGAGACCCTGATCGTACCGCCGAGTTTCTCCACCAGTTTCTTCACGGTGGAAAGACCGATGCCGGTGCCGGTGTTCTTGAACCGGTCCGTGACACCCAGCGTTACGAACGGTTCGAAGATCGTCTGCAGTTTGTCCGCGGCGATGCCGACGCCGTTATCCTTCACAGTGAAGATGAAGCCGGCATCCTGCTGTGCGAACGTGATGTCGATGACCACCTTCGGTGATCGATTGTATTTGATCGCGTTGCTGATCAGGTTCAGCAGCACCTGACGGACCCCGGATTCGATCGAGGTGAGCGTGATGTCATTCTGCGGAAAACGGATGGTATGTTCCCCCGAAGGATCGAGCAGATCGACCGTTTCACGGATGATGTGTGAGAAGATGAACTCCGTTCGTTTCTGGGAGAGCAGAGAATCGCCGGCATAGTAGGAAAGGATCCCATCGACAAGATTCTTCAGCTGCTGGGAAGAGCTCTTGAGATATCCGATCATCTCCAGCCCTTCCTCATCCATTCCCTGTGAATGGGATTCCTTCAGGATCTCGGTGATGGAAATGATGTTGTTCAACGGTGATTTGATGTCGTGCGAGACGATATACGCGAATTTCTGGAGTTCGGTATTCTTCTGTTCGACCTCGGTCCGGCTTTGGTTCAGCAGCCGGTTCATCTTGCGGAGATCGATCAGCCGTACCACCTGCCGGGAGAGCGAACGGAGTGTTTCCAGCTGGTTCGGATTCAATTCTCTGGGCTGATGATCGATCACACAGAGTGTTCCAAGAGCATTCCCTTCGGACGTGACCAGCGGAACACCGGTATAGAAGATGACATGCGGATCACCGGTCACTAAAGGATTGTCGAAGAACCGGTCATCCTTTCGGGAATCCGGTACTGTAAGGATCTGCTGCGGCGTGATGATGGCGTGGGCACAGAATGCTGAATTGCGGTCGGTCTCCGTGGAAGTGAGGCCGATGCGGGACTTGAACCATTGACGCCCGGAATCGACCAGCGTGATGAGCGAGATCGGCGTCTGACAGATCTCGGACGCAAGCCGGGTGATATCGTCGAACTCCTCTTCGGGGAGCGTGTCGAGAATGGAGAGTTCGTGAAGTTCACGGAGACGCTCGCTCTCATTGTCCGGCAGCGGGGCATTTTTCATGCTTCCTCGTTTGTGGTGATGCTGTTACCGAAAATACTGTGCGGCGCGGACGATGCCGACGATCCCGACGCCGATCCAGAAAAGATTCAGCAGTGTGTACGCCTTATCCTTCTTCAGGATGGAACACCACGAGAGCATCACCGCATCCGTGGTGTTGAAGACCCACACGAACATGAACGGACTGTCGGGACCGAGCCAGCTGACAAGCGTAAAACTGAAGATCCGCATGATCACGCCGGTCATCTCGATCGCAGTGATATGTTTCAGAACAAGAGCGTTCAGTCGTTCCATGAGTGGTGGAGTATCAATCGGTATATAAAGAATTATTTGGATATTTCAGATATATTGTCTTCTAACCAAGAAATAGCCACTCGAAATTCTTCCATATCTTTTGCTGTTACATTTTTGGAGTGCGTGTCACTTCTACCCAAAGAGTTCACAATATTCATTTTGTATTCAAAACTTGTTTTATCTCTCTGAAAAACATTTTTAAATTCATCCCAATTCCCAGAAATAATTTCTTTTAATTGAAGGTAATTCAAGTACTTATTTTTGTTAGCGTTTAACAATTCACTGTGGGTAAGCGATGCTATGCTTTCCCGAATTTCGGATGGAAATTTGGCAACCACCATTTTTTTTGCTTCAATGTCACCAAACCTAATCTTTAATGTAGTTTTTATCAAATCGCGCAGCTTTGTTTCAAGCTTGTGTCTTCTTTCTTGGATTTCCGAAAACCTTTCCTCAATCGATTGGTTTATTTTTTTATATTTATTTTTTGATTCTAAATACTCCTTTATGACATCGATTTTAAAATCGTACCCGTTATGGATTTTTGCAATAATCCCATAGCCAATAAGATGATTTGTATAGTGTGGCCAGGCAAGGACAAAATTGTTAAAGGTCTCAACATCCTCTAAAGCTAAGTACTCAAGCATAGCCAATTCGTCTGGGTAATAATCTTGTAAAACGCCCAACATCATTTCGAAATAGCTTGTTGCTCTTATTTTAAATTCTTCTTTCGCATTTTCATACAATTTACGATCTACTTTGTGAGGTCTTTGAATAGGGACCATTGAATTTATTAGACTGCAGACATGTCGAATCAAAAACGGATGACCGCCAAAATCCTCCGTAAGTCTATAAAATATAGATTCTTCAAATTGAAGTCCTAAATATGAACCCAATTTGGTTACCATTTCTTTCGTTTGGGATGTATCAAATCTTTCTATGTAGTTAAACGGCACCGAATTGAACAATGGATTGTCTTTTCCATTAATTAATGCTCTTTCAATACATAGCGCGTTTGTACCAACAATTAAATACGAGAAAACCCCGTCTGTTTTTTGAAAAATTGATCGCAGAGATTGCCAAAAGTAAATAAAATCCATCCCCTTCGACCAGTGCTCTGATTCACCCAACTCAAATGTCACCCTCTCGATTTCATCAAATATTAGCAATATGCCTTTATTATTGAATGCCCGATAAAGTTTTCGGATTTCTTCTTCAAAAATTAAAGAAGCATCTTTTTCTGTATAACTTTCTTCTGATCTAAATTTTAACTTTCCTGCCCCAATACTTTCGCAGTAATTATCAATGTCATTTTTATATTTATTGCGAATGAGAGATATTATATAATATAGGGTTTCATGCCAACGCCTTTGATGAAAAGATGTGTTTTGACAATCAATCAAAATACACTTCTCATCATTTTTCTCCAGAGTTCTTTCAATCTTTAGAATTAGAGACGTTTTACCTGTTTTTCGAAGTCCAAAAAGTGCAGAATTCTCATTTGATCTATGTCTATTTACAATCTTGTGAATTATATCTGTTCTACCAAAAAAATATAAATCCTTTTTTAAAGGGGATTCAAAAGCAAATAAATCTCTGGTGTAAAAATTACGCCTAAACTTATTCTCTAAATAGTGAACATCTGTTGTGTCAACAAAATCGTCATAGTTTAGGGCTATAATAATTTGAGATTCTTGATCATTTTTCAACAAATCTTTTATTTTATTTTCACAATTAGGATCCATGCTAAACAAAACACTGCAAATTTTTTCAATTCTAAGATCTCCATTTATTTCACTTGCCTTTTCAATTGCCGTAGAAATGGCATCCAATGTTCTGGCTTCGAAATTACTATATGGACTAAAAACCACTACGATTTCACGTTCTAAATTAAACATTTCTTGATAAAACGAAGTAGGCTTCATTAAAAAATAGGAATATCCACTTGTCGATCCAAGTCTTATTGACCCCCCAGCATGTGTGACAAACCATTCTTTGGAAAGCTTTGAGATAATTTTCATCTCTTGTTGAGAAAAACTTTTGTTTACAAAATGAGGATGTATGCCTGGTTTTACTTCGGAAGTATACATAGGAATAAAATGTCTTTTAATAGATAGTTAAAACTCAAACCAGTTAATCACCAATTTAAACAATGACCCATTCTCGTTCCGGTGATGGTACTCGTTCGAATGCGGATCGTACCGATACTCCTCTTTCCAGAGGGAGATATTCTTCTCGATCTGTGCAAGCGCATCCGTGATATAATCCACTTCAGCATTCGTCGTGGTCGGGTGGAGAGAGATCCGGACCCATCCCGGTTTTTCCGAGAGGTCTCCGGCGTCGATCTTGTCGGTGATGGATTTGGAATGCTGCGGGTCCACATGCAGCAGATAGTGACCGTAGGTGCCGGCACAGGAGCATCCGCCCCGCGCCTGGATGCCGAAGCGGTCGTTGAGCAGTTTCACCACAAGATTGTAGTGGATGGAATCAAAATAGAAGGAGAACATGCAGAGCCGTTCCTCCACATTGTCCGCCAGCAGGTTCAGATGCGGTATCGCCCGCATCTTTTTGAACATCAATTCGCACAATTCATGCTCGCGGGCCGCGATGTTCTCCGTTCCCATCTGTTCCTTCAGCTGAACAGCGAGCGATGCTTTGATCGCCTGCAGGAATCCGGGCGTGCCGCCGTCCTCCCGCACTTCGATGTCCGGAGAGAATTTATGCTGACCCCACGGATTGGTCCAGAGCACGGTGCCGCCTCCCGGCTGGTCCGGGGACTTTAAAGAGTACAAATGTTTGTTGAAGATGAGGATGCCGGGGGTTCCGGGCCCGCCGAGGAATTTATGCGGAGAGAAGATCACGGCGTCCAAGTGTTCGAGCGGATCGGCCGGATGCATGTTGATGGGAACGTACGGCGCACTCGCCGCAAAATCCACCACGGCAATGCCGCCGTGTTCATGCATCACTTTTGCCAGCGCATGGTACGGGGAGAAGATCCCGGTCACATTCGAGCAGGCGGAGAAGGAGCCGATCTTGATCTTCCGGTCCGCATACCGTTTCAGCGCAGTGCGCAGACTCTCCACATCCACCAATCCTTCGCGCGTCGGTTCGAGCACGCAGACATCCGCAATGGTCTCGTACCACGTGGTCTGATTGGAGTGATGCTCCATATGGGTGACGAAGACGACCGGACAGTCATTCTCGGGAATGGCGATGGAATTCCTGAACTGCTCCGGCACTTTCACGCCGATCATCCTTTGGAACTTGTTGATGGCGGTCGTCATCCCCGCACCCACGAACAGGAGCGCATCATCCGAATTCGCATTCACATGCTTCTTGATGATCTCGTGGGCGTGATGATAGGCGTGCGTCATCAGTCCGCCGGTGACGGAGGATTCCGAATGTGTGTTGCCGACGAACGGACCGAAGGATTCGAGCATTTTCTTCTCGATCGGCGCGTACAATCTGCCGCTGGCGGTCCAATCCGAATAGACGAGCGGCTGCTCGCCGTTCAGCGATGTGAAGCGCTGATCGATGCCGACGATCTGACGGCGGAACGGAGCGAAGTATTCTTCTAAATTCATATCCTAAAACTACGAAAGGAATGTTCGGAATGCAACATCATCCCCCGGCGAAGTTGTTGATCCGGTTGACCTTGCATCGATTTCTCTCTATCATGATTGAACCGATAACCTCTTTTTTTAATGACATGATGATGAACATTCGCTTGCGCACACTCCTTCTATCCCTTTTTTCTACACTCACCGTGTTCGAATGGTCTGCCGCCGCCGGTTCCGGACAGTTCAGGACCGCTCCGCTCTTTGCGGACGGGATGGTGCTTCAGCAGCAGCGGCAGGTCTCCGTCTGGGGAAAAGGGGAACCGCACGCTGTGGTCCGCATCCGCACATCGTGGGGGATCAATGTGAATTGTTCCGTCTCGAAAGATGGCTCCTGGAAGACACTGATGCAGACACCGTCCGCCGGAGGACCGCATACTGTCACTCTTCGGCAGAACACCGACACAGTCACGCTGAGAAATGTGATGATCGGCGAAGTGTGGCTCTGTTCCGGACAGTCCAACATGGAGATGCCGCTGCGGGGATGGCCGCCGGCCGATACGATCAGCGGTTCAGCAGCGGAGATCGCACAGGCGCAGTTCCCAAAGATCAGGATGTTCACCGTGGAACGGAAGATCGCCGCTTCACCGGAATTCGATGCTGCCGGATCATGGAAGGAATGCACGCCGGAAGAGGCCGCGGCGTTCAGTGCGACGGCGTACTATTTCGGGAAACGATTGTTTCAGGAACTGAAAGTTCCTATCGGACTCATCCACGCTTCGTGGGGAGGCACGCCCGTACAGTCCTGGACAAGCGAACAGTTCATAGTGAAACATCCGCAGTATTCATCCTTTCCGGTGCAGCTGAAAAGAATGAAGAGTGAATATCAAATCATGTCCCAATGGTTGTCATCATTGCCGTCGGTCGTTCTTTCCTCATTCCAAAACTCACCGGAGCGGAGCGCAGCGTTGTTCGGGGATTCGATCTATTCCGCGCCGGGAATGTTCGACAGCAGCTGGTCCGTGATGGATCTTCCGAAAAGTTGGGAGCACACCGCCGTGGGACAGTTCGACGGTGTGGTCTGGTTCCGGAAACAGATCACTCTTCCTCCGTCCTTGCGCGGGAAAGAACTGGTGCTGGAACTGGGACCGATCGATGATCTGGATGTGACGCTGGTGAACGGAACAAGGATCGGCGGAATGGAGAGCGGAAGTCCGTGGAATATCAACCGCATTTACAACGTTCCGTCCGGATTCACAAACGATTCCGTCATCACTCTCGCCATACGTGTGACGGATTTCGGCGGCGGGGGAGGACCATGGGGTAGCGCGGATCAGATGCGGTTGTTTTCCGACAAGAGCGGTGAAAGCATCCCTCTCTCCGGTCCATGGAAATATCTACCGATAGCGGAGATCCGGAACGAAAAAGCATATCTCTTCTCCGCAGCGAACGGATTGAAGCAGCGTCCTGTCGTTGAATCGGAGCTCACTGCGTGGCAGCCGACATCATTGTATAACGGAATGATCGCGCCGCTCATTCCGTATTCTATCAAAGGAGCAATTTGGTATCAGGGAGAATCGAACGCGAACGATCCGGACCGGTACGCGGAATTATTCCCGCTGATGATCCGCAACTGGAGGTCGGATTGGCGTGCGGACCTGCCGTTCTATTTCGTACAGATCGCGCCGTTCCGGTACGATACATCGGTCCGTTCCGAACGGCTGCGCGAAGCTCAGCTCCGTACACTCTCCGTGCCGAAGACGGGAATGGCGGTGACGCTCGACATCGGCGACAGTGCGACGATCCATCCTTCGAATAAACATGATGTTGGAGATCGGCTGGCCCGCCTGGCATTGGCGAAGAACTATCGGAAGAGGATCGAATATACGGGACCGGTCTTCCGTTCATTCATTGCTCAGAAGGATATTGCCGTCCTGACGTTCGATCATGCCGAAGGTTTGACTGTGCGACCTGCGGGAGGGAAGAATTATTTCGTCATCGCCGGTCCGGACAAAATGTTTTATCCCGCGGAGGTGACCGTAAAAGGATCCAAACTGTTTGTCCGATCCGAGAAGGTAAAATCGCCGAAAGCCGTTCGTTACGCCTGGGGAAATATCGTTGAAGGGGTGCTGTTCAACAAGGCGGGTTTGCCGGCATCATCGTTCCGGACCGACAAGTGGGATTGATGCTTGGAACGGTTAGGCAGTTTCCCCGTTTCGTTTGTTCAGATAATAGAAGAACGGAAGGGAGAATCCGAGACCGCCGAGCAGGCTCAACGCAATAAATGATCGCCACGTATACCGTCCGATCGGATTCCGCGCGAACCACCAAGCCAGAAGACCGGTCGCCATGAATGCATCAATGATGAATCCCATCGCGAGTAGATTTTCCGCGACCTCCCGCCACGAAACGAATTGAGTGAAGACATAATAGAAGAACATACCGTTCGGCACGACAAGTCCGAACAGTGCGATGCTCAGCAGAGCAGTGCTGTGTGATGATGTCATATCAGGTCGATTTGGTTTTTGTACGGTAATACTCTTCCAGCGCTTTCTTTCCGCAGTCCGGGCAGATGCCGTGGGTGAATTTGGCATCGGTATGCTTTCCGATGTACTGCTCCACCTGGCTCCAATAGCCTTCGTCATCGCGGATCTTCTTGCAGCTGGCGCAGATGGGAAGGAGACCGCCGAGCGTCTTCACATTGGCAAGCGCTTCCTGCAGTTCGGAGATCAGCATCTCACGGACCTTTTCGGTCTTCTTGTTTGCCGTGATGTCGCGGCAGATCAGCAGCGTTCCGGTGGAGGAGGCATGCGTTCCGATCACCGGAGTGCGCGAGACCAGGAACCATTCCGTCGTATCGTCGTGCTCGTACATCAATTCCAGTTCCGCAATATTGTCAGCACGGAGAAAAGAAACGAGTCCGGGCCAGAATGCGAACGCCTCGATCGCCGGAGTGCCGACCGGAGGTTTTCCCAGCCGGAAATAATTCAGTGCGAACGGGTTCATGTCGACGATCCTGTAGTGCGCATCCAGGACGACGGCGATCTGCCGGAACTGGAAGAAGAGCGCTTCCCGTGCGATCGGAGCGATGTCGAATAACCGGTACTGTTTCATATTCCACAGCAGCAGCGCGCCGGTGACGGTGAAGGCGGCGGGAGTAAGATCGATGATCGTCACGATCCGTGTATTATAAAGAATGTTGCCGACCCACGGCAGCATTACTGCGATGAAGAGGATGACCGACTGCGTCCGGTATGCCAGGAACATCGAAGAGGATTGACGGATTATAAGGATGCTGTACACGATGTTGACCACGTAACAGTATGCGGTCAGCACCCAGAACGACGGACCGTGTCCGTAGAACATGTAATCACCCCGCGGATCCTCGACAAGATAATGGAACGGCCAGTTCAGTCCGTGGTACGAATTCGTCAGCGCCAACACCAGTGTAACAGCCGGGATCAGCCAGAGGAGGATAATGTTCCGTTTGATGAGAAGATGCGAATATCCGGTGTAGGCCAGTGAAAAACAGAGCCAGGCGGGAGAGACGTTCACAATGCCGATATAACTCAGCTGGGACCACAATGCTTTGTGCTGCGGCAGCACGGAATACCATTCCAGCGCGCTGGTCAATGTCCAGATCATGGTAGAAATGACGAACAGGATCAGATACCGGTCGCCGGGGAAGGAGCGGCGTGATGCGCGGAAGGTGATGACCGCACCGATAACGGTGGTGATCAGAAAAAAATGACCGAATACAGAAGACTGCCAGATCAAGATCCATTCCCTTCAATGAAAGGTTGACGGCGTTAAAGTAGCTATTTACCTGCAGAGAAACAATTCACCGGTTACAGGAACGTATCCGGTTCGATGTGGATCAGCACGTCAACAATACGGGGATTGGAGGCGCAGATGGCATCTTTCACATGGTGGCTGATCAGATGTCCTTCTCGAACGGAGAGACTTCCGTTGACAACAATGTGCATATCCACGAAAAAGTCGAGCCCCATTTTCCGCACATAACATTTGTCAAGACCGAGCACACCGTCCACGGAAAGCGCTACGGTACGGACGCGATCTTCGATCGTCGGAGAGGGAGCCGCATCCATCACTTCATTCAGTGCCGGCATAAAAAGATGATAGGCATTATAGACGATGATGACCGAAGCGAAAAGCGCCGCCCAGTCATCCGCACTCTCGTATCCTTTGCCGCCGAGCAGCGCGATCAGAATGCCGACGAACGCCGCAGCGGAAGTGATGGCATCACTCCGGTGATGCCACGCATCCGTTTTGACGGCGGTGCTCTGTACATCCTCAGCAACGGTGAAGACGAAACGGAAGAGCGATTCTTTGGTGAGGACAACGACTACCAAGACGATAAGGGTGAACGGTTCCGGAGCATGGTGCGGAGTGATGATCTCGTGGATGCTCTGCACAACGATGGTGACCGCAGCGCCGACCAGGGAGAGCGCCACGACCATCGCCGCGATCGGTTCCGCTTTGCCGTGTCCGTACGGATGGTTCTCGTCTCTCGGCTTCTGGGCGATGCGGAGTCCGCTGACGACGACCAGGGAACTGACCACATCCGATGCGGATTCGATCGCATCCGCGATGAGCGCATATGAATTGCCGAAGAAACCGGCGAGTCCTTTTACCAGTGCAAGCGCGGCATTCACGATAATACCGATGATGGTTGAGCGTATCCCTTTTTGTGCCGGATGGTTGGTCATATCATTTTATTACAGTGAGTAAATCAATAAATAGCACAGGTCGCCCCCGACGGGGCTTGAATCCTTAGAAAGGCTCAAACAAATAATAGGGAGCCCGGGGCTCGGTCATCTTTTTTCAAATCTCAAAAGTGCTCCGTAGGAGCACTCTGTTCATAAACAAAGAGCACCAATCTCGAAAGCGCTCCGTAGGGGCGGCCTGTAAAAGTCTTCTTGTGGGGATCTATAATCTTTGCAGGATGATCAACGAGAGATCATCGGATGGTGTTGAAGATCCGATGAATGCATCCACATGCCTGAGGATGTCGGCGCCGATCTCATCCGGTGTGCCGCTTCTGTTTGTAAGAAGCGATGTGAAACGGTCCTTCCCGAAGAATTCACCTGCAGCATTCTTCGCTTCGGTCAGTCCGTCCGAATAAAGGATGAAACGGTCGCCGCTGTTAAGCGTTGCGGTATGTTCCGTGAAATTCATGTAGCGCGCCAATCCGAGTGCGGCGTCCCCTTTTTCGGTCTCGACGATCGCCGCGCCGCGGACGATCAGCGCGGGGAAATGTCCCGCGTTGATGAAACGGACCGTGCCATGCTCTTCGGAACATTCCGCATAGAACAAAGACGAAAAGATGTGCGAAGGACTGTCCCGGTGGACGATGGCATTGATCCTTCCGATAAGCGCGGGGAGTTCGTCGATCCCTCCCGCCAGCGCCCGGATTGTCGCCTGAAGTTTCGCAGTGATGAGGGCGGCATGCAGTCCTTTTCCCGACACATCCGCCATAATGATGCTGAAACGGCCTCCTCCCAGCGTCATATGATCGATCAGATCGCCGCACACTTCGTTTGCGGAACGGGTGAAGAGCCAGAGCTTCCATCCGTTCACTGCCGGAGAACGCTGCGGCATGAGCGATTCCTGGATCTTCCTTCCCGCGGCAAGTTCATCGTGTGCCGCCAGTTTATCCTTCAGCTCCAGCATGATCAGCACCACCAGGAAGAATCCGCCGAACAGTGCATTCAGATTTCCCTGATCGCCGGTAAAACTGAACAGCAGCATCAGAACGCCGGCAAGGAACAGCACACGCCGTTCCGGACTCAATTTGTCGAACATCGCTTTCAGCACCCAGCCGGATTTGTGCATCATCCGGTAATGCGGCTTCATGCTCTTGAGCTGTTCACGCTGTTCCGGAGTGAGATAATAATCGGTCAGCTCGTCGGATTCTTTGCGGTAGAGTGTATTCCAATGCTCCGGTTTATTGATGTTCTCGGTGAGTTCGCGCCATTCCGATGAAATGTTGGTGCGGATGGAATTCCATTCCTGATTGAAGGAATCGCTGAATGAGTTCTTTTTCTTGGGATCGGACGAAGACATGACTCAAGATACGCGAAAATTTCCAGAATGTTTGGAAAAATATACTGCCGGATCCGAGCGGTCCGTCCTCATCCGCCGAATCCTTTCAGGAATTCGAGCGTTTCAACGGCGTGCTCGCCCCCTTTTTCCGCGTGTGTCAGCAGTGAGATACCGTGCGGTCCTTTCGAACGGATCAGTCCGGGATATGCGATCAGATATGCTTTCACAAGCTCTGTTCTGCCGAGCATCGCTGCAACAAAGATATCGAACTGCGCCCCCTCGCCGATCAGAAATTCCGCGATATCTTTCCTGCCCATATGTCCCGCACCGCCGACCGCTTTCTCAAAATCGCCGTTGCTCCAATCATACGTTGCGTTGAGCAGCGACGGGGTTTCAGCGAGCATACTTCTGGTCTTCTCCAGATCACCGTGCGCCGCGCCGACAAATTCTTTCACCAGCGGGACCGGAAGTGCCGGAGGACGTTCTTTCTTTTGTGAAGGGAGAATACTTGGAACAGTGAAGAGCGCAGAACCAGCAGCGGCAAGATGAAGGAATGAACGGCGAGTGAACATGGGACCCCGTATTGTTTTTCAGAAGGTATCCATTTGACGGACGGGAAGGAAGTGAGGATTGTCAAGAAAATCATATGAAGTGCGGTCAGATCATTTTGGTTTCTTCAACGACTTAATGTAATCGAGCATCTTCTGCGCAGAGTACCGCAATCCTTTCTTTTCCGGATCGTTCTCCGATTGCTTCAGGAAAAGTGTCAGCGGCGTCACTGCAGCCTGATTCTCATTCAGCTGCATGTAGCTCGATCCGATGAAATAATAGGCATCAATCATATCCGGTTTCATCCCCAGCGCCATGGTGTATGCCTCCACCGCATCGCGCCACCGTTTCTTTTGATAACAATACGATGCGAGATCGTTGTACGCGAATGCCGTCACTTCGGGATGCATCACCCGGACAGCATTCCGGTAGGACATGATCACCAAATCCGGCATCTCCAGTTTCTGGTACACCAGTGCAAGATTCATGTAATACTGCGGATTTTCGTCATCGTTGGCGATGGCCAGCTGATACGACGCTGCGGAAGAATCATATTGGCCGGAGGAGAAATATGCGTATGCCAGCTGTGCATGATACATTCCGTTAGACGAGTCCATCGCGATCGCGCGCTTGAAAAATATTTTTGCGTTGGTCAGATCTTCCAGCCGCCGGTAACATTCACCGATCTGGAATTTCAGATCCTTGTTGTCGCCGCGGACCGAATCGGCTTTGAGATAGTACGGAAGTGCATCGGCATACTGCTTCCTGCTGTTGAGATAATTGGAAAGGGAAATGAGCGCCGGCAGATAGCGCGGATTCACCGCCAGTGAGCGGCGCAGATACTGTGAGCCGGAATCCTGCAGGTTGGAACGCTTCAATGCTTCGGACAAGTAATAGAGACTCAAAAAATCGTTCGGATTCCGTTCGATGAGCGAAGAAAAGATCGCGATCTCTTTTTCCGTCTGCTTCTTCTGTGCCGCATAGGTGAGTCCCAATTGGAACCGTGCCGGTATGTACGTGCTGTCCATCGCGATGCAGATGTGCAATTGTTCCGCGGCATCCTGGTAGAATCCGGACTGAGTCAGCATGCGCGCATACTGATACCGGTACTGCAGTTTCGACGAATCCAATGCGATGGAGCGTTTCAGACAATCCAGCGCGCGCTGTGTCTCGCTCAATGCGGCATAGCTCATACCGAGGGCGAAGAGATATTTCGGAGAAAGTGAATCGAGATCCGTCTGCCTGGAGATCTCCATCAGCTTCCAGTAATTTCCTTCGGCGTACAGTGCGGATGCAAGGCTGTCGGTAGCAGAATTGCGCGCAGGAGTGCCTACTTGAGCAAACACGGCTGAAATAAAGAAGAGATGTGAGAGAAATATCCGCATAAATATTGTATATGCCAGAAGGTACATAAGGTCATTGCGAGGAGTCCCGTTGTTTGGGACGACGAAGCAATCCTTTTGATCATTCAGAAGATTGCTTCGGTCGCTGCGCTCCCTCGCAATGACAAATATGATGTTTCCATTATTCCTTCACCAGCAGCGGACGCTGCAGGGCGAAATCATACAGTGTCAGCCGGCGTAATCTATAATAAGTTGTCCAATAATCCCACAGAGTCTGGATGCGTGTGCGGTAGGCGTTATCCTTTTCGGATTGGGCGAGAAAAAGGTTGGTGACGTCGATCTTACCGATCACAAAGCGTTCGCGGGCCACATCGAACCGGCGCTGTGCCACCGTATCGGCTTTGGCGGAGAGGAGTACCTGCTGCTGAAGCTGTTTGAAGCGCAGCACCTGGTATTTCACTTCCTGTTCCAGGCTGAACTGCTGAGATTTGACGCTCGTTTCAACGCGGGAGAGTTCCGCTTCCGCCGCTTCCACGGCATGACTTCCGGTCCCCCATCCGATGAGCGGCACCTGGAGCTGTACGGAGAACTGCTGCTGATCGAGCAGATCGGCATACACATCATCGAGCTTGTTCGCCTTCTGGTTCAGTCCGATATTGGCGGAGATGGACATGGAGATGGAATTGTTCGACTCGGCCTGACGGACGCTCCTTTCGGCATTCAGTTTCTGCAGCTGATAACTGACCATATCACTCCGGTTCTCCTGAGCAAGGGAGAGTGCTGCTGCGGGATCCACTGCGAACATATAGATCGATTCGTCCGGCACGACGCTGATCGCTGTCTGCGGGGAAATTCCCACGGCATAACGGAAATTCTGCCGCGCCCGGTCGAGTTCGATCACGGCATTCTCGTACTGCGTGCGTGCATTCAATGCGGCGAGTTCGCTCTGCAGCAGATCATTCTCGGCGATCTTTCCCACGTTGAACCGGCCTTTGGAGACCTGGAAGAGCGTATCGTTGACGGTCAAGTTCAACTGCGCGTTACTCACGTTCATCAGCGCAAGATAGTACGCGAAGAATTTGTTCGTGATGTCGATGGCGGATTCCTCCATCTGTTCCACAAACTCGCGGTGCGACGATTGATAGTTCAATTCTTCCTGCTCGAGATTCCAAGAGAGCGTGTTGATGGAAAACAGCGGCTGACGGAGCGATAACGAGAGCGGCGTGGAGCGGTAGAAGGAAGCTTTCGTTTCGAGATTGTCCAGACGGTTCAGTCCGGAGTAGATGGAGATCTCCGTTCCGGTCCACGGCACCTGCTGCACGAGCGCAAGAGAAAGGGACGACTGCGCCTGACGCTGCGAGAGGAAGGAACTTGTTCCATCCGGCTGGGTAATGGGACTGATCGTCCGGACGAACTGAGGCGCGTCGCCGGAGAGGGAGAGCTGCGGATAGAACCGCGCGGTGAAGGAATGATACCGGTGTTCTTTTCCGCTGTATGCTGCGCGCGCCATCGCTGCCAGCGGTCCGTTCTGCTGACCCATGCGGATGCTTTCGTTCAGCGTGATGGTGACCGAGTCCGTCTGTGCATGAAGCAGCGATACAGTAAAGAGCAGTATGGAAAGGAGGAATGATTTCATAAAATATTTTCAAAAAAAAGTGCGTCATTCCCGAACGCTTTTGTCGGGAATCTATATGCATATCATTGGATCCCCGCCAAGAGCATGCGGGGATGACAGTCCTATTTTATGTGTTTTGGATTCTTTACTTCGTCTCGGCACGAAGCGTCGGGACTCGCTCAGGGTGACTGTTTTTAAATTTCTGCTTCAGTGTTTCTCAACTGCAATCCAGAATCCTGTATCCTGCATCCTGAATCCAGCATCTTGAATCCAGTATCTAGTTTTTACTCGTACCGCAAGGACATGATCACATCCTGCTCCGCGGCACGCTTTGCGGGAAAGAAACCGAACGCGATGCCGATGGTGGCGGAGATGGCGAACGAAACGACGACGGACATGAAGGTGATGATGGTGACGATGCCCGCCATCTGTTCGATGCCGACGCTGATGATGAATCCGAGAATGATGCCGGCGATCCCTCCGGTCACACTGATGGTGGTCGCTTCCGCAAGGAACTGCATCATCACATCGCGCTGTGTGGCGCCGACCGCGCGCCGGATGCCGATCTCTTTTGTCCGTTCCATCACCGATGCAAGCATGATGTTCATGATGCCGATCCCTCCGACGATCAGGGAGATGGAGGCGATGGCGCCGAGAACGATGTTAAAAATCTCCTTCGTCCGCTGTTCCTGTTTCAGCAGTTCTTCCGGCACAGTGACGGAGAAATCGACGATGCCGTTGTGACGGCGCTGGAGCATCCGGCTGACCACTTCGGCCACCGTGCGGATCTGTTCGGTATTCTGTACGCTCACCGTCAGGCGGTCGATCTGATGATAATTGACCGCTTTTTTCGGTTCATCGTCATTATTGTTGTTATTGTTATTCCCGCGGGAGGCGTTCTGCACGTCGCGCCGGGTGACGAGGGCGCGGTTCTTATAGCGGAGAAGGACGGTGCTGACGGGGGAATAGATGTCGTAATTATAATCACGCAGACCGAGATGCTGGATGTTCTGCTTGGAGATGTTCCGTTCTTTCATCACGCCGATCACCGTCAGCCAGAGCTTGCCGCATTTGATCTGTCTTCCGATCGCATCCTCACGCGTGAAGAATTTCGTCTTGACGGAATGACCGATGATGGCGACGGGAAGGGAGCGCTCGAAGTGGACCGGGGAGAAGTATGAGCCTTGTTCCAGTTCGTATTCCGAACGGCGGAAGAAATTCGAATCGACGCCGACAAGTTTCGTGGAGCGTTTCAGTCCTTCGCGGATGGCATTCGTTTCCATCACCACTTCCGGACTTACATACTCCACGCCGGGAACGGCGCGTGCGATGCTTTCGGCATCCTGCAGAGAGAGACCGGGGGAGAATTTCTTCTTCTCGTTCAGTTTCTGGTCGTTCTCCTCGGCCTTTCCCTCTTCCTGTTCGATGACGGGAGTGATGATGATGTTGTTCGCACCGAGGAGTTTCATCTGATCGAGGATCTCCTGCTGTGCGCCCCGTCCGATGGCGAGCATGGAGATGACCGAAGCGACGCCGAAGACGATGCCGAGCGATGTGAGCATGGAACGGAGTTTATTCCGTTTGATCGCTTCGAATGCGGTGAAGAGATTGCTGACGAAGCCGATCGGCGGTCTGAACCGCTCGATCAGCGCTGCGATAAGGAGACTGTTCCCTGCGATCACAGCGCAGCTTTCAGAGGACGGAGTTTCAGTCCGGCGGCGTCCGGCGGCGGGGAGAGATAGATCTCATCCTTCGAACTGATCCCTTCCAGCACGACGGCGGCATTATCATTCTGCAGTCCGAGTTTTACTTCCTGCTTCACTCCGCCTCCCTGTTTCAGATAGACGAATGTGGATGTCCCTTCGGAATGGACCGCTTCAAGCGGAATGGAAAGGACATCCTCGGCTTTGGCGATGAGGATCTCGTTCGCGGTGGTCATGGCGGGACGCAGCGTGGTATCCCGGTCGTTGATGAGGATGCGCACTTCAAATACTTTCGAATCGGAGTTCGGACGCTGTTCTCCGATGTTGGCGACGCTGGTGACGGTGCCGCTCAGTTTCTTGTTCGGGTCGGCGTCCAGTTTCAGTGTGACGTTCTGACCTTTGGCGATCTTCTGGATGTCCACTTCGTTCACGTAGGTGATCGACTCCATCGTGGTCAGGTCGGGAAGCGTGGCGACGGTCGATTCCCACGGATTGATGGTGGAGCCGACCACTTTCTTCTTTCCTCCCCATTCACGCGCATAGACGACCATGCCGTCGGAGGGGGCGAGGATGGTGAATTTCTGTACGGTGGACATCATGATGGCCATCTTCTGCTGTTCCTTCATCAGGTCCGCCTGCACCGCCTGGATCTTCGCGATGGACTGCTGCGTCTTCGTTACATAGTTCTTCTTCGACTGTTCCAGCGTACGGATGGTGCGGTCGTAATCGATCTGCGCCTGGCGTTTCACCGCCGGAGCTTCGTAGGAGGATTGGTCGAGGACGATCCGTTTCTCTTCGAGCGAGTACTGCATGTTCACCATGTCGTCGCGTGCCTGCGTCAGTGCGAGCGTGCTGTCCAGTTTCGCCTGGAGGAACTGCGCTTCGAGTTTCTGCACGGAGAGTTCCGAATCCTTCAGCCGGTTCGCGATCTCGGATTTGTCCAGGTCGGCGACGAACTCCCCTTTCTTCACGACGGTCCCTTCGGCCACCAGATTACTGATCTTCATCTGCCAGATGCCGGCGGCGCGCGCCTCTTCCGGTCCTTTGATCTCGATGGAGCTCTTCGCTTCCAGTTCACCCGTGGTGGTGATGGTGACGAAGAATTCCCCGTAGGTCGGCGTAATATAGAGATCGGCGGAGGAGACGGTCTTTTGGGTGATCAGGAGGAAGAGGATAATGCTGAGAGCGGCGCCGGTGACGGAACCGTAGATGATGCGCTGTTTTTTGGGAAGCGCAGTGAAACGGGTGAAAATGCTGGGAAATTTCATGATATCCTTAGAGTGATGCCGGCAGTCCTTTTGTTAGACGCTCGAGAGGGGTATTTCGTTGCCCGGAAAACCGAATATTTTTACGGAAAAAAGGTACTGAAGGAGCACTCGGGAAGCAAGAGATGATTGTAAAGGGGCGGGCATGGTTTAAAATACTCGTTCCCAAAAGTACAGTCTGTGTGAAAAATAGATTCGTCATGCTGAACTTGGTTCAGCATCTTTGAATTTGACTTAAATTCTATACATCAGATTCCGAAACAAGTTCGGAATGACGGTTTTCACGCACACCGGGGGTTTGGGAACAAGTGGCAACAGATAATCATTTCGGAAGCTCAAAATTATGAGATGTCATTCACTCTCGCCACAATGATCCCCGTCTGTCTGCCGTTCTTCGCAAGATACTCGTGCAGCGGCTGTTCGGTGATCTGCACTTTCTTGCCGGTGATGGGGGCGTGCATAAAGTGGAGGTTGCTGCCGATGCGGACGGCGACGCCGGTATGGGCGATATCCATCCCCGGAAGGTTCGTGGTGATTCCGATCAGATCGCCGTGGTTCACTTTGTCTTGGAACATGTGCAGGTTCCCCTTCGGCATGAAATAATCTTTACGGGAGTTGATCTCATCTTCCTGTTCTTTGATGACGGCAAGATTCTCATCGTTCGTCTTCAGGTGCTTATAGCTGGCGCGGTGCGTTGTCATAAAATTGATCGGCTTCGGGATCTCTTTCACGTTATTCTGTCCGAATATCTCCTGAGTGACGACCTTCATGATCCCTTTTTTCTCGCCGTTGAACCAATAGTCGCTGGTGTAATGCAGCCGGCTCGGATAACCGTTGATCTTCCCGTCCCGGTAGCGGAGGAATGTCAGCTGCTCCATATAATCATTGAAGGTGGTCTTCTTCATCTTCACGCAGCGGGCGAGGGTGACGCAGTTCTCGTAGAACGTCACGCAGTCCAGCGCGCGGAGATTCACGACGAGCTTTTCCGGTCCGTCGTCCTCGAGTGAATTGGCGAGATAATCGACCCCGATAAAAGTTCTGCCGATCTCCACCATCACTTCGTTGATCGGTTTCACGGCCAGGGATTGTGAAACGGCAAAATCGAATTTCAATTTGCAGATCTGTTCATCCGTCAGTTCGTCCAAAAGATTTCCGAACAGGGATGAAGGAAGTGCAGTTGCGGCGGCGGCGAGGGAGGAGCTTGCGATGAAGGTTCTGCGTTTCATAATTAGCCTCAAAATATTATCAATTGAAAATGGACAATTGACAGTGGACAATGAAGAGCATTTGATTTTTTAATTACTTAGTGCCCTGTTGCAATGTTTTAGTTTTACGCCAATTTCAATTTCATAAATTGCAGATGTTGTCTGAAATGATCGATGAACAATGAAGAACTAATGATTTTCAATTTTCAATTGTCCATTTTCAATTATTGTGATTATGAAAGCTCCATCTCCATAAACAATAAGTATTGTCTGAACTCTTCCGGAATTTCTACTTCGTCATAGACAGGAATATCTTTAAAACCAAAACTCCGATAGAGTGCATGAGCTGCTTCCATGAATTTCGGACTGTCCAGGCGAACTTTTTTGTATCCCCGTTCCCTGGCCGCATCAAGCAGCGACCGAAGGATCGCCCGTCCTGCCCCGATCTTTCTGAATGACGGGTCCACATACATCCGTTTGATCTCACCGATCTCGTCGTTGATGCTTTTCAGGCATCCGATGCCGCAGACCTTCCCATCAATGAAGGCAAGCATCAAACGCCCGTCCGGCGGAAGGAACTTGGCGATCATGGCGATATCCTGCTCCACCGCCGCTTTCGGGTCGTGCGGATGCACGCCGTAGAGCGATTGCATCGTGTCGTTTCCCCAGGTCAGGTAATCCATCCATAAGCGCCGGATAAGATCAACGTCCTCGGGAAGACTGGCATCGCGAACTTCGACAACGGAAGTATTCATAGGAATAATGTAGAATGGTGAATGGTGAATGTAGAATTAAAGCTCTTCATTATTCATTCTCCATTCTGCATTCTACATTCTCAATTGCTCTTAGAATGCCGGTTCATTGCTCACCGGCGGCGCATAATCGTCGAACGTCGGCAGCGCCAGGTTCTCGAAGCGTGCGTACTGATTGACGAATGCGAGTTCCACTTCTCCGGTCGGTCCGTTACGCTGTTTGCCGATGATGATCTCCGCGATCCCTTCGGCGGAGGAGCCGTCATCGCGTGTGAGTCCGAACTTTTCGGGACGGTGGATGAAGAGGACCACGTCCGCGTCCTGCTCAATGGCTCCCGATTCGCGCAGGTTGGAGAGCATCGGCCGTTTATCGGAGGAGGTCTCCACGGCGCGGTTCAGCTGCGACAGTGCGATCACAGGAATATTCAATTCTTTTGCGAGCGCTTTGAGCGAACGGGAGATCTGCGAAATTTCCTGCTCGCGGCTCTGCGCGTTTTTCGGTCCGGCCATCAATTGCAGGTAATCGATGATGATCATGCTGATATTGTGCTCCGCTTTCAGACGGCGCGCTTTTGCGCGGAGTTCGAGAATGGAGAGTGCGGGAGTATCATCGATGAAGATCTTGGCGGAGTACAGTTTTCCGATACGGGTGCTCAGGTTGCGCCATTGATCGTCCGGCAGTCTGCCGGTGCGGACGCTCTGCGCATCCACGCGCGCTTCGGCGCAGATCAGACGCATCACGAGCTGCTGCGCGGACATTTCGAGGGAGAAGAAACCGATCGGTTTGTCGTGGTCCACCGCCGCGTTCCGGGCAAGGGAGAGCACGAACGCGGTCTTTCCCATAGAGGGACGGGCAGCGACGATGATCATATCCGAGTTCTGGAATCCGCCGGTCATGGAATCGAGCGCGGTGAATCCGGACGGAACGCCGGTGACGCCGCTGTGTTTGCCGTGGATGCTCTCGAGCATTTCCATCGTTGAGAAGACCGCATCCTTCATCGCAGTGAAGGTCTTCTTCATTCTCTTTTCGGAGATCTGGAAGATCTTGTTCTCCGCTTCATCCAGCAGGTCGAGCGCGTCATCCTGTTCGTTGAACGCGCGGCTGGTGATCTCCGTGCTGGTGGTGATCAGGCTGCGGAGCAATGCTTTTTCCAGGACAATCTTGGCGTGATATTCCACATTCGCGGAGGAGGTGACATGCATCGTCAGGTCCGAGATGTAGAGCGGACCGCCGACACTGTCGAGTTTTCCCGCGCGGCGGAGTTCTTCCACCACGGTGATAGAGTCGGCCGCTTCGTTCCGTTCGAAGAGATTGATGATCGCCTTGAAGATCTCGGTGTGCGCCGGTTTGTAGAATGCGGAATCATCCAGGATCTCGAGTGCACGGGAGATCGCTTCCTTCTCCATCAGCATCGCGCCGAGCACGGACATTTCCACATCCATCGCCTGAGGGGGAACGCGTCCGGAGGATTGTTCGATTGTTTTTTCTGCCATAAAATTCAGATCCAAATTGAGAATGAAGAATGTAGAATGCAGAATGCAGAATGTTATGTTTTTCATTCTACATTCATCATTCTCCAATATACATTACACACTATTTTTTGACTTATCGTACGCACTTCTGAGTTTCTGAACATCTTCCCACGTGGGACGCTTCCAGTCCGGATTGCGGAGGAGCGCCGCGGGATGATACGTGACATAGGTCGGCACGCCGTGATAATTATGGACCGAAGCGCGCAGGTTCGTCAGCGATTCCTGCGTCTTGAGCAGCGTCTGCGCGGCGGTAAGGCCGAGGCAGAGAATGAATTTCGGTTTGATCAGTTCGATCTGTTTCCACAAGTACGGTTCGCACTGTTCCACCTCGTCCGGATGCGGACGGCGGTTTTCGGGAGGACGGCACTTCAGAATGTTCGCGATGTACACTTCCTCGCGTTTGAAATTGACCGCTTCCAGGATCTTGTTCAGCAGCTGTCCGGCGCGTCCGACGAACGGTTCACCCTGTTTGTCCTCGTCCGCTCCCGGCGCTTCGCCGATCACGAGCAGGTCCGCTTTCGGATTGCCGACACCGAAGACGAACTTCGTGCGGGTGACGCCGAGCCTGCATTTCGTGCAGTTGCAGATGTGACGGTCCAGATCGCTCAGCGAGACATCGGCCTGCCATTTTTCCTTCGGTCCTTTCACGATCGATTCGGTGATGCTGATCGGTCCGGAGGGCGTTGCATCTTTTTTCTTTGCGGCCATAGGTTCCGTCGTCTCTCGTTGTTCGGTGTGTGTTCCGTGTACGGGTGGTGCCGGGACAGATTTTTTCGGGACCGCTGCAGCCGGAGTAGATACCGGAGCAGCGGGGGAGGTCTCTTTCGTCCCCCAGATGGATTCCCGGATCATCGAATTGCCGTAGAGCTGCTTCTCCTGTTTCAGGAAGCGCTGTGCATCGGACAATACTTTTTCGATCTCGGATTCGGGCATGGGCTTCGAAAATATTTAGAGATTGTCATTCCCGAATGCTCCTGTCGGGAATCTATACAGTGGATCCCCGCTAAAATCATGTCCCGAAGGGATCCCTTATGGGACGGGGATGACAGTGTCGTTTGAAGTGTCGGATAACAACAATACTACTGCAATTTCGTTTTGATCGTATTCAGAATTTCTACTGCAACATCGAACTTCGTCATCATCGGCAGTTTCTTTACCGCTCCTGCGCGGTCGATCATCGTCACAACGTTCGTGTCGGTACCGAATGCGGCCCCTTTGTCCTTCGTGGAATTCATGACGATCAGATCGAGATTCTTCTTTTCCAGTTTCGCATTCGCATTCGCCAGTTCGTTCTCCGTCTCCAACGCGAAGCCGACGAGGATCTGTTTCTTCGATTTTTTTTCTCCCAGCGACCGGAGGATGTCCGGTGTTGAACGGAGTTCGATGGTCATTCCCGCATTCTGTTTCTTGATCTTTTCCTTCGCCTGCACGGCCGGAGCATAATCGGCGACGGCGGCGGACATGATGATGATATCCTGTTTCTTTGAGTGAGCCGTCACGGCAGCGTGCATCTGTTCAGCCGTCTCCACGTCGATCCGTTTCACATTCTTCGGCGTGGCAAGCGAGACCGGTCCGCTGATCAGTGTGACGTCCGCACCGCGCAGAGCGGCGGCGTTCGCCAGCGCGAATCCCATCTTGCCGGAGGAACGGTTGCCGATGAAGCGGACTGGATCGATCGGTTCGTGTGTCGGTCCTGCCGTGATGAGGATCTTTTTCTTTTTCAGATCGAGCGGTGTCTTTTCGATCACGCCCTTCACGAATTCCACGATCGTTTCGGGTTCAGGAAGTCTTCCCGGTCCCGACAGACCGCTCGCCAGTTCGCCGGTGGCGGGAGGGATGATGAAATATCCCCGTCCGCGCAATGCTGAAAGATTATCCTGCGTTGCCGTATTCTCCCACATATCCAGGTCCATTGCGGGGGAAATGATGAGAGGACAGCGGAGCGCGAGAATGGTCGAGGATAAGGCGTCTTCCGCGTATCCGTGAGTGATCTTTGCGATGGTGTTGGCGGTCGCCGGAGCAACGAGCATCACATCCGCCCAGAGGCCGATGTCGATGTGCTGAACTCCGTTGTGTGTGGAAGAACGCTTGTTCTCAGGCCAGAGAGAGACAACAACTTCTTCCTGAGACAGAGTGGAAAAGGTGAGGGGGGTGACGAATTCCGTTGCCGCCGGGGTCATCATCACGCGTACGTTCGCGCCGGCTTTTTTCAGAAGCCGAACAACGGTGCACATTTTATAGACGGAGATTCCGCCGGTGACACCGAGAGCGATATTTTTGCCGGCCAGCATGGGATAAAAATATAACACCTTCCAGGTTTTAAAAACCTGGAAGGTGTATGGTTGAAAAATTACTTCTTGATCTCGAGCGGTTCTTTATAGCGGTATTCCAGCTGGTCCGCCATCAGTTCGTCGATCGCTTCTTCGGTCGGTTTCGGACGTGCTTCGAATTCCAGGCTGACCTTCAGCTGATCGGGATTCGACACTTCCTCGTCCATATCATCGTTCGCGTTCGGAAGAGCAACGAGATTCTCGATGCGCTGTGTGAACTCGATCTTCGTCTCTTCGTTGATCTGACGCGAGCGTTTGGAGAGGACCACGATCGCTTCGTACACGTTCGCCGCCTTTGCTTCCAAGTGCTTGATCTCGAGGGTTTTGATTGCCATTGTTGATGCCTCTGTTAGTTGTTATGATGTAATATGTTCCGTAATTATCCTGTCCACTTCCGCGATCGCTTTCTCCAATTCGTCGTTCACCACCGTCACATCGAACTGCTTTCCGGTCTCCAATTCCATTGCAGCGCGATGCAGTCTTGTTTGGATCTTCGACTCATCCTCGGTCTTCCTGTTGCGCAGCCGTTGTTCCAGCGTTTTCAGATCCGGCGGCACGATGAAGATCAGCACGCTCTCTTTGGGATACATCGCCCGGATGGAGAGAGCCCCTTTCACATCCACATCGAAGATCATGGAATGTCGTGCTGCCAGCGCCCGGTCCACTTCATGTTTCAGCGTTCCGTAGTGATTGTCGAAGAAGTATTCATGTTCCACGAATCCGCCGGTGGCGATGAGCACTTCAAATTCCTGCCGGGAGAGGAAGAAATAATCCTTTCCGTTCACTTCGCCGGGACGCATACTGCGCGTGGTGGCCGAAACGGAGAACTCGATCTCCGGATATTTCTTCAGCAGCGGTTTGATGATGGAGGTCTTCCCGCCGCCGCTGGGTGATGCAAAAGCAAAAAGTTTAGGATTCTTCATGGAACGAGAAATTCACCGGATCTTTTTGTCATGCCGAGCCCCGATGTTCATCGGGGTAAACTCCGACGAGGCATGACACGGTCACACTTCGACTCCGCTCTGTGTGACCATACTATTCGAAATTCTGCAGCTGTTCGCGGATCTTTTCCAATTCCTCTTTGATGCCGACGACGATATGCGCGATCTCCACATCGTTGCATTTCGAGCCGATCGTGTTCGCTTCGCGCCCCATCTCCTGGATGAGGAAGTTCAGCTTGCGTCCTTCGGATTCTTTGGACTGCAGCGCTTCCAGGAAGAACTTGTTGTGACTGCGGAAGCGGACGCATTCTTCCGTTACATCCAGTTTCTCGGAAAGGATCGCGATCTCGAGTTCAAGACGCTGATTGTTGATGACACTTTTGTCCACGGCGAGCGCTTCCACTTTTTCCTTCAGCCGTTTCCGTTCTTCGGGGATCCGTTTCTTCGAGAGCTGTTCGACCGTGTCGATATTCTTGTTGATCTTGGCGATGCGTTCCTTGGAATCGCGCGCCAATTCCATCCCTTCTTTTTCCCGCATCTTCTTCAGTCCGTCCACCGCTTTGGTCAAAGCCTGACTGAACACTTTCCATTCTGTTTCATCTTCCACCGCCTCTTTCGTCCGGAAGATCTCGGAGAAGTGGAGCAGATGCTCCAGAGAGACCGGCTGTTTGATCTTGGCGGTCTTGCGGAGCTGTTCCAGGACCGCGGTGATCTCTTTCGCCTTCTTCTTGTCCACCGTAATGGCAACTTCATCATCCGACGCCTCATCCTTCACGGCACTGAGCGAGATCTTCCCGCGGGAGATCTTGGCCTTGATGATCTCTTTGATCTCGTTCTCGCGCTGCGAAATGGCTTTCGGTGCGCGTGTGGAGATCTCCAGGAATCGGTTATTGACGCTGCGAAGTTCTACGGTAAAGGTGACCCCTTTTGAAGAGGCTTCACCCTTGCCGAATCCGGTCATGCTTTCGATCATAAGGAAAATGCGAGAGGGACAACTGACAAAAAAACCTTTGGAGAATGACCCCAAAGGTCGAGCTTTTCATTACAAAATACGAAAAATCGCAAGGGCAGACAAGCAAAACCTTTCCACGCCAATCCACAGGTTATCCACATTAATCCGGACCGAATAGGGTTGAAAACGGGCATTTTTTGACGAATTTTTTCCATGGTTGATAACTTTACAGAATCCCGTTATTGAAAAACAACGACTTAGCATGGTCATTGTTGATATTCCCTTAAGTCAAGCGGGGTTTCTCGTGAAGAGGGGGAATGGCCGTCGTCCCGAAATATGGACGAGAAAAATAAAATTTTCTAAGACAAAATTGTCTTCGATAAAAAAGCAAAGTCCGTATATTGATAAATTGAAATCGTAAAAAGGAATTGATGAAGCACGTGCTGTTGTGGATGCTGCTGGTGCAATCATTGTCGGCGCAGGCACAAGTATGGTATCAAAAACAAACCGGAAATATCGGTCCAGCCATGAGCGTTGTTGTGAACGCGCAGGGAGTGATCTTTGCGTCCGTGTACAACAAAGGGATCTACCGCTCGCTGGATTCCGGGACCACATGGAGTCAAACGGCGCCGTTTACGGACGGAGTCTGGTCCATGGCGGCCAGAAGTAACGGAGAGATCGTCGCCGCTTTATGGTCCCGCGGTGTGTACCGGACGACGGATCACGGGAATTCCTGGACGCAGGTTCCCGGCAACATCCTTCATGCGGATATCCGGGCGATCAACGCGCTGGATGAGATCGTGATCGAATCCGAAGGTGTTCTGCACCGCAGCACGAACAACGGTACGGACTGGATCCAATCCACTGTCGGCGGGACTTCCGTTACGGTCGCCGGAGATACAATGTTCGCCGCCAAAGGAACTTCGGTCTACCGCTCGATCGACAACGGAAAGAACTGGTCCGCTCTCGCTTCGCTCTTCTCATCATCCTACGCACTGCTCACCGGACAGAACGGGACGGTCTTTGCGGGGACGTACTACCATGATTCCGCATCCGTCCCGTCGATCCACGCGTATGATGCACTCACCCAGACATGGAAGAATGCCGGTCCCCGAAGCACCGTCAACGCACTGCTGAAAAGGAACGACGGATTTCTCTTCGCCGCTTCGCATGACAGCGGATTCTATTACTCGATGGATCTCGGCACGGAGTGGAAGCAGCACAACAACGGACTTTCCACTTCGAAGATCTATTCGCTGGCATTGCTGAACGATACGACGATCGTTGCCGGAACGCTGGACGGGATCTTCTTCATCAACAGCCGTCTCGGCGTACCGCTTCCGGTGGAACTTGTTTCATTCACTGCATCGGTCCGGAATTCGACCGTGGAGATCCGATGGAGAACGGCGACCGAGATGAACAATCACGGATTTGAGGTGCAGAGAAAATTCGGAACACAAAGAGTCTCCTCCACCCCGACACCGGAAGAGTGGAGGACGCTCGGCTTTGTGGACGGCGCGGGAACGAGCAACGCACCGCATGATTATCAATTCACCGACCGGCCGAACGAGAGCGGAGCATATCATTACCGGCTGAAACAGATCGACCGCGACGGGAAGATCCATTTCTCGAACAGCATCGAAGTGGCCGTGATGGCCGTACCGATGAAACTCTTTCTGGAACAGAATTATCCGAATCCGTTCAATCCCTCCACAACCATCGATTATTTCCTCCCTGCGACCGGGCAGATCTCCCTTCACGTATACGATCTTCTCGGCAGAGAGATCGCATTGCTTGTGAACGAAGTACAAGGGCCCGGACAATACTCCGCAACATTCGATGCAGCATCGCTTTCCAGCGGTGTGTATTTCTATACACTCCGCAGCGGAAATTCCTTCGTGACGAAACGAATGCTGTTGGTACGGTAACACACTCTGTTCACTCCTCGATATGAATAATATTAAATGTTTGCTGTCATGACGGTGATCTGATGTCAGGCCATGACTAAAGTCATGGCCTTTTGTGTTGAATGTTCAATGTTGCGTTCATCTGCGCTCCTCTCCGCTTTTGTTACAGGGCAAAATGGATGTTGATATGCTGGCATTCCTTTAGTACTATTCATCCATCAAACAACCTTCTCTTTTCCACCAGACACCCTTCCTATGGAACTACAATTTATCGGCGCAGCCCAGACCGTCACCGGCTCCATGCATCTTCTCCGCGCAAACGGAAAACAGATCCTTCTCGATTGCGGTATGTTCCAGGGGAGGCGGGCGGACACGTACGACAAGAACAAGAATTTCCCGTTCGAACCATCTTCCATCGACGCCGTCGTGCTCTCCCACGCCCATATCGATCACGCGGGGAATCTGCCGAATCTGGTGAAGAACGGTTTCTCCGGACCGATCTATTGCACGCCGGCCACCGCGGACCTGTGCCGGATCATGCTGATGGACAGCGGACATATCCAGGAGAAGGATGTGGAATTCGTCAATAAACGGAGGGCAAAGAAGCATCTTCCGCCGATCGAACCGCTCTATACGACGGAGGATGTCGAACCGATGCTGGAGCTGTTGACCGAGATCCCGTACCGAACGGATTTTGAGGTGACGGAGGGAGTTTCGGCAAAATATTTCGATGCGGGGCATATCCTCGGTTCCGCATCGGTCCATCTGACCGTCACCGAACCGGGAAAGCAGCCGTTCCATCTGGGATTCACCGGCGATGTGGGGAGGAAGAATCTTCCGATCCTCCGTGACCCGGAATTCATGGGAAATGTTTCGGCGCTGATCTGCGAAAGCACGTACGGCGGAAGACTTCATCCTTCAGCCGAAGAATCGTCGCAGAAGCTGCTGGCGGTGGTGAAGAGAACGATGGAGCGCGGGGGGAAGATCATCGTTCCGGCGTTCAGCGTGGGACGGTCGCAGGACCTGGTCTATCAATTGAACAATCTGAAGAACGAAGGACTTCTCCCGGATATCCCGGTGTTCGTGGACAGTCCGCTCTCCATGAAAGCGACGGCGATCTTCCGGAAACATCCGGAATGCTTCGACGATGAGACGAACGAGATCCTGAAGAGCGATGATGATGTGTTCGGATTCGAACGGCTCCATTTTATCCGCGATGCGGAGGAATCCAAATCGCTCAATGACCGTAAGGGATCATGCATGATCATCGCCGCGTCCGGCATGTGCGAAGCGGGAAGGATCGTCCATCATCTTGCCAACAACATCGAGAATCCCAATAACACCATCCTGATCGTGGGGTATCAGGCAGAGCACACGCTGGGACGAAAGATCGTGGATAAGAATCCCGAAGTATCGATCTTCGGCGAGGTGAAGAAGCTGAATGCGGAAGTGGTGGTGATGAACTCCTTCAGCGCACATGCGGACAACAATGAACTGCTGGAGTATCTCTCGCCATTCGACAAGAACATGCTGAAGAATATCTTTCTGGTGCACGGGGAATATGCGAGCGCACAGGCGTTCTCCGCGTCACTAGTGCACAACGGGTTCCGTCAGGTTGAGATACCGACGAGACTGCAGACATTCATGTTGTAAGAGAAATTGTTTTACACATTGTCATTCCTAGTCCCAATCAACCGGACTCGAAACGGCGATCCTTTCAGCGGCTATTTTTTTTTCCATCAGGAAGAGATACTCCGTATGCTTCCCGTTGCTCGTGATCCATTCGTTCGTCCACCGCATTTTACCCATCACATTCTTTTTGTAATCGATCTCCACGGCACGGATCAGTGTTCCTTCCGTGTTGAGAATATCATACAACGCTTCTTTGGTCGCCCTTCCTCCGGAACTGTACGACAGCAGGATATATTTTGATCGTGTCTGTTCGATAAGTGAACGGATCGCGTTCATGGCGATAAAATTCCCCTTTTCATCCTTTCTGAACTCTTCGAAGACCGACGGAGCGGCCGTGTCGCGTGAATCCTCCCGGCGGTTCACTTTTCCGAAGAGCGGCGGACGGTCATTGCGGACGACGGTCGTCCAGAGGTGATAATATGAGTTATAGCGGACGCGGCTCGGCGGCATCTTGTCGTTGTTGGAACCGTACGGCGGATCGAAATACGCCAGATCAAATTCTGCACCAGCCGCCGTGGTGAAGATGTCATCCTTCACGACCCGGTTCCCGCACCGGTTGACGAACAGCATCGGCAGTTTCAAGCGCATTTCGTTATGCGAGCGGGGGGACCAATCCGCCAGATAGGAAGCAAAATGCCCAAGCGTACTGTCCACCGAATCGAGCGCAAGGATCAAACTCGTGAGGGCGACGGAGCGTTCGACCGGATCGAGTTCCATGCGGTCGATCTCATCGCGGACGGCATCCAGCTTCATCGTATTCCTCAGTTGAAACGGACGCTTCGCATTCGCGAGATCGATCTCAGTGCATCCGTAGTATTGCGAGAACCATCCTTCGTATCCTTTTACTGCATTCAAATGATCGATGATCGGCTGATAGTGATCCGGCGGCCGGGTGTTCAGAAGATAGGCCGAGGCCAACGTTTCGGACCATTCCGAAATATCATTCGAGGTGGTGATAAGTCCAAGCTTCGCGAACATCTGGCTGACGCGAGTGGAGCCGCTGAAGCCGTCCAGTACATTCTTGATGGCCAAACCGCTGATCATCTCATGGATATACGGAAGAAGTTTCAGTTTTGAGCCGGCGTATTTGATCCCTTCTGTTTCAGGAACGAGCGGCCGATCGGCAATGGCAATATTGTGCGGAGATTCGACGTTCATAGGATGGATACATTCTATCAAAATCGGAGAAGAGACGCAATAATGAAGTGGTGGAGCGGGAAATGGTGCCGGATTATGGATGTTGGATTTAGGATGCAGAAGACCATGACTTTAGTCATGGTCTTCTGCATCCTCCTCCTCCTCATATAAATATTTATTTCACGAATGGATCGGACCACTTCGCATCTGTATAGACGTTCGTTCCGGCCAATGTCCGCAGGAAGGCAATGAGCGCATCTTTCTCCTGCTGGGTCAGCTGGAGGTTCTGCGGATTCCCTGCAGGACGGAGACGCGGATCGAGGTTCGTATTCCCGGCGAGTGTGATCTTGTCATAATGATTGATCACGGTGATCAGCTGATTGCTTGCACCGATATGCATGAACGGTCCGTTGCTTGACCCGTCCGCCTTCACCACATCACGCAGACTCGGAGCACGCGTCACAGTAAGATCCGTGCCGCCGCCGATGGCGCCGATCACTCCGTTGTTCAGCGTGCGCGGATCGATATCGAATTCCGGTCCGGCATGACACCCGGCACAGCCAGCTCCTCCTCCGGTCCTGTTCCCGCCGCCATCGAACTGCGGCGGAGCAAAGAAGAGATTCTTTCCCTGGTTCTCCTGCATGGTGAAATTCGCGAACGGCATCTGATCATTTCCCGCGGCCGCACGGCCGGCGTCATATTTTGAATCGAAGGACTGGATGCTGCGGATGAACTGCGCGAGACATTCCTGCATGCGTGCTTCGGTCACTGTTTCATTGCCATACATGGCGGTGAAAAGATATTTGTAATAATCGATACCCTGCAGTTTCGTCAGCAGCACGCTGAGCGCAGGATCCCCTGATGTTCCGCTGAAGCCCATTTCCTTGTGGTCCTGGATCGGACGGGTGGTCTGATCCTCCAGCGAAACGGCCCGTTCATCCCAGAAGAATTTCACTTCGTTGGAGAAACGGGAATTGACCAGACGCATCGCATGACGGCCGGTGGTGCCATTCACACCGACGCTGGCGGATGACGTGTCGCTGAATGCGAAGGCCTGGAGATGACATGAGGCACAGGCGACGGTGTTCGTTGCGGAGAGATTCTTATCGTAGAACAGCACTCGTCCCAGCACCGCTTTGGAATTGGTGATCGGATTCCCAAGCGTATTGTCCTTCGTGATATATGCAGGAATCGGCTGAGACGAATAATTCGGCAGCGCATTCAAATCGATCGCCGTGCTGAATGTCTTGGTCAACACTTCGGGGAGAGTCGCAGATGTTGTTGATGCGGATTCCTCTTTCGTGCATGCGGTGAGGAACAGAAGTCCGGCAAAAAGTGCGGAACGAAGGATGGTTGTCATAGGATCCTGTTGAATAAGTGATGGATGATTGTCCGTATGATCATTTATACGACAGAAAATCAGACTTCCTTCGCTGATTTCGGAAAAATTAATTTTGAGCGAAATTTTTTCGACGGCCGAAGTTTGTTATCCTTCCATTACCGGGGCGGACGGCGTTCTTTTGGGGAAAAGATCTCGGCAAGTTCGTGGGAGAGCTTATTGAACTCCTCCTGCTGATCGGGACGGCAGAGTTGCCGAAGCGCCGTGAAATGTTCCACATGCGCACGCTCAATACGCTGCTGAGCGTCGGCAAGAAGATTCAGAAGGGAATCCTGTTTGGACGGAGACGGGGAGGAAAGAGAAGAATATATTTCTGTTTTGAGATCTCTGATCTCGCGGTCCGCTTCGCGGATCGTCTGCTGGTGATCTCGGATCAGCGATTCGTACCGCTCCATCTGTCCGTGATCGAAGCGGAGGCGTTCGCCGATGATCTTCTTCGGCTTTTCACCGTCCGGACGCGGGGGGGCGTTGAGCAAAAAAAATGTGATGATACCGGCATTCATCAGAACGAGTACGATAACGGCGGCGGTGAGAATGGTATTCTTATTCATAAAGATTGTTGGACGATGAAAGGTTCATTTCCGAGGCGAGGATCCGGATGTCGGATCCGGGTGATCGGCGGCTGCTTTGCGATGAAACAGCGAGCACATTCACAATTGCGAGAACCACAAGCGTTGAGAATACGGCGAGTCTGAGTTTCGGACTTGCCGCAGAAAAGGACGAGGCGGCGATCCGCTGTTCGATCCTTGTAAGAAGGAACGGCGGGGCGCTGACAGGCTGGATCTTCTTTAATGTATTCAGTTCAGTATCAATATTCATCATGGGATTCGCTTCTCCTTTAGATATACGATATTTATTTCCCTTTCCTTCGCCCGATACCAGCGGCGATGGACTGTTTTGCCCGTTGGACCAATGATTCCAGTGCTTTTGGAGAGATCTCCATGATCTCCGCCGCCTCTTTTTGGGACCGGTCCTCGATCTTTGTCAGGATCAATGCGGTCCGCTGTTTGTCCGGCAGCGCATCGATCAGCGTGAAGAGAAATTCCACTTCTTCCTTATCCTCCAACAGAACGCCCGGATGATCGAAATGGCCGGGGTCAATATCTTCTTCATGTTCCGACGAAGAGAAGAGTGAAGTGATGAAAGCGAACCGTTTCTTTGACTTCTTTGCTTTCAGGAAATCGAGTGAGTGATTGACCGTGATGCGGTAGATCCAGGTCTTGAGGGACGATGCGGAAGGATCGTACCGGGGGAGATGATCGTGGATCTTTACGAAGACCTCCTGCGTGAGGTCCTGTGCATCGTCGGTGTTGTGGACGTACTGCAGCGAGAGATTGTAGACGAGATCCTTGAATTCTTCATAGACGGAACGGAAGGAAGGGATCATCGCCATAGTGTGGTCACTTCTTCTTCGGGCGATTCTGTTCGTATGCGGCGATCCATTGGCTTACGGTGATCTTTCCGGCCAGTTCGCCGATCAGTTTCATCGGGATCTGTTCCGGTCTTTTGAAGCGGATGCAGCTCTTTCCCATATCGAGCTTTGCGGGACTTTGTTTGGCAAATTCTTTTTTGAACCATGCGAGCAGTTGTACATCCGCGTAGATTCCCATGTGGTAGAGTGCGATGAAATTCTTCTGAGAAGCGATGCTGATGAACGGCAGCGGCAGTTCCGGTGTTGCGTGATAACCTGCAGGATAGATGGAATGCGGTACAAAGTATCCGATCATGCCGTAGGTCATCCCTTCCGCGAATCCTTTCGGAAGATTCTTTTTGATCTGTTTCCGAAGCTCCGTCATCGCCGCTTTGCGATCTTCGGAAAGCGAATCAAGATATTCTTCCGGTGTTGATGCTTTGGACTGCATAAGTACTCCGGATCATTTAGACGTTCGTTTTTTCACGGTGACCTTTTTTCGTTTCGTTGATTTCTTACGTGCCGCGGCGATCTTTGCAGGAAGCTGTTCCAGCAGACTCTGCATCTCGAAGAATGCCCACATCCCTTCGATGCGTCCGTTCTCGATGGTGAAGATATCCATTCCGGTGACGGAGCAGTGACGGTGCGTCGGTTTGATGCCGCGGAACGGCTGTTCATGCGTGCCGGTCATGCGCCAGACGATCACGACCTGATTCTCCTCGGCGATCGCATTCTCGATGGAGATATACAGATCGGGAAATGCACCGCGGATGGATGCGACAAAATCATAGATCTTCTCCGGCATTCCGAGGACCGGTTTCCCGATGGAGGGTCCGGAGAAGATGAAGGAGGGGGAAAAGATATCTTTGATCAGATCATAGTTCCCCTTGTTCAACACTTCCGTGAAATACCGCCGGACCAGACTTTTTTCATTGTCAGCCATAACACCCCCACAGAATTGTTCAGCGCAAAGTAGTAAAGTTCTCAAAGAGGAGCAAGTTGACTGAAATCCAAGAAACTTCCGCAGTGCGGGGGTTGCTGAAAGCGGATCTATTGTGTAATATTCCATGAATTCCCGCTGTTTCCGATGGAAAAATCCGCTGATTGAGATACCGATGAATCGACTTCTCTTAATGATCATGGCAGCCGGGCTGCATATTTTTTACGGCTGTTTCCTTCAGGAAGAACCGATCCCGCCGCCGAAAGATCCGTCAACGGTTCGGGAGATCACCGAAGGTGAATATCCGTCGGTCTCTCCCAACGGAAAATGGCTGACATTCTCGAAGAACGGTGCGCTCTTCATCTGTGATACCGGCGGACAGTCGCTGAGACAGTTGACGAACAGCGGGTTTGCGGACATCATGCCGCAATGGTCGCCGGACGGAGCGAAGATCGGTTTTGTCCGAAAACAATACAGCTACAGCTCGTACGGCAGACTTCTCTCTATCGACACTATCTCCTCCGTCGTGCAGTTGATCACCGCAACAGATGATGTGCTGTGTTCTTTCGACGACTCTCCGTGGACGACACCCTATGTCACATCGCCTGCATGGCGCTGGTCCCCGAGCGGAACGTCCATCGCGTTCTACAGCGGATACGATACTCTGACCACTCTCTCGATTGTGAGGTCAGACGGCAGCGGGACCATCCTCGGAAAATATCTGCTGTATAAAAGCAGAACAGGTGACAGGGGAGCGAACCGCTCCGGATTCTGCTGGCTTCCGACCGGGGAGCGGCTGCTGTGTACATCCAACGCAGAGCAAGATTCAAGTTCATTCTTCATGATCACGGTCGGGATCGGAGCGATGACATCCCTGAACAAAGGAGAGAAGGCTTCCCATCCGGGTTGTTCTGCCGACGGCCGGTATATCGCCCACTTTTCATATCAGGAAAACCGATTCATGGTGTATGACGTCCAGACGACGGTGACCCATTTGATCACCAGCGGTTCTTATTCACCGAAACTGTCTCCGGACGGTACGCGGATCGTATCGTATGTGTACAGTTACAACGGAAATCCTGATTCGTACGGTTCATCGGAACTGCGATATGTCAATTTTCAATCAGGCAGGAATATGACGGCAGCGCTCTCCGATTGGGATTATAATTTTTATTTCCATCCCTCATCACAATGGATCTATCTTTCACGGAACGGGATCATCAGACGAGCGGCGATCCCGTGATCAAAACATCGCCGTCCGTTCTCTTCACATCCTTTCAGAACTATAGCTCATACTCCACACCGAAAACGGGCAGCAGATTCCATTGATAGATGGTATCCTGCGCATTCTCCTTCTCGTTCCAAAAATAATTCGCCACATTCTTCCGGTTGTATGCATTCCAAGCGCTCAAATAAACGACGAGATTCGAATTGGAGAAGTGGAACCGTTTGTCGAATCGGATATTCAGCGAATGATATGCCGGGTACCGTTCGGCATTGATACGCGAAGGATCGAAGACGCCGCGCCGTGCCTGAGCGGAGCGCGAAAGATCGAACGGTGTGTACGGCGTTCCGCCGGCAAAGATCCACCGCGCGCTGAATTCCCATTCAGCATTCGGTTTGTATCCACCTTCAACGCTCAGGATCATCTGATTGTCGAAGACACGCCGCCTCCACACTCCATCCGCCCCCTGATACTCTGTCCGGAAGAATGCAGCACTGGCAAGTCCGTAGAATTCCGACGCCAGTTTCTTCTGCACGGTCAGTTCCACTCCGCGGGAACGCGCTCTGCCGCCGTTCGTCAGCGCGGAATGTCCGAAATACAAACCGTTGCGGTAGAAGATCTCATCCACCAAGAACAGCGACGGATCGGCTGGATCGACCGGGAAGTCGTAATATTCTTTCTGATATACTTCTGCCGTCAGTTTGGTCTCCTCGTTGAGCAGATGTTCAGCACCGGCGATATACTGCACGGCGTACGGATCGCGGAGAGTGCTGTTCCGCGGATCCTGGGACAGGAGCGACAGCGGCATGTTCTGATAGAACATACCGGAGGAGAGATTGACGGTGGTCAGTTCGCTGAATGCGTAGGAGAGGGACGCTCTCGGCGAAACCGTCATCCGGTCGTTGAACGAGAAATAATCAGCCCTGGTACCGACAGTCATGGTGATTCCGCCGAACGGACGGACGATATAGGTGATGAACGCGCCGACCTTTGATGCATCGATGTTCCTGTTCACAACGGACGCCGGGGTGGAATCACCGACCGCATCGGTGAAACTGCCGAAGGCATTGTTGTAATTCTCCTTTAGTTGTTTCATCTCGGCGCCGAATTCGAGCGAATGCATATCAGAGAACCGGAGACGGCTGCTGCTCCGGAGTGAGAGCGCTGTCTGCGAAGAATGATTCTTCACGATCAATGACCCGGTATTCGTTTCGAAGAAATCCTCGTCTGCGCGGGCGGACTGGAGACCGAGTGACGTGGAGGTGAAGAAATCTCCGCTCCACAGCGCGCGCCAGACGATCCCGCCGGCGTTCTGATAAATATCCTGATTCCCGTAATAGAGCATGTCATTCTCAACAGCGACTGCTCTGGTCGGATTGTTATGGTCATCACCGTTCAGCGTAACGAAACTTAATTTATGTTTCGGAGAGAGATCATAGACGATCTTTCCCTGGATATCCCCGTAGTTCGGCGCGACAGAAGTGCCGATGTCGAACATCTTTACCACCGCATCAAGATAGCTGCGGCGGACGGAGAGGAGGAACGAGCCGGCCGCCCCAATCGGACCTTCCGCCGTACCGCCGAATCCCATCACATTCAGATCTGCTTGTCCCTCAAGATTCTCGCGGTTCCCTTCGCGCATCGTCATTTCGAGAATGGAGGAGAGTTTGTCGCCGTTCCGCGCGGAGAAGCCGCCGGCGGTAAAATTCACTTCATCGATCAGATCGATGTTCACCATACCGATTGGTCCGCCGGTCGCCCCCTGTGTGGGGAAGTGGTTGATATTCTGGATCTCAATGCCGTCCAGGAAGAATCCGTTCTCGAGCGGACTTCCGCCGCGGACGATGAGACTGTTGGACTGGTCGTTCACTTTGGCGAGACTCGGAAGTCCCATCACCACGCGGCTGATGTCGCCGCCGGAACCGGGCGCGCGGCGGATCTCCTCCGCGCTCAGTGAGGTGATGCTCACCGGCTGCACATCGTTCTGACGGAAATATCCGGCGGTGACGATCACCTGTTCCGACTCGACGGTCTGTTCGGAGAGTTCGCCGTTCACCGTGGTCGTCCTTTGCGAGCGGACGATGACATCCGTCCGTGTGACCGTTGAATACCCGAGCATGCGGAACTGCACCGAATAATTTCCGACGGGGATATTCCTGATGACGAATTTCCCGTCAGGATCGGTGACCGCCCCAAGCGTTGTATTGAGGATGATGATATTCGCACCGATCAGCGGAGAGTGTGTTGCCTGATCCAGCGCCGAGCCTTCGATAGAACCGGTCAAGATCTGTTGAGAATACAGCAGATTGATCACCAGAAAAATAATAACAGCAGCATAACGTTTCATGGATGTACACCTTGTGGATGTGAGAGATACCGTCATCAAAGCGTGACGGGTGTCGTTCGTAACACCACAAAGTTACGTCAATATGGAAGGGGAATCGCTTGAACCGATGGGTTTGGACCAGGGATTGAGGTTCAATCCCTTTGGGAAGGACTCATACAGATGAGAGGCGCTGGATAAACATCGAAATCAGGTCAGATTCCTCATCCCGATTAAAGAAAAAATTTATGATCGGGATTAGGAATATTACAGATCACCAACAGCGCTGATCAATCTCTGCCACAATTCGCTTCCGTTCGCACTGTTCGTCATAATGACGATACCGGAGCCTTCATTCGGATCGAATTGTGAATAACAACGGAATCCGGTCTGATTCGAGCCGCTGTGATAGACGATATTTCCGGTGATAGTAGAATCGATCCCCCAACCGAGACCGCGGTAGGATTGTACGCCAAGCGCGCGTCCCGGTCTATCCGTCACGTCGCGTGTATCCACCCGGACCTGATTGTCGATCATCTCTTTCGTAAGCGCAGCGGAAAGTATACCGCCGTCACCGCGATAGGACCTCATCAGGGCAATGATGAATCGCGCATACTCCATAGGAGTGGTATAGAGCGTATACGCCGCATTGCCGCGCAAATATTTGCTGCGAGAATTTGTCCGTCCGGAATCATCATGCCCCGTCGCAATATCGGCGGAAAGTTCCGGTGTCCACACGAAGCCGGTGCGACGGAGTTCCAGTGTATCGAACAGCATCCGGCGCGAGAGTGAAGCGAGTGATTCATTGGTGATATGCTCCACGACCCGCTGCAGATAGAATATTCCTTCTCCGGAGTAACTGAACTTTGTTCCGGGTCTGAAATAGAGAGGGAGGGGAGCGTTCCGTTCATCTCCCGCTTTTCGCCAGTTCGGCATTCCGCTCGTGTGGGTGAGGATCATCCTTGCAGTGATCAATTTTGCATAGTCATCATTGGCGGCAACGAACTGCTCCGGCAGATACCGGTAAAGCGGAGTATCGAGATCCAATCTCTCTTGATCGACAAGCTGGAGGACAATGAAGGCAAAGACCGGCTTGCTCATGGAACATGCTTCGAAGATGGTTTCTGTCGTCACTTCAGTTTGGGTCGATGCATCGGACAGACCGAATCCTTTGGACCAAGCGACCGCATTATTCCTGATGATACTGATGGAAACTCCCGGCACATTCAGTTCTTTCATGACTGCGAGAGTCAAATCCTGAAGCTGCTGAATGACATCGGGGAGTGTGCGGCGGAGATCGATCGACCGCTTGTCGATCTGCAGCAGAGCGGTGTACGCCGCCCACCGGATATTGCGGTCCTTGTCCGACAGCAATCCCGTCAACGTCTTCACGGAAAAAGCGGCCTTGTTCTTGAATCTTCCCAAAGCGACCGCAGAACACCAGCGGAGATCGGATGAGGCATCCTTCAGCGCTTCGGTCAATGCCGGGACAGCTTCCACACCGACCGGGGCGATCCTGCCGAGTGCGATGGCGGAGCTGACGCGGACATCGATGATGCTGTCCGACAACGCTTGGATCAACGGTGCAACAGCACGCGCGCCGAAAGGAGTGATCCGTTCAACGGCATCACCCTGGATGAACGGATCGCTCAGTGAAAATTGTGCGATCAGAGAATCGATCGTTCTTCTCTCCGCGCGGGCGCCTGTCTGCCCACCGGCTGAACCGGAGCACAGCAACAGTGATACCGTTATGAATAATGCAGATCTCATCATTGGTGTCATGTTTTTATTGTTGTGTTTGGTTCCGCTGTACCGATCGTTTCGATCTTTTCATGGTAGATCACGCCGCGTTCTTTCAGTCCGGACAGCATGAACTCAACGCACGCCGGCTTTTGTCCGATGAATTCCGGCGGGGAGATCCCTTTCCGCACGAACAGACCTTTGGCGACCATCCTCAATGCCGTTGTTGCGGTATAGCCGGTGGTCCGCGCCATGGAGTGGACCTTCGTTGCGGCATCGTACCGGTCGAGCAGATCGTATGTGTAGCGGAGCCGTTCATTTCCCTTTCTTCCTTCGACGATCACCTTCATCACCGTGAATTCCTCGTCTCCCTCCTTCAGTTCCCACATCGGGAAGAGGAGTTTCGTTGCAACGTCGAGAGGACGGATCTTCATCCCTTTCACCTCGATCTCTTTATCGCTGAAGAATCCGGATTCGCGCAGCACGGTGATCTTTTCGATGTGGCCGGGATAGCGGAGGGTCTTCTCTTTCATGTTCGGCGCCTTCATCGTCCGCGCAAGCGAACGGAGTCCGTCGCTGTTGAACGCTTCGAGCGTGCCGATGTTCGGGAACGTAAGGAATTCCGGATCGGAGAGTGCTGGACGGGTGACGAGTCCACCATTCTCCACATAGCGTGCAGGACGCGTATATTCTTCGATGACATCGATCGGAGAGAACGGTGCTTTGTATTCATACGGCCAATCGCGGATGACGGGAAGGCCGCCGACATAGATCAGAACCGAATCGGTGGAATCAAGAAGATGGTCCACATGACCGGCGAGGATATTGCTCATCCCCGGTGCGACACCGCAGTCCACCACTGCTGTGACATTCTTTTCCATGGCGAGCCTGTCCAGTTCGAAGCAATCCTCGGGAAAGAAAGCGATATCCACGACATTCTTGCCGGAGGTGATGATCCTTTTCATCGTTTCGAATCCCATGAAACCGGGGACGGCGTTCAGGACGATGTCCGAACCGGAAAGGAGATTCTGAAGTGCCGCCGGATCGGAGAGATCCGCCTGCACCCGTGCCACCGGAAATGCAGCAGGGATCTTATTGAGATTATCCGCACTGCGGTCCGCGACCGTGACAGTGAACGATGGATCTGTTGAGAGGTCGGCGGCCATGGGGCGTCCGACAAGGCCGGAGCCGAGGACTAAAACGTTCATTGATTCTCCAAGAAAGAAAATAATATCTTAAGAACACCTCCCAGGTTTTTAAAACCCGGGAGGTGCTCCGTAATTTCGAATGGAGTCCCGGTAACTTTTATCGGGACTCGGAATGGTCATGAGTAAAGAGTAAAAGAAGAGAGGGCGGATCATAATCCGCTGAAACGATTCATGTAGCAGATCGTTTCACTCAGATTCTGTCTGTGGGAAGTGTGTGTGATGGTTTTCATGTCCTGATGAAAATGAAAATGAACTATCATAATGTATTGAAGGGACGGAATGAAATCAAGGTTCACCGGGAATTTATTCTCTATTGGGATTATTTCATCGCAGCATGCGGCGAGTTATTAGAGACCATCTCAAAAATAGCTCTGTCACCCCCACAACGTGGCCGTTGGCCGAATGTTTCTGTCGGGGGTCCATTAAATAGATTCCCGCCAAAAACATGTCCCAAAGGGATCCCTTTGGGACGGGAATGACACTCCTAACTTTATGAAATTTGTTTTTGAAATGACTTCTAAATCATCTCACCAGCAATAATTTCCGGGTTTGCACGAATGTTCCCGCTTCCATTCTGCAAAAATATATCCCGGCGGATACATCCGCATTCCACCGCGCGGTGTGGGTTCCCGCAAGGACCGCGTCATCCACCAGCGTTGCCACTTTCTGTCCCAGCACATTGAAGATCTGTATCGACACCTTCGTTGTCTTCGGGACATCGAATCGGATGGATGTACTCGGATTGAACGGATTGGGATAGTTTTGTGCAAGCTCGAACCGGGAGGGGATCTCCGGATTTCCGGCGACCGATGTCGGCGGATTTGAGATCTTGATATCATCCAGCCACAATTCTTTTCCGGCGAGGCTTCCCTGCTCTGCGACGATCTCGAACCGGTCGACCGCTTTCCAGTCGAACAATCCTGCGGGATTGTACCATGTACTGTCCCACGATCCGCGCTCCGTCATGTCCTTCAGCGGGATGATGACCATTTTCCAATTGCCGTTCCATGGAACAGTGGTGCTGTTCACCGTCATTCCCATCCGCCAGGGATGATCGAGCGGACCTTTTTTTGTATCAATGAAACGGATATCGAACGACAGTCCGGCAGACGAACTCTTCACATAGAAATAGAGCATAAAATTCTTTTTCACGATCTCCGAAAGGTCCTTGTTCGGAACAAAATTGAAACCGATCTGATCGTACTGCGCGGCGTTCTTCCAGTTGATGCAATATTTTCCGTTGAATGACTGACTGCCCGCGTAAAAATCGAGTGCGCCGGCAGTGTATCCGGAGCCGAGTATGGACGCACCGAAATGATCCGAATACAGGAAGAATTGAACACTGTCCGGTTTGACCATGAAAATGCTTTGAGGAGGAACGGTGAGTCCCATCGCATTCAGCAGCGGAATGTTGAGATCGTGATCGAACATCTCATTCGTGCCGGATGTGAAGAGTCCGAAACCTCCCTGATAATCCCACGAGGTCCATGCGATCCCTTTCTGCTCCAAATATGTGCGGACAATCTGATACCACCGCACGCGATCCTCGTTCGCGCTGTTCGGTTTGTATACGCCGAATTCCCCGCAGAAGATCTTCACATTCCGGGAGTTCTTGAAATTCACAGCGATGTCGAGCGTACTCTGGACCTTTGCCGCCGTACCGGTACTCTGATAGTTGGAGAGTTCTCCCGCGATATAGGTTCCGGCGAGAGAAGGGGGAACAGCGGGCATTCTCGCTGCATCGTACGGGAACGGGACTCCGGCAAGCGGAACGAGGGACGGGGATGCCCAGCTTGCTCCCTGATGCGTGAAGATGAACGGATCGTAGAAGTGGAACGTATAGATCAGATTCGTGTCCGGATAATCGGGCATGGCTGCGAGATTGGCGTAGCTGTTCCATCCGGCAGGACCGATGATGATGGTGTGCTTCTTGTCGATGGTGCGAATGGAATCGAGTACGTTCCGCTGGATAATGTTCCATACCGCATCGCTGATGCCGTGCGGTTCGTTCAGGATCTCGTAATACACCAGCATAGAGCGGTGTTTGAAATGTTCCGCCATCTGTTTCCAGACCGGAACGAGCGTGCTGCCGATGAGAGGCGACGTGTTGACGGCGGGATCGAAACTGTGATTATCCAGGATGATGTGAAGTCCAAGCTCCTCCGCCCAATCCACCGCCGCATCAAGGAAATCGAACAGCAGCGGATCGACCGTATGATCCGGTGCACCGGAGGTCATCCCGTGCATATTGACAGGCAGCCGGATGACATCGCAGCCGAGGGCCTTGATGTTCTGAAAATCCTTTTTGGTGTACTTCGAGAACTGCACCTGACGGGCGGTCGGTTCCTGCAGCCAATTCGAAAGATTGACCCCTCGTTTGAACGGGACTTCGCCGGCGAAACTCAAAGAAAATATTGAAACAGAAATAAGGAGAATGGTAAAATATTTTTTCAAGGGACTCTCAATCAATAAATATCATTTGTCATGCCCGAGCGCTTTTGTCGGGCATCCATGGTATTATAACGCTATTCCACACCATGGATCCCCGCCTAGAACATGCGGGGATGACACTGTGTATCTTCAAAAAAAATCTGTCATGCCCGAATGTTCTTGTCGGGCATCTATCATAATTCATAAAATAAATCCCGCCATTCCGGATTATCTTTTTCAATCAACCGAATTTTCCATTTGCGGTTCCACTTTTTTAACCGCTTTTCGCGAACAATAGCATCTTGAATGTATGTGTATTCTTCAAAATACATTAGTTGATGAATATGATATTGCTGTGTAAACCCCGGTATCAAGGACTCTTTATGTTCAACAATTCGCTTTGTTAAGCAGCCAGTTACTCCAATATAGAGAGTGCCATTCTTTTTGCTAGAAAGAATGTAAACATAGTATGCCATTCAATTCCCACTCTTGAATTTATGATGGCTATAATATGTCTCTTGCGGTCGAGTGTATAAAACAAATTTTGTTGTCTCGCTGGGTCGTGGATCCCCGCCAAAAACGAGCGGGGATGACAGGGGCACAGGAATACATCATTTGATTTTAAAGACCTGTCATGCCCGAATGCATTTACCGGGCATTCAGCGAAACACCTTTTCTGTATTCGGACGGTGTCTGTCCGTTCTGTTCTTTGAACAGCGTATTGAACGTCGCCTTGGAATTGAATCCGGCATCGAAGGCGATGGAAAGGATCTTCAAATGCTGCTTCGAAGGATCAGCAAGATCCTTCTTTACCTCATCAAGACGGTACCCGTTCACAAAATCGTAGAAGTTCTTCTGTAATCTTGTATTGATCACTTCGGAAAGATTGTGGGGGGAAACGGAAAGTGATTCGGCAAGATCAGCCAGGGTCAACTGACTGTTCCGATAGATGTTCTTCTCTTCCATCAGCCGGAGCAGGGAAGCGTGGAGCTGTTCGGCAGTTTCTTTGGTGAGTCCGGACCGTTCATATTTTACACCGGCGCTCTGTTCGATCTCTTCCGCAACATGCACAGCTCTTTCAACGACCGGATCGGTGAGGACCTCGCTCTTCACCAATCCTCCGTATCCCATCCCATATACATAGACGGCAAATCCGACAGAAGAGATAAGGAAGTTGGAGATATTGATCCCTTGAAGCATCAGCAACTCTTCAGCGAGAAAGACGGAGACAGCAGCGAATCCCGCAACGGTGATGTTGCGCAGCCAGGTTAACCGGATCGTTTCGACGGACGAGGCGACATCCTTCACATGCAGATCATACCGGTTGATGGAGCGGATGCTGATCCCGAGATAGACGAGTCCCTGACCGATCACCGCCGCATTAAGAAGACGGAGCAGCGGAGGTGTGACGGCTGCATCGGCGGCCCCTGCCTGCGTCAGATCGATGCCGTCCGAAAGGATCAGCAGGGTCAGTGCCGACTCATACAGGATGAACGGAACGGCATGGAGCAGTTCCAAGAAAGAGAACCGCTGTGAACGTACGATGAGATGCTTCGTATAGAGCCAATGAAGAGGGAGTGCGATGAGAGAGAATCCGCTGAGAAGGAATATGTAAGGATGCGCCGCATACACGCCGGTATCCTGCAGCAGCAGGTGGACGAGAACGAATGTGTAGCTGAGCATCAGCAGCGCAAGATAGCGGTTCGCGAAGAGTCCGCGGTGCTTCTGCACGATCAGCACAGAGAAGAGGAATCCCTGCGCCGCAGCAACGATCACCAGAATGTTCGGAAGATTCAGTTCCACAGTGAAAGATAACGGTAAATGAGGGGAACTACAACGGACAAAACAGCGGATCTTTTCGGCATCGGAATTGAATGAAACAGGACAAAGCGTTACATTGATGCGCCGAATTCCATTCATTCCGCATCCCGCGCTGACCGCGTACGGTGCGGTAATCAAACAGAAGGAGCATTACGTGTACAGACTTATATTAGCAGATGCGGACGATACGCTGTTCGATTTTTCCGGGACGGAACGGAGCGCTGTTGAACGGACCTTTGCCGGAATCGATGCCGGCATGGCGCAGGTTGATCTGATCGCGGAGTATCACCGCATCAACAAACAGCTCTGGAAAGAAGTGGAAGAGGGGACGATGGATACGAAGCGACTTCGGTCGGAACGGTTCCGGCGGTTATTCGATGAATTGAGTCTTCCTTATTCCGCGGTGGAATTCGGTGAAACGTACATCCGATATCTGAGCGAAGGGACCGATCTGCTGGAGGGGGCGGAGGAATTGTGTCGTGAATGGAGCGCACATTGTCCGCTGGTGATCGTCACGAACGGCATCGCCGATGTGCAGCGGGCACGGATCGAACATTCGGCGATACGGAGTTATATCAGCGGCCTTATCATTTCCGAGGAGATCGGCACCAGCAAACCCGATCCGCGGATGTTCGAAGCGGCATTTGCCTGCGTCGGTCATTCGGAGAAGAAGAGCGCGGTGATGATCGGTGATTCGCTGACCTCAGACATTCTGGGAGGGATGAATTTCGGGATCGATACCTGCTGGTATAATCCCAAAGGAGTGCCGAATACGCTGGGAAAAGAGCCGACATATCAGGTAAAGACACTCAGCGAGTTGAAACACATCATTTAGATTCACCGCGGAGAAAATAGAACACGGAAAAAGCGGAAAGAACGGATTGGCACGGATACGAAATGTTGATCCGGACGCCTGTCCGGACCGCGTTAGATTTGCACACAACATCGAAAATCCAATGTAGGACACCCTGCTAGGGTGTCCTACAATACAACAAAAAATCCCGCACAAGGCGGGATCTTTTGTTTATACGATCAGATTCAAAGCAATTATTCTTCAACAGTATTCTTCTTTTTGGACATCCTGTTCCGCTCGTTATGATCCAGCCATTTTTTGCGGAGACGGATGAAGTTCGGCGTCACTTCTACGTACTCGTCATCGCCGATCCATTCGATCGCCTGTTCCAGCGTCATCAGCCGCGCCGGTTCAAGGCGGACTGCTTCATCGGAACCCGACGCGCGCATGTTCGTCAACGCCTTTGCCTTGCAGACGTTCACCGTCATATCGCCTTCGCGGGTATTCTCGCCGACGATCATCCCCGCATAGACCTTTGTCTGCGGTTCGATGAAGAAGGTGGAGCGTTCCTGCAGTTTGAACATACCGTACGCGACCGCTTCGCCGGTTTCCATGGCGACGAGCGAACCGCGTGTGCGGTGCGACAGTTCCCCTTTGAACGGTTCGTATCCGTGAAAATTGTGATGCAGAATTCCCGTTCCTTTGGTCTGTGTCATGAACTCGTTTCGGAATCCGATGAGTCCGCGTGCCGGGACGAAGAATTCCAGACGGGTATTCCCGTTGGACGAGATCATATTCTTCATCTCGCCTTTCCGCTTGCCCAGGTTCTCGATGATGGTGCCGGTGAATTCATCCGGAACGTCGATGATCACATGTTCGATCGGTTCGGAGAGCACATCGTCGATGCGCTTGTAGATCACCTGCGGGCGCGAGACCTGCAGTTCGTATCCTTCGCGGCGCATGTTCTCGATGAGAACACCGAGATGCAGTTCGCCCCGTCCGCTCACTTTGAACACGTCCGGCGAATCGGTCAACTCCACCTGCAGCGAAACGTTCGACCGCAGCTCCTTCATCAGTCGTTCCTGAAGATTACGCGTGGTGACATATTTTCCATCTTGTCCTGCGAACGGTGAATTGTTCACGACGAAGTTCATAGAGAGGGTCGGTTCCTCGATGGCGACGAACGGCAGCGGTGTCGGATCGGCGGCATCGACGATCGTTTCGCCGATATCCACATCTTCCATTCCGGCGATCGCGATGATATCGCCCACGCTGGATTCCTGCACTTCGATACGCTTCAATCCTTCAAATGTATAGATCTTCGAGACGCGTGCATCCTCTTTCGAGCCGTCGCGGTGGATCACTTCCATCTGTCCGCCCATCTTGATGATGCCGCGGTGCACCTTCCCGATGCCGAGACGGCCGAGATAATCGTTGTAGTCGATGGTGGTGACCAGCATCTGGAACGGTTTGTCCATATCGCCTTTCGGCGGGGGAACTTTGGCGATGATCGATTCGAACAGCGGTTCGAGCGAAGTCCCTTTATCTTCCAGCTCGCGCTGGGCAATACCCTGTTTGGAGATCGCATAGATTGTCGGGAAGTCGAGCTGCTGATCGTTCGCACCGAGCGACAGGAACAGTTCGAACACTTCATCGAGCACGGCATGAGCGCGTGCGTCCTTACGGTCGATCTTGTTGATCACGACGATCGGCTGCAGGTTCAGGTCCAGAGATTTCTTCAGGACGAATTTTGTTCCGGGGAGCGGTCCTTCGGATGCGTCCACCAGCAGCAGCACACCGTCTACCATCTTCAGCGTCCGTTCCACCTCGCCGGCAAAGTCCGAGTGACCGGGCGTGTCGACGATGTTGATCTTATATTTTTCTTTCGTGGTCTTGTCGGTGTAGAAGACCGAGGTATTCTTCGCGAGGATGGTGATACCGCGTTCCTTTTCCTGAGCGTTGGAATCCATCACCCGGGTTTCCATGTGCTGGTTCTCGCGGAATGTTCCGGTCTGTTTCAATAATTGATCGACCAGCGTGGTCTTGCCATGGTCAACGTGCGCGATAATGGCGATATTGCGGATATTGCTCTGTTTGAACATTGTTTTTCCTGAAAATGGCACACAAAGCCGCAAAGAACGATGGAAACAAAACTTTGCGGATTTATGCGAAAATTGAACTGTATTAATAAAAAACGTCCCGAATTGCGTACGGGACGTTCAATTGACTTCATGAATATACAAAAATTTCTTTAAAAATCCTCGAACCCCTGTTGTTATCCTCTCATTAAATTACCGTAATGTATATTGAAGCGGTTTACATACGTAAATCAATCGATTTATACGGTTTGGGTTCATTCCCGATCTCTTTTTTTTCCATTTTTTTTGGTGCGGAGACGGTTTTGGCAGTTTCTTTTGCTTCGTGATTAATCTTGTCGCTGAGCGCCTGTTGTGCGACCTGCTGCTTCAGCTGATTCTCCGCCAGCTGGGTGGTGACGACATGTGGGGAAAGGGAAACGGATCCGGTGATCATAATAGTACCTCCATTTACTATACCCTTACCATAACCAAACACGTGCCAATATGCGACCGTCAAAATTTACAGGATTTGGGCGGAACAATTCAAGAGCGGTGAATCTGAATTTGTAAATTGAACAAAACGACAGTCGTTCGTGATCGTAGAGACGGACAATTGTCCGTCTCTACGATCACGAAAATTCATTCTGCTCAATCCACAGACAAATATGAATCAGAATCATTTTTATTTTTTAACCAATTCATTGGATTGTTGATGATGTATTGTCGAATGACTCCCAGTTCATTTTCGTTGCGGACAATTCGGTCATAGTATCGAGACTGCCATGCAAAAGGAATATTATGCGTGTTCGCGTATTTCTTCACCGATGCTTTGTATGCACGAATGATGGAAGGAAGATTCATCGACTGCGGTCCGAATTGATTTGGTTTCCACAGATGATGTTCCGGATTGTTCATCAACAATACTCCATGCACGTGGTCGGGCATAATGACAAATTCATCCAATTCAACGAAAGGAAAATGTTTGGGGATCTCGAGCCAATAATTTTGAGCGATGGAGCCGATGTGTGTTGAACGCAGGGTGGCGCCGTTATCCTGTGAAATAATATTTCCAAAATACGGCTGTTTGTCTTGGGTGCAAATCGTTACAAAATATAAACCGGCAGAACCGTAATCCCAACCATTTAAGCGATTAGCGGGAATGCGATATTTGTTTTTATATAATTCCACTCCAATATATTATTTTGTAGAGACGGACTATAGTTCGTCTCTACACATTATGCCGCAGAGACGGACAATTGTCCGTCTCTACGGTTGAGGTTTAATTGTTTTTTGAACGTGCTCTTTGAGATATCCGTTCTCGATGTATTGATAGAGATTCTTTCCCGGACAGACCGTTTTCGATGAGTAATCCTTATGCGCGCGGATGGAGTCGACCGGCACTTTATATTTTACGGAGAGGTACGACATCATCCGCACAACGGCATCCATCTGCAGCTGATTCGGTTTCACCTCTTCGAAATTTCCAACGACTTCGATCAGTGCATGTCCTGTCGGATCATAGTCCGTGTTCGTATCCCCGGCATAGCGGATGTTCCGCCCTTCGTAGATCTTTCCTTCCAGGTCGATGATGTAGTGATAGGGGATGTCGATCCATTTTTTTTCGCTGCGGGACCATTTCTGAAGATTGCGGAGATACTGAACGGGATCCTTCCCCCGCGGGAACGGTTCCCCCTGATGGTGGAGGGTGATGTGGGTGATCTTCTGTTTCTTTGCGGGAGCTTTTGCCGGCGGAGTTCCTCCCCAGTCCGCAACGGAGATGATCTCATCCTCGACATCGGAAAGGGAGAAGCGTGAGGATGAAGCGCATCCTTCAATCAAGATGAATGCGGTGATGAGAGCGAGAAAGAGTGCGGGACGATTCATGATTGTTTTTCATGAAATGTACTCCGCCGGAGCCGGAAGCGCAAAAGATATTTTTTGCCGAAGTGCAGAATTTAAAAAGTGATGTAGATCAGATAGAATCCGCCCAGCATCACCATAAGGCCGCACACCCGTTTCAACCAGTGCAATGAGGAAGACTCTCCGCTCCAATTCAAGTATTTCTGTACTTTGTTGGTGAAGGTACCGGCCGCGACAATGACAGCGCAATGACCCGCACCAAAAGAAAACAAGAGAAGCATCGAAACGAAGTAATCTGTTTGTGCAGTCTGAAAGACGATCCCTAACACAGGAGCCATATACGCGAATGTACACGGACCCAACGCAATACCGAATATCAGCCCGAGAATAAAAGCGGCAGGAAATCCCCTCAATGCTGTTCTCCGCACACCGGCAGTGTTCCAGTCCAGTCGAATTACATCCAGAAGATACAAACCCACAATGAAGAAGATAGAGGCGACGACATAATTGCCGATCGTTCCAACATCCCCCATTAAGCGACCCATTGATGCCGTGACAACGCCGATCAGCGCTATAGTCAGCAGGATTCCGACAGCGAACACCAATGAGATCAGAAATGTTCTGCGCAGCGACAGAGTTCCCTGCGAACTGATAAAGCCGACGACGAGAGGGATACTGGAGAGGTGGCAGGGGGAAAGTACGATGGAAAGAATTCCCCATCCGAACGAGGATAGCAGCATCAGCCACTGTGGTCCGGACATTGCATCATACAGCAACGTAAAAAGTGAATCGAGCATCTTATCCGCCGATCCGCGCGGGTAATACTCCGCGTTGTTTGAATAATGTGCGGATCTCTTCTTCCGGATAAAAACCTTCGTGCCGGAAGAATTCCTTTCCGTTCTCATCCAGGAAGACCTGGGTCGGGATCAACCGGATGCCGTACTGTTTCGCAAATGGCTTTTGTTCTTCGGTCCACACATCATAAAATACGACCTTCACATCACCGGCGTAGTTCTGCTCGATGGATTTCATGACCGGCTGCATCTTTTTGCAGGGAATGCAATTGACCGATCCGAGTTCAATGAATGTTATTTTTGGCCGTACTGCGTGTTGTTGCTTTGGTTGTTTTGATTGCGGGACCACGGTGACGGAGAACGCGGCGAGTACAACTGTGATAAACATGATCGGCTTCATCATTTATCCTTCCTTGATCCAGGTGAGTATTTGTTCATCGCCGGGGATATTGCCGGCACTCTTCACTTTTTCGTTGATCACGAATCCGGGGGTGGAGAGAATGCCGTATTTCATGATCTCCATAAGATCTTCCACTTTGGTTACGGTCACCGGAAGATTGTGCTGTGCAGCAATATCCTGCACTTTTGCATAGAGAGTTTTGCACTTCGTGCAACCCGAGCCGAGAATCTTAACGGTTATCATGATCGATCCTTCGATGTGACAGAGGATTGTTAAAAAATGAGATTGAAAATGTAGCCGACCAGGATGATACCTGCTCCGACGACGGAGACAAACGTGATGATCAGCGGAAGCTTCAGGACTTTTCTTAAAATGATCAATTCGGGAAGCGAGAGTCCGATCACGGACATCATAAAGGCAAGAACCGTCCCGAGTGAAGCACCTTTCTCCAGCAGTACCTGCACCACGGGAATGATCCCGGCTGCATTGGAATACATCGGAATGCCGATCAGCACAGAGACCGGAACGGACCACCAGGCGGATTTTCCCATGAGAGAGACCATAAAATCTTCCGGTACATATCCGTGGATGCCCGCACCGACGGCAACGCCGACAACAATGTATTTCCACACCTTTGTCACGATCTCCCGTACCGCCGCAACGCCTCCATCGATCCTGTCTGAAAACGTGAGAGGCTCTTCGGGCAGATCATGATGACCCGCTTTCACTGCATAGACCCATTCTTCCACAAAATGCTCGAGTTGTAAACGGCCGATGATATATCCCGAAATGATGGCGATGAAGAGACCGGTGGACATGTACAACAGAGCCGTTTGCCAGCCGAAAAGTCCGAACAGGAGCACCAGAGCAATTTCATTGATCATCGGTGCAGCGATAAGAAAAGAAAATGTAACGCCGAGAGGAATTCCCGACTCAACAAATCCAAGGAAGAGCGGTATTGCGGAACAGGAGCAAAATGGTGTGACAACGCCGAGGAGACTTGCCAGCACATTTCCGGTGAACAGTTTTTTCCCTCCCAGCAGCTTCCTGGTGCGCTCCGGTGAAAAGTATGACCGAATGATCCCCACAATAAAGACGATCAGTACGAGCAGCAGCAAGACCTTGGGAACTTCGAAAACAAAAAAATGGAGGGCAGAGGTGAGCGGCGACTCTTCTTTGAGACGGAATAACGAGTAGATGATACCGTCCGTCACCGCATCAAGATTTGTGTACAGAGCGATCCAGAGGATGAGCAGAAGTGCGATAATGCCGCTCTTGCGTCCGATTGAATTTTTCACACGGTTTCTCTGCCGGCGATGATCTCCCGAAGCTGTTCCACGGTTGGCACGCGCCCCTGAAGTACAACCGTGTTATCGATGACGAGTCCAGGAGTGCGGAGCACGCCGAATTCGGCAATGCGCTGATAGTCCGTTACTTTTTCGATCTGCGCATCGATCTTCAGCTGCTGCAGCGCCTCGGCGGTCCGCAGTTCCAGCGTTTTGCAGTTTGCACAGCCTGAGCCTAATACTTTAATGAGCATAACGAATTCACTTTCATACCGGTTGTGATATTTCTTCGAATACTTCCGCACGGATCTTTGCTTCGGAATGTGAGATCTTTCCGGCAAGAGAGATGATCTCGAAGATCCGGTTATCGGCCACCTTATAATTTACGCGCAGACCGTCTTTCCATGAGACAACGATTCCTTCCTGGACGAGAATCTTCATGTGGCGAGAGAGGTTGGATTGTTCAAGATCCAGCGCAGGAGCGATCTCGCAGTTACATTTCACACCCTGGTGAAGAAATTCAAGAATACGAATCCTGTTCGGGTGAGCAAGCGCACCCAAGATATCCGCTTTCAGTTCATGCTGTGTTTTCCGCACCGGTGCTCCATGTGATGGATAATGACTATATGAGTAATCACTCATATAGCGTGCCAGAAAAAAGCCTCTTAAATTAAGAGGCTTTTTCGATGAGAAAGATTTGAATTCTTCTTTTTGGCAAAGATCTGCGCTTGATGGTCGCGATAATGAGAATGACCGATATTGAAGTCAGACCGTGTTGAGGGGGGTAAAGTATTTCTTCTTCATCCACAGCGATGCGTTCACCAGGGCGAGCAGCACAGGGACCTCCACCAGCGGACCGATCACCGCTGCGAATGCCGCACCGGAGTGGATGCCGAAGACAGCGATAGCTACAGCGATGGCAAGTTCAAAATTATTGCTGGCGGCAGTGAAGGAGAGCGTGGCTGTCTTTTCATATCCCGCGCCGCTCTTTTTCCCGAGATAAAACGAGATGGAGAACATGATCACGAAATAGATGACCAGTGGAAGCGCAATGCGCAGGACATCCATCGGGATCGCAACGATGTATTCTCCTTTCAGCGAGAACATCACCATGATGGTGAATAACAGAGCGACAAGCGTCAACGGAGAGATCCTCGGAATGAATTTCTGATTGTACCATTCTTTCGTCCGCACTTTCAGCAGTGCGAAGCGCGTCAGCATGCCGGCGATGAACGGGATGCCGAGGTAGATGAAGACACTCTCCGCGATCTGTCCGATAGTGATATCCACAACGAACGTCCGGATGCCGAACCACGCGGGGAAGAGCGTGAGAAACAGATAGGCATAGACGGGGAAGAAGAGCACCTGAAAGATGGAGTTGAAGGCGACAAGCCCTGCAGCGTATTCGGTATCCCCCTGCGCCAGTTCGTTCCAGACGATGACCATGGCGATGCAGCGCGCGAGTCCGATCATGATGAGTCCCGCCATATATTCAGGATAATCACGGAGGAAGATGATTGCGAGCAGGAACATCAGCACGGGGCCGATGAGCCAGTTCTGTACGAGGGAGAGGAGAAGCACTTTTTTATTCTTAAAGACATCCGCCAGTTCTTCATATTTCACTTTCGCCAGAGGAGGATACATCATCAGAATGAGTCCGACGGCGATGGGAATGTTCGTCGTTCCGCTGCTCATGGAGTTCCAGAACTGCACGATACCGGGGAACAGATATCCGGTGAAGACGCCGATGAGCATTGCGGATATGATCCAGACGGTCAGATACCTGTCCAAAAATGATAGTTTCTTCGTGAGGGGATTCATCTCAGGTCCCGGTAAAAATTATAGAAAGCATTATTGATCTCCCCCCGCACACGCCGGAAGACAGCGAGAATCTCTTCGTTCGTTCCGGCAGCCTCCGCAGGGTCGTCGAAACCGATGTGCACCCGATGGCGGACATCGCCGATGAAAACGGGACAGGTCTCTTTCGCATTTCCGCAGACGGTGACAACATAATCGAAGGATTGGGTGAGGAACTGATCGACCGTCTTGGGATGATGCGACGAAAGATCGATGCCGATCTCATTCATCACTTTGACCGCAAGAGGGTGGACCCGTGCGGCGGCTTTGGTCCCGGCGGAGAAGACCTCCAGCGAGGGATCGAATGATTTCAGGAACCCTTCCGCCATTTGCGATCGGCAGGAGTTTCCGGTGCAGAGGATGAGGATACGCATAAGTGCAATTGACAGTTGACAATGGAAAATTGAAAATGAACAGCGACAATGATCCATTGTCAATTGTCCATTTTCAATTTCGTAGGTTTTTAAAAAATCATTGATTACGGTTTTTCGGCATACACTGTAATACTGAAAATGCCGGCACCGCTTTTACGGTATTCGAGTGCATCCTCCAACGAAATATACTTCACCAGCAGTTCGTTCGGGATGTTGATCTCGCGGTCCTTTTGGACGGTGATGTTGACGAATCCGGCTTCACTGATCGTCCGAAGGTATTCTTCTTCCTGTTGCGCCCCGGAGACGCAGCCGGCGTACATCGTCGCAGCGGAGCGGATATTTTCCGGCAGTTCGCCTTTCAGGACGATATCCGAGATGGAGAAATGTCCGCCCGGCTTCATGATACGAAAAGTTTCCGCAAATGCCTTCTGTTTATCCGGCACAAGATTCATCACGCAGTTGCTGACCACCACATCGGCAGTATTATTGTCGATCGGCATGTTTTCGATATCACCGAGACGGAATTCAACATTGGTGAATCCGAGCGCTTTGACGTTCTTATTCGCTTTCTCGAGCATCGGTTCGGTCATATCGATGCCGATCACATGCCCGCTCTCGCCGACGATGGAGCGTGCAACGAACGCATCATTACCGGCGCCGGAGCCGAGATCCACAACAGTGTCGCCCGTTTTGATCTGAGCGAATTCCGTGGGAAGTCCGCATCCGAGTCCGAGGTCCGCGGTCGCAACGTAACCGGGGAGATGGGAATAGTCCTCGGACATGACCGTGAACTCCGATTGCGTGGTGCAGCAACCGCCGCTACCGCAGCACGATGATTCATTCTCTTCTTTGGATTGGAGCGCGATCTCACCGTACTTTTCTTTCACGAGATCTTTCAGTTCCTGGTCTGTGGACATGTTATTTTCCCCCTTTTGCGGATGAGCAGCAATCGGTACCGCAGCAAGGTTCTTTCGTTTCGTTCGAGTTCATGATCTGACCCTTTCCATTAATGTGATCGTAATATTACGATGATTGATAGTAAATTTTTTTAACAGCACTTCTTCATGGTCACCAGGAATTCCCCGAGCATCGATTGCATCTCTTTCCATCCCTTTTCATCCAGACAGTAGCAGACCGACGTGCCGTCGATGGAGCCTTTGATGAGTCCGGCATTCTTCAGTTCTCGCAGATGCTGCGAAACAGTGGACTGTGAAAGAGGGAGCACTTCAACGATATCACCGCACATACAGGCGTTGGAGGTGGAGAGAAACTCTACGATCGCCACGCGGGCAGGATGCGCCAGTGCTTTGGCGTAGCCGGCCAGCCGGTTCTGTTTGAGTGTGAATTCTTCTGTTTTGGAGAGTCCCATAGGTGTCTTTGTTTATCGTAATATTACGATAGAAGTTTCACAAAAGCAAGAATTTTTTTTTAGAAACCATCTCAAAAATAGCTCTGTCACCCCCACAACGTGGCCGTTGGCCGAACGTTTCTGTCGGGGGTCCATTTTAATGGATTCCCGCCAAAAACATGTCCCAAGGGGATCCCTTTGGGACGGGAATGACACTCGTAACTTTATGTAAATTGTTTTTGAGATACTGTATAAAAAGCTCTTTGTCAAATTAATTGTGGTCGAGAATAATTTATTTGATAAGGCTGTTCAGATTTACAAACAGCAAAACAAAGAACAAGAAGTTTCCTTGCGATTGCTGTGAGGATCAGTTTTTTAG